>JBKQIP010000194.1:0-7782 GCA_052148295.1 Acidimicrobiales bacterium
GTCTGGCTCGCGTCCTCCCCTGTCCGGCTTCCGGCCGCCCCCGGCCCTTCCCCCCTTCTTCTGTGTCTGACACCTACGGTGGGCGCTGAGGGACTCGAACCCTGAAACTGATGAGTGAAAGGCCGTAGTCGAGACGCTTAGCCCCGGTCCGCGATCAATGGAATGGCGCCCGCCGGTATACGCTCCGGCGCCATCTCGAGCACGCCGAGGATCGCCGCCTGCAGTGCGAGAAGATGCGCCGACACCGGGAACGGGCCGCCGTCCTGTCTGATCCGAAGTTCCTCGACACCTAGGACCGCTGCAACACTCAAGAAGATCGCTCTTTCGCCAAGAGCTTCTGACCGGATCCCCGTGAGCTGATCCACCTCTTGTGCGAGTCCAATGTCCCAAGATGAGACGAGGAGGACAGCACAGATGAAGAATCGGCGTCACACGCCCGAGCAGGTGATCCGCAAGCTGGCCGAGGGCGACAAGCTCTTGGCCCAAGGCAAGACCGTCGAGGAGGTGGCCCGGCATCTCGAGATGTCCGAGCAGACCTTCCATCGCTGGCGCAACGAGTATGGCGGCATGAAGGCCGACGACGCCAAACGCCTCAAGGAGCTCGAGCGCGAGAACACCCGATTGAAGAAGATCGTGGCCGACCAGGCCCTTGACATCGACATGTTGAAGGAGCTGAACCGGGAAACTTCTGACCCCGGACCGCCGCCGGCGGGCTGTCGTGGCCCTCCGAGAGCAGTTCGGGGTGAGTGAACGACGGGCCTCTGCGCTCGTCGGCCAGCCCAGATCCACTCAGCGCCTCGCCGCCCCGGTGCCGAGCGACGACGAGCTGGCGCCGCCGTCCGCGTTGGGGCTGGAGGCGTGCCGCCACGGCGGCCCGCAAGGCCGGCTGGAGGGTCAACAACAAGCGGATCCATCGCCTCTGGCGGGCAGAAGGCCTGCGTGTGCCCTATCGCAAGCGCAAGCGACCGCTGCGCGGCATCGGGGTGTCGGTCGGGGCGATGTGCCCGATCCGGCCCAATGTGATCTGGGGGCGAGTTCATGTTCGACCAGAGCGCAGACGGGAGGATGCTCAAGCTCTTGAACATCATCGACAAGTACAGCCGCGAGGCCCCTGGCCATCGACGTCGAGCGCGCCATCGACGCCGACGGGGTGGTCCGCTGCCTCGAGCGCCTGGCCGTCGAGCGCGGTGCCCACGCCTACGTGCGCTTCGACCATGGGCCCGAGTTCATCGCCTACGCGGTGGCCGACAGGTGCCGCTTCAACGGGACCGACACCGTCTTCATCGACCCGGGGTCCCCGTGGCAGAACGCCTGGATCGAGAGCTTCAACGGCCGACTACGCGACGAGTACCTCAACGGCCAGCGCTTCGACTCGCTCCTCGAGGCCAAGGTCCTCCTCGAGGACTGGCGAATCGACTACACCATCAACAGGCCCCACAGCGCACACGGCTGGCTCTCCCCGATCGAGTTCGTCGAGGCCTGGCTCCACCGACAGCAGCTCACACTCGCTTAGGGAGTGGCTCAACAATCGGGGTCCGCTTACTTCGAACACTTCAAGCTGCTTCAGTGACTACGTAACGGTCAAAGCGTTCCGCCGCCCACGAGGATGAAGGTGGCGGTGAGTGGAAATTACGAAACAAACTAGGTCCGTACCGGACAGGTTCGGATCCAGCCGGGGGCGCTCACTGGCCGGAAGCGCTCGCTCTCCCCAGGGGGGTGGGCGATAGACATCGGCATCCTGGCGGTCTCAATGGAGGTTGCAGCACCTCGAGAATCTGTTTCGGCAGGTGGTTCATGGTAAATTCGCCTCTCGAGCGTGGGTCGATCACGAGGGGTGCCGATCGGGGGGACGGTGAGGTCATCGGCTGCAGTGACGATGATGGGGGGACGCGCCGGTGCGAGCGTTCCGGGTCCGGTGCGGGCCCGGTCGGGCGCGGTCCAGGGGTAGGGCGTCGTGGCATCCGGACGAAGCAGGCGGCCCGCCCTCGTTTCCGTGGCCGTCGCCCTCATCGTGATCGTGGTCAGCGTCGTCGGGTACCTGGTGACGCGGCACAGCACCGACCAGCAGGAGCACGCCCTCCTGCAGAGCGACGCCACGCAGGCGGCCGCCTACGCCTCGGACATCCTCTCGGATCTGGGGACCCTGCTCAACTCGGCGGCCACCGGGGTGACCGCCACCGACGGGTCTCCGAGTGCCTTCTCGCGGTCGCCGGGCGACAGCGCGACGCTGCCGCTGGTCCTGGTCAGGAAGTCCGGGTCCTCCTACGTCGTCATCGCCACCGCCGGCAAGAGTGACTTCCACACGGGCCAGGTCCTGGGGGGAGCCGCCCTGGCCACGGTCGAGCAGGCCGCGTCCGCCAAGGCCAAGGGCCAAGCCATGGCCGGCCCGGTGAGCTACGACGGCAAGGACAGCACGGCGCGCTTCGCCATCGGCGCACCCTCGGTCCCGGCCGGGTTGGCGGTGTACGAGCAGTTCTCCCTCGATCCCTACACGGCCACGCCGGTGACGACCGGGAAGCCCTTCGATCAACTGAAGGCCGTGCTCTACGGCGCCGGGAGCCCCGAGACCAGCCACCTCCTGGTCAGCACCAGCAGCGTCGTGCCCCTCAGCGGATCGGTGGTGCGGGCCACCGTCCCGGTGGGGAGCTCGAACTGGACCCTGGTGGCGGCCGCCCGCCGGCCCTTCATCGGGGGAGTGGCCAAGACCTTCCCCCTCATCCTGCTCTGCCTCGGCGTGGTGTTCGCCGTCCTCATCGGTGTCACCGTCGAGATCCTCCACCGCCGGAACCGTTATGCCACCGCACTGGTCGAGGACCGCACCGCCGACCTCAACCAGTCGCTGCGCAATCTCGAGGAAGCGCAGGACGCCCTGGTGCGGGGGGAGCGGCTCACCGCCGTGGGCGAGATGGCCATGGTGGTGGGTCACGAGCTCCGCAATCCGCTGGCCGCCGTCACCAACGCCCTCTACCTCATCCGGCGCGAGCTGCCGCAGCCGGTCTCCGATCTGCTGTCGAGAAACCTCGACATGGCCGAGCGGGAGACCCAGAAGGCATCGACCCTGGCCGACGACCTCACGGCCTTCGTCCGCCCACGCGAAATGGATCTCACGTCCATCGACATCACCGACCTGGTCGAAGAGGTCCTGGCTGCCACCCCTCCCCCTCCGGGCATCGAGCTCATGAGCGATCTCGAGTCCTACACCTTCGCGGGCGACCGGGGACAGATGGCGGAGGTCCTCACCAACGTGCTCACCAACGCGTACCAGGCCATGCCCCAGGGCGGCACCGTCCGTGTCAGCGCTCGTATGTCGGATGACGTGGCCCGGCTGGTGGTGGAGGACGCGGGGCCGGGATTCGACGAAGCGGTCCAGGACCGGGTCTTCGAGCCCTTCTTCACCACCAAGCACAGTGGCACCGGTCTGGGCATGGCGATCGTGCACCGGCTGGTCAGTGCGCACGGCGGGACCATCCGTCTGGAGAACGTCCCCACCGGCGGCGCGCGCGTCACGGTGGAGCTCCCCGTGCTCGTCGAGGCGGTCCCCTCGTGAGCCCCGACACCGACGTGCTGGTCGTGGACGACGAGGCCGCCATGCGGACCTCGGTGGCCGACATCCTGCGATCGGCCGGGTACTCCGTCATCGAGGCGGAAGACGGGCAGGCCGCGCTCGACGTACTGGCGACCGAGCGGGTTACGGTGATGGTGCTGGACCAGGCCATGCCGCGGCGGACCGGGATCGAGGTGGTCAGCGCCATCTCACCTCCCCCGACGGTCATCATGATGTCGGCGCAGCGGATCGAGGAAGGTGATCGGGAATTGGTCAGGGGAAAGGTCCAATCGTTCCTGACCAAGCCGGTGCCCCCCGCCCGCCTGCTCGACGAGGTGGCCGCCGCCTACGGCGAGGGGCGTACGTGACGCCTGCGACGGACGACCTCCATGACGAGGAGATCGTACTGATCGTCGACGACGACGAGGGCATGCGCCAGAGCCTGGTGGACCTGCTCACCGTCGAGGGGATCCGCACGGTCGTGGCCGGCCGGGCCGATGAGGCGCTCGACCTGGCCGTCGTGCACGATCCCACGGTGGTGGTGGTCGACTACCAGCTGCCCGACCGCAGCGGCATCGAGCTGGCCCAGACCCTCAAGGAGCGCAATCCCGACCTCCCCGTGCTCCTCCTGACCGGCTTCGCCAGTCTCGACATGGCGGTCGCCGCCGTGGGCCGCCTCGACGCCTATCTGATCAAGCCCGTCGCCCCCCAGATGTTCCTCCAGACCGTGGTGCACGCCATGACCCGGCGGCGGCTGATCGCCGAGAACCGGGCACTCATCGACCGGCTCCAAGCGGTCAACGCCCATCAGGCGCTCTACGACCCGCTGACCGGACTACCCAACCGGGCCCTGCTCGACCAGCGCCTGGCCCAGGCGCTGGAGGAGTGCCGGCGCACGGAGTGCGCCATGGCGGTGCTCTTCATCGACCTGGACCATTTCAAGGTGCTCAACGACCTGTTCGGGCACCAGGTGGGCGATCGTGTCCTGCAGAGCATGGCCGGTCGTCTCAAGGACGCCGTGCGGGCGACTGACAGCGTGGCGCGCTTCGGCGGCGACGAGTTCGTCATCGTGTGCCCCGACGTGGACGGCATGGCCGAGGCCTGCCGTCTGGCCGCCCGGGCGCTCGACGCGTTGGCCCGGCCCACGACCATCGATGGGGTCGAGCACAACCTCACCGGCAGCATCGGCATCGCCGTCACCGGACGGGGCGCACCCCGGCAGAACGAGGAGACCCTCCTGCGCAATGCCGATACCGCCATGTACCGGGCCAAGGAGGGCGGCCGGGGACGCTGGGAGCTCTTCGACAGCGGCATGCGCGTGCAGGTCATGGAGCGCTTCGAGATCGAGCGAGGCCTGCGCACCGCCCTGGACGACGACGACCTGACCCTGGCGTACCAGCCGTGCGTCGACATCCGGACCGGCTCGGTCGTGGGCGCCGAAGCCCTGCTCCGTTGGGATCGTCCCGGTCACGGGACCATGCTCCCGGAGTCCTTCTTGGACGTGGCCGAGGACGCGGGCCTGGTGGTTCCGATCGGGGCGTGGGTGCTCGAGCGGACGCTGTCCGACCTGGCCCACTGGCAGGCGACGGGCAGACTCTCCGAGCGCTTTCGGCTGTGGGTCAATGTGTCGCCCCAGGAGTTGGCCAACCCCCGATTCGCCGAGCACGTGCACGAGCGTATGGAGTCCCACGGGGTCTCACCGGACCATGTCGGGCTCGAGATTCTCGAGAAGGCGCTGCTCGACGTGGCCGAGGTCGAGAAGGTCCTGACGGCGTTACGGGCCATGGGGGTGTCGATCAATCTCGATGACTTCGGATCCGGCTATTCCAATCTCTGGCAGCTCCAGGAGCTGCCCATCTCGGGGCTGAAGATCGACCGACGCTTCATCGCCAAGCTCGACGTCCCCGGCGACAACCGGGGATCGGCCATCGTCAGCGGGATGATCAGCCTGGGCCACTCGCTGGGGCTGAGCGTGGTGGCCGAGGGGGTCGAGACCGGCGCGCAGGCCGCCGCCCTCTTCGCCATGGGCTGCGAGTTCGCCCAGGGCTACTTCTACGGCTTCCCCGGGTCATCGGAGCAGCTGTGGCAGTTGGAGGCGCACTGGCGCGAGGAGCGCCACCCCGAGCTCAACGGGGTCTGAGCGCCCCGGGTCCGGGCGCCACCAGGTCACGACCACCTCGGGTCATCGGCGACGGCCATCGTCTCGGCGTGGCCCGGGCGCACGAACCCCATGTCGACGGCGCGGGTGACGAAGCGGAGGAGATCGTCGAAGTACCCGTCGAGATTGAGGAGGCCGACGGGCTTGTCGTGCAGCCCGAGCTGGCGCCAGGTGACGACCTCCATGAACTCCTCGAGGGTGCCGAACCCGCCGGGCAGCATGATGAAGGCGTCGGCCAGCAGGCCCATGAGACCCACGGAGGCTCCCCCTAGACGAGCCCGATGTCGCGCCGGGCCAGCACGCGGCCGAGTGTGGCGGCGGCGGACGCGAACGGCGGGCGGGCACCCATGCTGGACCCGCAGAACACGCCGACGTGCGCTCGGCGACATCGGCGCAGTCTCTCCGGTGCGCCGGGCGCCGGCAACCGTGGCCGGACCGGCGGCGACGTCAGGCCAGGCTCTCGCGGACCGGGAGTGGAGGGGCGTGGCGCGGCGCCTTGGGGCGGCGGCGCACGATGGTCTCGGCGGCATCGCTGTCATGGATCGACCACGAGAACCCGATGGCGCCCACGGCGAAGAGCGCCGCGGTGGCGAAGGCGAGGTGGTAGGCCCGCATGTCGGGGTGCGACGTCCCGCCGGCGGCGTGGGCCGAGCCCACCCCGATCAGCACGGTGGAGAGAATGGCCACGCCCACCGCGCTGCCCAGCTGGCGTCCGGTGTTGAACATGGTCGAGGCGCGACCGGTGTCGGCCGGGGAGATCTGGGCGAACGAGGCCGCCTGGTTGGGGACGAACACCTGCCCCATCATGATCCCGAGCGTGAACATGACGACGCGGATGAGCCACAGGTTGGTGGTGAGGGTGAGCTGGGTGAGGAGGAGCATCGTGGCGGCCAGGCCGACCAGACCCCCCGTGATGTGGCGGCGCGGACCCAGCCGCGGGTAGATCAGCCGGGTGGCCAGTTGGGCGCCGAACATGACGCCGAACGCCTCGGGGAAGGTGGAGAGGCCCGACTGGAGGGCGCTCAATCCCCGCGCGTCCTGGAAGTAGAGAGGAATGAGGTAGAGGGTGCCGAGGAAGGCCGCCCCGGCCAGGAACATGACGCCGTTGGTCGAGCGGAAGAGCCGGCCGCTCAGGAGGCGCAGGTACACCAGGGGCTGGGACATCCGCAGCTCGACCAGCACGAAGATCCCCAGCAGCACCGCGCCGGCCAGGCAGGCCCCGAGCACACCCGGCGACGACCAGCCCTTGAGGGGGCCCTCGGACACGCCGTACATGAGCAGGCCCAGACCCGAACCCCCGAGCAGGAACCCGGGCAGGTCGAAGGCGCCGGCCTTCTGCGGCGCCGACCGCTCGAGGCACAGCGCCCCGAAGGTCACGGCGGCCACGCCGAGCGGGACGTTGACGAAGAACACCCAGCGCCACGACAGGGTGGTGACCAGGAACCCGCCGAGGACCGGTCCCACCGCCGGTGCCACGGTGGTCGGCACCGTGAGGATGCTCGAGGCCCGGATGCGCTCGGCCGGCGGGAAGACCCTGAACAGCATGGCCATGCCCACCGGGGCGAGCATGCCGCCGCCGGCGCCCTGGATGACCCGGAAGAGGACGAGCTGCGAGTAGCTCTGGGCCAGGCCGCACAGAGCCGAGGCCACGGTGAACACGATGATGGCGGTGATCAGGACCCGCTTGCCGCCGAAGCGGTCGCCCAGCCATCCCGACGCCGGGATGAAGACGGCCAGACTGACCAGGTAGGCGATGACGACCCCGTCCACCGCCGTCGGGGGGATGTGGAACTGCCGCCCGATCGTCGGGAGCGCGACGTTGACGATGGTGATGTCCATGATGTTCATGAACATGGCCGAGACGAACACCACACCGACGGCGACTTTCTGGTTGAGACGCACTGCGGGCACGGGCGGACGTTCCTGACTGTGATGTGGGCAGGCGGCGGGGCGCGCCATCACGCCCGGTGGCACAACGCTGCCGGGAGAGATGCTAGGCGCTACGCCTCGAGGGGGGACACGGCCCCACCGACTCCCGGGCGAGGTACTCCGGCGCGGACGGGTGGGCCTCGGGGTCGGG
>JBKQIP010000195.1:0-4012 GCA_052148295.1 Acidimicrobiales bacterium
GCCACTGCCCGGCGCCGCCCGAGTCGGTGCGGTAGTCACGGCTCCACTGGATATGGGGGTAGAGGCTCTCGTTGATCTCGGCCGTGGCCTTCCACAGGTTGCCGAAGCTGGCGCTGACCGCGCCCCAGGCGTCCATACCCTTGGCCGCGTTGCACCAGCCGGCGTAGACCTCGGCCGAGCCGTCCACGAACATCTGCCCGCTGCGCGGGTCCACGCCCTTGATGGTCGTCGGGATCCCCGTCTTGTAGGTCTGGGGCACGGCCCGCTCGGGGAGCACGCCCGAGAGGGCCACGGCGATCACCTCACCGATGTCCGCCCCGGGGTGGTGGGTGCCCGCGCTGACCGGCCGGCCCGGCCGCGGGTTGAAGACGCACCCCTCGGGCACGATGAGCTCGATGGAGTTGAAGAAGCCCTCGTTCTTGGGGATCTCGGGGTCCATCATGGCGGCGACCTGGGCCACGGTGTAGCCCCGGGTGTTGCCGTAGGTGGACCAGGCCTGGAGCTCCTGGCGCTCGTCGCTCCCGGTGAAGTCGATGGTCAGTCGGGGGCCGTCGACGGTGATGGCCACGTGGAGGTGGATGTCCGGGTGGCCCAGCGGGTCGTGGTCGACGTAGCTGTCGCCCTCGTAGGTGCCGTCGGGCCAGGCGGTGATCTCCTCGCCGAACCGCCGGGCCGCGTAGTCGATCATGTGGTCGACGGCGGACTCGATGACGTCGACCCCGTAGCGCGCCACCAGGTCCACCAGCTCGTCGGCCGCCTGCTTGGCCGCACCGATCTGGGCCCGCAGGTCTCCCAGGTAGCCGTCGAGACGGTTGTTGACCTGGAGGGTGTAGAGCACGTCGCGACGTTCCACGCCGCGGTCGAGCACCTTGATGACCGGCCAGCGCACCCCCTCGCCCCAGATGTCGGTGGCGGTGACGTTGTACCCGCCGGGGACGGCGCCGCCGGTGTCGCCGTGGTGGCACTGGATGGAGGCGATCAGGACCAGGCGCCCGTCCACCACCACCGGGGCGAACACGTTGTAGTCGGGCAGGTGCCCCCCGCCGTGGTAGGGGTCGTTGGCCACGAAGACGTCGCCCTGGTGGAACTCGTCGGCGCCGAGGAAGTCGAGGGCGAAGCGGACGGGCAGGGTCGAGGTCAGCATGAACTGCGGGATGCCGACGCTGAGGGCGGCCAGGCGGCCCCGGCCGTCGAGGATGGTGGCGTTGCGCTCGTTGGACTGGTTCAAGATGGGGGTGGTGGCCGTGCGCGAGACGTACATGGCCATCTCGAAGCACATCGTCTCCATGGCCCCCCGGATGACCTCGGCGGTGACGGGGTCGACGCTGCCGTCCGCCATCAGGCGGTCCCGGGGTCCCGCCAGAGCCTTGAGATCGACATGCATGGGTCCCTCCAGGGGCGCCGCACCGGGCGTCGCGGTCGCCCCGTTTCCTGACGGCCGCGTCACCGAAACTGTACACCGGAGTGGCCGGAGCCCGATCCGGACCTGGCCCTACGCGTCGGCCCGGACCACCATGACCCAGCTGTCGAGTTGGAGGGGACCGCCTCCCCCGGCCTGGAATTGGACGCGGCGGAACCCGGCCCCCTCCAGCCACTGCGTCCACTCGGGGGGCGTGGGCAGCCGGATGTAGTGCGACGTGTGGCGGGTCTCCCCGTCGCGGTGCACGGTGCGCTCGGTCTCGATCCTCCCGCTGAGGGGCGCGAACTGCGACACGTCCACCTGGGAGTCGTCGCCCCGGGTGATCACGGTGGCGTCGGGCGCCGCCGTGAAGTGACGCACCACGCCGTCGTGGTGCATGGTCTCGATCAGTACGGTGCCGCCCGGCCGCAGCACCCGGTGGAACTCGTCGAGCACCACCCGGCAGTCGGCGTCGTCGTAGTAGCCGAACGAGGTGAACCAGCACACCACGGCGTCGAAGGGCCCCGCCACGGGGAGCCGGCGCAGGTCACCCTCCACGTAGGCCGGGGGCGGGCCCGGCCCGCCCGGGTCGGCGTCGGCCATGGCGATGAACCGGGCCGAGCTGTCGACCCCGGTGACCTCCATGCCGGCCGCGGACAGCCGGCGGGAGAGGCGGCCGTGCCCGCAGGGCGCATCGAGGATGCGTGCGCCCGGTTCGAGCTGCAGCAGCCCGAGGATCTCCGCCGCGTCCCGGTCCGAGTGCTCGTCGTCGATCGAGTCGGCGTAGAAGTAGAGGTAATCGTCGCCGAAGGTGCCCGCGACGTCGAATGCCATGCCCCATTGTCGCCGCCGGCCCCGCCGCCCGCGGGCGAGCCCGGCCCGCCCGGCCCGTCCGGCCCCGCAATTGGCCACGGCCCCCTGCTGTGGCCGCCCCGCTCAGAGCGACCACAGCACGGGGCCGTGCACACGTTGCAGGCGCATCCTGCACAACCCGAGGTGCAGGAGCGGGGCACCCCCGTTGCAAACTGGTTGCACGCTGGGAAATCCTCGACCGGTAGGCGTCACGGCCGAGCCGGTCCCGGGACCGGCCCCGGGGCGAGCGCCCGAGGGCGGGCCGGCACTACCGTCGGGCTCCATGGCGCTCAAGCTCGGCATCGTGACCCCGGTCCTGCACATGAACCCCCGCTTCGACCCGCCGGAATGGGAGGTCACGGCCGGCATCGACGACGTGGTCGAGGTGGTGCGGCAGGCCGAGTCGCTCGGCTACGACTGGGTCGCCTGCTCCGAGCACATGGCCATTCCCGCCTCGGCGTCGACGCAGCGGGGCGGCCGCTACTGGGACCCGTTCTCCACCCTGGGCTACTTCGCCGCCACGACCTCCCGGATCGGGCTGCTGACCCACATGGTCGTCCTGCCGTACCACCACCCGCTCGAGTTGGTGAAGCGGCTCGGCACCCTCGATCTCCTGAGCCAGGGTCGGGTCATCGCCGGGGTCGGGGTCGGCTCCCTGAAGCCCGAGTTCGACGTGCTGGGGCATGCCTTCGAGGGACGGGGGGAGCGGTCCGACGACGCCATCCGGGCCATCCGGGCCTCGTGGGGGCACCGCCTGCCCGAGTACCACGGGACCCATTACGAGTTCGAGGACTTCATCGTGGAGCCCTCGGGGCTCAGCCGGCCCCTCCCGATCTGGGTGGGTGGCCGGACGCGGCGCTCGCTGCGCCGGGCGCTCGAGCTGGGCGACGCCTGGATGCCCTTCGGGTTCAAGCTCGAGCAGCTCACCGAGCTGCTGGCCGACCCGGCCGTCGCCGAGGCGCGGGAACATTACGCCGGGCAGCACGGTGCCCCCCTGGACCTGATCCTGGCGCCCGAACCACCGATCGATCCGTTGGGCGCCCGCGCCGCCACCGCGGACTTCCTGCAGTCCTACCTCGCCATCGGCGCCACGGGTCTCAGCCTCCGCTTCGACCATCGCTCCCGGGCCCACTACTGCGAGGAGATGGCGGCGCTGGCCGACCTGGCGGTCGAGCTGGCCCCCTGAACCCGCGCCCCGGCCCACCCGGACGACGGGCGCTCAGGCGCCGCGGCCGAGCCCGGGGTACCCGCCGCCGCCGAAGCGCTCGTCGAGGGCGTCGTAGTCGACGGCCCCGCCCTGCCGCGGCAACCGTTCGACGAACTCGACCACGGCGGGCTTCTTGTAGGAGGCGATGTGGGCGCGGGGGCAGTGCTCGATGAGCGCCTCGGCCGTGAGCGCGTCCCCCTCCGCTCTCTCGGCCCGCACCACCACGGCCACCACCTTCTGCGTCCACGTGGGATCGGGCACGCCGATGATGGCGGCCTCCTGCACGCCCGGATGACGGCTGAGGCAGCTCTCGACCTCGGCCGGGTAGATGTCAGGTGCCGGCGTCGGCCAGGCGGGCCCGCAGATCAGGCTTGACCACCTTGCCGGTGGCGTTGCGCGGCAACGCGTCGACGAAGTGATACCGACGGGGCACCTTGTACTCGGCCAGGAAGGCCCGCGCGTAGTCGCGCAGCGTCTCGCCGTCGGCCTCGGTGCCCTCCCGGAGGACGACGAACGCCACGACGTCCTCGCCGAGCACGGGGTGCGGCGCGCCC
>JBKQIP010000196.1:0-45112 GCA_052148295.1 Acidimicrobiales bacterium
GCCGGGACGCTCACCCAGGCCGGGGGCACCCTGTCGGAGGGGACGAACCTGAGCGCCAGCCAGGTCCTGATCGATCCGGGCGCCACCCTCGAGACGGGGGGCGGCACCATCGCGGGCGATCTGGTCAACCAGGGCACCGTCGACAACTTCGGCACCACCGGCGTCACCGGGAACTACACCCAGGCCCGGGCGGCCAGCCTCGACACCGCTTTCGGGGAACCGCTCGAGGTGGCGGGCACGGCGGACCTGGCCGGGTCGCTCACCTCCGGCGAGCCCATCCCCCGAACCGGCGACAGCTCGGCGGTGATCACGTTCGGGTCGTCGATCGGTCGCTTCGCCAGTCACAACCCGGGCTTCGTCCTGGTCACGCAACCCGGGGAGATCGAAGAGATCATCTTCCCGCAGCTCGCGGCCTCGCCGGCCAGCGTGGCCCCCGGGGGCAGCGTGACGGTCACCGGAGGCAGCTTCTCGGAGGCGCCCCTGAACATCTACCTGGACCACGCCACCGGCACACCGCTCGCCACCACGTCCATCGGCTACTTCGGCCGCTTCAGCGTCGTCGTCGCCATCCCGTCATCCACCACGCCCGGCCCGCACGAGCTCGTCGCCACCGGACCCGACGACGACACGGCCTCGACCATGATCACCGTGAGCTGACGTCACCGTGAGCTGACCGGAGGCACCCGGGGTGGCGACCCTCCGCCTCGCCGCGTGCCGCTCGCTGGCGCGCACCGCGCCAACGCCGGCCCGGGGTTGCACAGGGGTACTCCTGTCACCCCGGCTGTGCCCCGCCGCGACGGTGCGGGGGGAACGTCGCGGTCGCTCGGCCGTTCACAGTTCGCGCACAAGCAAATTACCCTCCGGGCGCGGATCGATTGCAGTGAGTTCACCTTTCGTTGATTAGGTGGCAGCGGATTAGGTGACAGCGGCAGACGACAGGGTGGATGCCGCGGGATGGACTGACACAAGACACCCCCGCCCTCGCGACGGGGCACAGACGAAGGGACGAAGCTCAATGAAGATACGTTCTGGTCGCCTCCGCGCGCTGGTCGCCGGCATCGCAGTCCTCGGGGCGGTGAGCACCGTGGCCCTCACCACGTTCTCCGGCGGCACGGCGAACGCCGCCCTCCGCCACGCGGACCGCGTGTTCGAGGCCACCGCGGTCGCGCCCACGACCACGCCGATCAAGCACGTGGTGGTGATCTTCGACGAGAACGTCTCGTTCGACCACTACTTCGCCACCTACCCCGACGCCACGAACACCGACGGCGAGCCGTTCTACGCGGCGCCGGGCACCCCGTCGGTCAACGGGCTGTCGGGCTCCCTCCTCACCGACAACCCCAACGGGATCAACCCCGTGCGCCTCGACCCCGACAACGTGAACAACGTGCTCACCTGTGACCAGGACCACAACTACACGCCCGAACAGGAGGCGGCCGACAACGGGGCGGAGGACATGTTCCCGACCTACACGGCCACGGCGACCGGGAGCGACCCCGAGGGCCAGGCCTGCACGAACAACACGGTCATGGACTACTACGACGGCAACGTGGTCACGGCCGAGTGGAACTACGCGCAGCACTTCGCCCTGAGCGACAACAACTACGGCTCCACCTACGGTCCCTCCACCCAGGGCGCCCTCAACGTGACCTCGGGCAACACGGGCGAGGTCGACACCAACCACGTGGCCCGCGGTGTCCTCACGGACGGTGACGCCGTCACCTACACCAACCCCGACGGCAGCAGCGGCACCACCCTGATCGCCGACGCCCAGCCCTACTGGGACGACTGCTCGACCGGCGCGGCGGCGGCGCTCAACGGCGAGAACATCGGCGACCAGCTGAACGCCAAGAACCTGAGCTGGGGCTGGTTCCAGGGTGGCTTCACCCCGACCACCCCGTACTCGGGCCCCGTCACCAGCGTGTCGGACTACAACCAGCTGAACAACCCCGATGCGGTCACGTGCACCTCGACGAGCAACGTGGGCGCCGCGCTCCGTGGCACCGGGAAGACGGGTGCGAACCCGTGGGGGACGGACTCGAACTACTCGGCCCACTACGACGGCTTCCAGTTCTACGCCTCCACGGCGAACCCGCACCACTTGGCGCCCACCTCGCTGAGCGTCGTGGGGACCGACACGGCGACGCCCGGTGAGTTCGACACGGCCAACCACAACTATGACGTGTCCGAGTTCAACGACCTGGTCAGCGCCATTCAGGGCGGCACGCTGCCCGCCACCAACTTCCCGGCCGTCAGCTACCTCAAGGCGCCGGTGTACGAGACGGGCCACCCCGCCACCTCGGACCCGATTGACGAGCAGAACTGGCTGGTGAGCGAGATCAACTCGATCGAGTCCCTGCCGACCTGGAAGAGCACGGCCATCTTCGTCACCTACGACGACTCCGACGGCTGGTACGACCACGTCTACGCCGGCGTCAGCAACCCCTCGGACACCACGGCCGACGCGCTGACCGGCGCCGACGCCTGCGGGACCGTCCCCGCACCCGGGCAGCCCGGGTACGGCACGACCCCGGTCTTCGACGAACAGGGTCGCTGCGGCGAGGGGCCCCGGCTCCCGCTCCTGGTGATCTCGCCCTGGGCGAAGCAGGACTACGTGAGCAACGTGAACACGGACCAGTCCTCGATCATCGCCTTCATCGAGCAGAACTGGGGCCTGGGTCAGATCCCGGGCTCGCTGGCCAACACGGCAGGGTCCCTCGACGACCTGTTCAACTTCTCGGCGACGCCCTCCCAGCTGGCCCAACCGCTCGTGCTGAGCCCGACCACGGGCGAGCCGAGCTACCCGGTCGAGGGGACCATCTCGCCGAGCACCGGGCCGAGCAGCGGGGGGACGACGGTGACGATCAACGGGATGAACTTCTCCACCACCGGCGGCACCTCGGTGAAGTTCGGCAACGGCCCGGCCACCGACGTGACCTGCACACCGTCCTCGACGCTGGCCGCCCCGGCGACGACCTGCACCGTGACGGCGCCGAAAGGGGCCGCGGGCTCCGCCGTGCCGGTCACGGTGACCGTGGGCACCACCCGGGCGGTGGACGACGCCGGGGAGTACACCTACAGCAACCAATCCCCCTGATCGCACAGCATCCCATCACGGAGAAGCGGGTGCGCCGGCACCCGCTTCTCTGTGGTTGACGGAAGGAGAGCGATCCCACACAGGCGGAGGCAGATGCACCTCGACTGGCAATGGGCTTCGAGGCGTGTGCGGCGCCGCCCGGCCGACGGAGCCGGGGGCGACCCGGCTCCCCGGCGCGCCTGGTGGCGGGCCTCGCGTGCCGTGTGGGCCGGCGCGGTGATTGCGCTCGCCGCCTCGGTCGGCGCCGCGCTCTTCGTCGGGCTGGCCCCGTCGGCGCACGCCAACGGCGGGAGTGCACCCGGCACGGTCGACGTCTCGGACCGCGCCTGCGCGCCCGGGTGGACGGCGCCGCACTCGGGCCAGGTCACCTTCAACGTGGACAACACGAGCAAGAACGGCATCTTCGGCGTCGACCTGGTCGGCGCCAACCAGACATCGGTCTACGGCGAGATCGAGATGATCGCACCGGGCACCGAGGTGCCCATGAACGTCGTGCTGCCGCCGGGACGCTACTCCTTCGAGTGCGAGTCCTTCACCGGCGCCACGCTCTACTCGCTCCCCGAGGAGGTGACCGGGCCCAAGGTCAGCGGGGCCCACCCCTACATCCCGGTCGAGTCGGACCAGGTCCAGCAGGCCATCGTCACCTACCAGAGCAGCCTGCGCCCGTACCTGGCCCTCCTCGAGACCGACACCGACGCGCTGACCCAGGCGGTCGACCGCGGCAACCTCACCGCGGCCCAGGCCCTCTGGCTGCCGGCCCACCTCGACTACGCCCGGCTCGGCGCCGCCTACGACACCTTCGGGAACTTCAACGACGAGATCGACGGGCGCCCCCTCGGCCTCGTGGGCGGCGTCAACAGTCCGGACTTCCACGGCTTCTTGCGCCTGGAGTACGGGCTGTGGCACGGGCAGCCGGCCAGCGAGCTCATCCCGGTGGCCAACGCGCTGGACGCCGCCGTGCACGGGCTCGTCACCCAGTTCCCCAGCATGCTGATGCCGATCAACGACCTCTCGCTGCGCACCCACGAGATCCTCGAGAACACGCTGCAGTTCGAGCTGACCGGCGAGACCGACGAGGGGAGCAACACCAACCTGGCCACGGCCTGGGCCAACGCCCAGGGCACCCAGCTCGCCCTGGCGGCCATCACCCCGCTGCTGCGGATCAGCGATCCCAGCCTGCTGGCCAGCGTGACCACGGGCCTGGCGGCGCTGACCGCGGCGTTCAAGTCCTACCAGCAGCCCGACGGCACCTGGACGCCGCTGCAGTCGCTCACCACCAGCCAGCGCGAGGACCTCGACGGCTCGCTCAGCGCGCTGCTCGAGCAGCTCTCGGCCATCCCCGACCTGCTCGACCTGCCCATCCGCCCGGAGAACCCGAATGACTGAGCCGGCCCCGTGACGGCGCCGCCAGGCGCGAGAGGGAGCTGAGATGGACCTGTCCCGGCGGCGTTTCCTCCAAGCGGGCGCGGTGGCCGGCACCGGCGCCTTCGTCGACGCCCTGGCGGCGTCGAGCGCCGGTGCGCAGGAGGTCCCGGCCGCCTTTCCCGACGGCGCCTCGCGCACCCCCGCCGAGGCGGCGCAGCTCCTGTCCTTCGACGGACCCCACCAGCTCGCCATCTTGAGCGAGCCCACCGCGGCCACGGCGGTCGTCTCCTTCGACGTCATCGCCGGCTCCCGCGCCGGCCTCCAGGACCTCCTGCGCACGATCACGGCCCGGCTGCGGCTCCTCTACCGGGGCGGCCAGCCCGAGAACCTCGGTCCCGCACAGCCCACCGACGACAACGGGATCCTCGGTCCCGTGCTGCCGTCGCGGCAGGCGGCGTTCGTCCTCGGCATGGGCGCATCGCTCTTCGACGGTCGTTTCGGGCTGGCGCCGCACCAGCCGGCCCGGCTCACCACCATGGAGTCCTTCCCCAACGACAACCTCGACCCGGCCCAGTGCGACGGCGACCTCAGCCTGCAGATCTGCGCGGCCGACGCCGACACGGTCGTCCACGCCCTGCGGGACGTCACCAAGCACACCCGGGGCGGGATGCAGCCCCGGTGGCGGATGGACGGCTTCAAGAGCCCACCCCGGCCGTCGGGCACGCCGCGGAACCTCCTCGGGTTCAAGGACGGCATCGCCAATCCCGACACCGCCGACGCGACGAAGATGCGCGACCTGGTCTGGGTGCAGCGCGGGCACGGCGAGCCGGCCTGGACCGAGGGCGGCACGTACCAGGTGGTCCGCATCATCCGCATGCTGGCCGAGTTCTGGGACCGCGTCTCGCTCTACGAGCAGGAGAACATGATCGGACGCAGGCGGGCCAGTGGCGCGCCGCTCGACGCCAACAGCGAGTTCGCCGCCCCCGACTACGCGGCCGACCCGCAGGGCTACATCATCCCCCTGACGGCGCACATCCGTCTGGCCAACCCGCGCACGCCCAAGACGGAGAAGAACCGGATCCTGCGCCGGGGGTACAACTACGACCGGGGCATCGACAGCAACGGCAACCTCGACATGGGCCTCATCTTCACCTGCTACCAGCAGGACATCCACCGGCAGTTCATCGTCAACCAGACCCGTCTCATCAACGAGCCCCTGGTCGACTACATCAGCCCGATCGGCGGCGGGTACTTCTTCTGCCCGCCCGGTCTCGACCACTCGGCGGACTACTTCGGGAGCGGCCTCTTCCTGTAGCGGGCCGTCGCCGAGGGTCGCGGCCCTCGGTCGCCTCCTCCCCGTCGCCCCAGCTACGATGCCGCTGCCGTCCACTCGGTGCATCGGGTCCGGGAACGGGCGATGGAGGGGGCGTCGATGACCACAGCGGACACGTCGAAGCGGACGACCGAGAGGTTGGCGCCGTGGTTCCTGTTCGTGTTCGGCCTGGCCCTGCTCGCGGTCGGGCTCTTTCTGGTCTTCGACCGCTCCGGGGCCGGTCCGACCACCGTGGTGACCACCGGCGTCGCCCCGCACACCGAGACCGTCACCACGCCCGGCCGGACGGCCCTGGGCAGCGACACGGTCGAGGCGTTCTTTCTCGGGTCGGCCGTCGTGCTGATCCTGACCGGCTTCTTCTACCCCCGCATCAGCAAGATCGGGTTGCCCGGGGGAGGCTCGATCGAGCTGACCCCCGAGGCGCAGGCCAAGGTGGCCCAGGCCGTGGCGGCCAAGGTGAGCGATCCCACCAAGGTGGCCGCCGCCTACCACGCCACCACCACGGCGCTGAAGAGCCAGTACTGGGGTGCGCCCATCGCGCCCCCCGACGACGTCATCTCGGCCGCGGTGGACGCCGCCACCTCGAGCCTGGCCGGCGGGGGTTCGCCCTGAGGGTGGCGTTCCCCACCCCGGAGCAGGGCAGAGCGAGGCACCTCGGGATCCGGCTACAGCGCCCCGGTGACGTGGATCCCGACCGGGCTGATCCGGACCGGGAGCGTCCGGTAGCGCGGGTCGAGGCGGGCCACCTTTCGCTCCAGCGCCCCCTTCGCCTCCCGGTCGGCGCTCAAGACGGTGAGCGAACCCCCGTCCCCCCCCGCCCCGTTGACCTTCCACCCGATCGCCCCCTGCGCCTCGGCCACCTCGATCACCCGGTCGGCGTCCACCCCCACCAGCGCCGGGTGGAGGGAGCGCTGCGCCTCGGTGTTGGCGATCATGGCCCGACCGAAGGCGTCGCCGTCCCGGGCGTGGACGGCGTCGCGAGCGGCCAGCGCGGCCCGGCGGAGCCGCGCCAACACCTCGGACCCGCCCCGCCCGATCCCCTCGATGACCTGGCGGTGCACGGCCGGTGAGTCGTGGGCGCGGCCGAGGAAGACCAGCGTCAGGCGGGCGCCGAGCTCGTCCCAGGCAGCGAGGGGGGACACCGCCGCCTCGGGGTACGGTTCGATCTCGAGGTAGTTGATGCCGCCGAAGGCCGCGCTCAGCTGATCCTGGATCCCGCTCTCGACGCCCAGGACGTCCACCTCGAGCCGGTGGGCGGCGTAGGCCAGGTCGCGGGGCGAGCACCGATCGGCGCGCAAGGCGGCCAACCCGCCGAGCAGGGCCACCGCCACCGCGGCGGACGTGCCGGTGCCACACCCGGGCGGGACGGCGGAGCGGATGGTGATCTCGACGGCGACGTCGGGGGGAGGTGGGAACAGGTCGACGGCGGCCTCGAGCAGCGCGTGGCGGGCGACCCGGGACCGACCCGGGACGACGGCATAGCGGTCGCCGAAGGCGGGCAGATCGAAGACCACCGGTTCGGGGCCGGGCCCCGGACGGATCGAGACCACCACGCCCGGGGTCACCGCGAGGTTGAGCACCCGTCCGGGCCCGCCGAACCAGGTGTCGGTCCACCCTCCGAGGTCACAGATGCGGACGGGCGCCGACGCCTCGATCATGCGGACGCCCGCCTCGTCAAGTCCACCGCGCCCTGCCGCAAACTCAGGCGACCGTGGGCATACCGGGGTCGTATTGCCGGTAGTGCTCGCTACAGACCCACAGGATGTCCCCGGAAGCGTCAATGACCCGGTTCAAGCCCCCGAACTGCCGAAGCTCGTCGTGATCGAACACGACCTGGCGGATGGCCCGGAGCGCCTGACCCTGCGCTGACGTCAGGCTTCCCTTCTCCTCGCTCAGTCCGGTCTCGCCCGGGTCCATCTCCAGTTGGCTGGGAAGGTCGGAGACGAGGATCTTCATCAGCTGCAGGTCGTGCTGGGCGCGCGCGAGCTGATCCGGGGGCATGGCCGCGGAGGCGATGTCGGGGACCGTTCCGGCCATGGGCACGAAGAGGCTCAACGTCTTGAACACCAGAGTGGCGTACGGAATGATCCGGGGGACCCATCCGGGCAACGGCTCGAGCTCATAGGTTGCGGGAACCCAGGGGTGCCTGTGGTCGGGGTGCTCGCACAAAAACGTCAAGCGAAAACGACCTGGTCTGAGTCGCAGGCGCTTGGCCGTGTCCGGGCGTTCGGATGTGAGGGTGAACAGACGGGGGCAGTCATTGACCTCGGTGCTGACCACCCGCAGGACCCGGCGTACCTGCCCGGCGGTTTCGGCCGCAAGTCCCTCGACCCGGAGCACGCCGCTCTCAATGCGCGCCGCTCGCGCGTCCAGCTGGTCCAGCTTGGTGTCGAGTTGGGTGCGCATGTGGTCCATCTCGGCGCCGAGCGATTGGGCCGGGGCGAAGCTGGTGAGCAAGAGCGAGATCTCGTGCTCATGCCCACATTCCATGCACGGCACCATCGTCCTGTCGTGCTCGCGAAGGCGTCGCAGGCCATCGAGCGGGAACTGCCCGGGACACGGCGATCCGTCATCGGAATGCCCCGGGCACGGAATGAGCAACTTGTAGGACAGACCCGGCCAGCGAGAGGTGATCAGATCCTCGATGCTGTAGAGCAGCCCGTTGAAGTGGTACTCCGGAGAGGGGGCGCGGACCTCGAAGGCCAAATCGCCGTTGTGACGCAGCTCCAAGAGGGCTTCCGCAGCGTAATTGGGGTACCGCAGGAAGACGCCGCGACGCCAATGCAAGCCCGACGAATGGTGATGGTGCCGGACGGTCAGCCACGGGATGAGTCCCGGAGCCGACTCGGAGAGCCGACACACCAGCGCGAGTTTCCGGATCCCGGGCGGTGGTTCCGAGGACGGCTGCCACGGCAGATCCGGACGGTCACGGGGCACAAGTTGCGCCACCAGGCTCTGCAACTCACTGCCGTCCAGACGGTACGAGATGTCGAACTTCTCCATGAGCCGCAGGAAGTAGGCGTGATCCTCCGCCGGAAACACGTACCCGTCGCCTCGGTCCAGAAGGATCTCCCTGAGCCGCACATGGTCGAGGACGCCACCGGCATCCTTGGTCACCCGGTCCTCGAGCACGTAGCTGATGGCCTTGGTGAGCCACTCGGGATTGAGGACGACAATGTCCTTGAGCCCATCGTCGTCGCCGTAATAGATGATGTAGCCCACGTCGTGCATCAACTGTGCGAGGGTCACGATCGCCGGGCCGACGACGCCGTGACGCTCGCAGATCTCCGAGAACCGTTCGTACCGAATCTGGGGCTCCTGCTTTCCGAGCGCCAGGACCTCGTCGCGGGCCGCAACCCAGCGAGCGCTGATCTGCTGTCCCATTTGGCGGAGCGTGGAGGCTTCCGTGCCGATCGCTTCGCGTAGCTCGGGTAGCCCCGCCCCAGTGGAACTGTCCGTGTCGAAAGCGCCGGCGAGCATGTCGGGGAACAAGAGTTGGAGGTGTGGGTAGTCCAGTTCGGGCTGTCGCTCCGCACTGTGCGTGGCCACGACGAAGCAGCGCGCCTGTGTCCCCACCCGCAGCCGTACGCGCCTGAGCCAACCCTCGACGTCATTTTGCTCCTGGCCTTCTCGCGCGTTCCACACGACCATGTACAGGGCGTTGCGTCCGAAGAAGAATTGATGGGTGACTCGGTAGACTTCCTGTCCCCCGAAGTCCCAGGCCCGCAACGTCATGTCCCGGTCCAGGTCGGGATGGGGAATGACGAGGGGCCAGATCTCGATGCCATGCGTCGTGGGACGTCGGTCGACAAACGGAGCGCCCCTGAGAGCGGCAACCAGTGATGTCTTGCCGACGTTGCCCTCGCCGACCAACAGCAGCTTTGCCTCGAACTGGGCTGTGGCATCTTCGAGGCTTCCCAGATAGGAGGCCAGCGCGTCGGCGCCACGCAGGACGAGATTGGGCAAGGGGTCGACCAGCGGGTTCTCCCCGACGCTCAACTGCAAGCCCCTGGTGAGACAGTCCGCCAGCTGCCGCGGCAGCCGCGTGAGCCGGTTTCTGTCCACATACAGCGTGGAGAGCGCGGAGAGATTCCCGATCGACTCAGGGAGCGCGGTCAGTTGGTTGTCGGCCAGGTAGAGCTCGATCAAGGCAGTGAAATTTCCCAGCCAATCCGGTACGTGCGAGAGCTGATTGCTGCTCAACCCCAGGTGTGTCAACCCGGTGAAATTTTCCAGCCATTCCGGCAGCTCGGAAAGCTCATTGCCGCCGAGGTTCAGCTGCGTCAGCGACGTGAAGTTGGCCATCGTCCCGGGCAGGCTGGTGAGCCGATTACCACTCAGATAGATCGCCGTGAGTGCGGTGAGGTTGCCGATCCACTCCGGTATCTCGGACAGTTGATTGCTACTGAGGTTGAGCGTGGTGAGCTCGGTGAGGTTGCCGAGCCACTCCGGGAGGCTGGTGAGCTGATTTCCGCTCACGTAGAACGTGGTGAGCTTCGTGAGGTTGCCCAGCGACTCCGGCAGGGTGGTCAGCTGGTTGTCGCTCAGGCCCAGCTGGATGAGGGACGTGAGGTTACCCAGTGCGTCGGGCAGGGTGGTCAGCTGGTTGCCCCAGAGGCTCAATTCGGTCAGGGCGGTGAGGTTGCCGAGCCACTCGGGCAGATCGGTCAATTGGTTCCCGTACAGGTAGAGCTGGGTCAGGGCGGTGAGGTTGCCGAGCCACTCGGGCAGGTCCGGCAGTTGGTTACTGCCGAGGTTGAATTGCGACAGGGACGTGAGGTTGCCGAGCGACTCGGGCAGAGCGACGAGTTGATTGTCACTCACGTACAGGGCGGTCAGGCCCGTGAGGTTGCCCAGTGCGTCGGGCAGGCTGGTCAGCTGGTTGCCCCAGAGGCTCAACTCGGTCAGGGCGGTGAGGTGGCCCAGCCACTCCGGCAGGCTGGTCAGTTGATTGCCGTTCACATAGAAGCCGGTCAGGGAGGTGAGGTTGCCGAACGACTCCGGCAGGCTGGTCAGCTGGTTGTCGCTCAGGCCCAGCTGCGTGAGGGACGTGAGGTTGCCCAGTGCCTCGGGCAGGGTGGTCAGCTGGTTGCCCCAGAGGCTCAATTCGGTCAGGGCGGTGAGGTTGCCCAGCCAGTCCGGCACGAAGGAGAGCCGGTTGCCCCCGAGGTTGAGTTGGGTCAGGGCGGCGAGGTTGCCCAACGACTCCGGCAGGCTGGTCAGCTGGTTGCCCCAGAGAAACAACTCGGAGAGGTTGGAGAGGCCGCCGAGCGAGTCCGGCACGCTGGTGAGCTTGTTGTCACTCAGGAAGAGCTGGGTGAGGGCGGGAAGATCGCCGAGCCATTCCGGGAGACTGGTCAACCGATTGCTGTACGCGCTCAGCGTGGTCAGTGTGGTGAGATTGGCGAGACAATCAGGTATCGAGGAGAGCCGGTTGCCCCCGAGGTTCAGCTGGGTCAGGCCGGTCAGGTTGCCCAATTGTTCCGGCACGTCGGTCAGCTGGTTGTCACTCAATCCCAGCTGGGACAGGTTGATGAGCTGACCGAGGGATTCGGGCAGGTCGACCAACTGATTTCCCCAGAGATGGAGCTCCGTCAGGGCCGTGAGATCGCCCAGCCATTCCGGGACGTCGGTCAGCCCAATGGCGTTCAGGCCCAGATGGGTGAGCTTGGTGAGCGCGCCGACCCACTCCGGCACCGAGGATAACCGGTTCCTACCAAGGAACAGAAGCGTCAGGGCGTTGAGGTTGCCGAGAGACTCCGGCAGGCTGGCGAGCTGGTTCTCGTGGAGGTCCAGCTGGGACAGCTTGATGAGCTGACCAAATGAATCCGGGAGGTCGGTCAATTGATTCTCCGAGAGACCGAGCTCGGTCAGGGCGCTGAGGTTGCCGAGCGACTCCGGCAGGGTGGCCAGCTGATTGCCGTCCACGTACAGGCTGGTCAGGGCGGTGAGGTTGCCGAGCGACTCCGGCAGGGTGGCCAGCTGATTGCCGTTCAGGTACAGGCCCGTCAGGGCGGTGAGGTTGCCCAATGCGTCGGGTAGGCCGGTCAGCCGGTTGCCGCCCAGGGCCAGCTGGGTCAGGGCGGTCAGGTTGCCCAAAGAGTCCGGCAGGCGGGGCAGACGATTGCCCCAGATACTCAACGCCGTCAGAGCGGTGAGATCGCCGAGAGACTCCGGCAGGTCGGTGAGCTGGTTCTGATGGAGATCGAGCTGGGACAGGTTGATGAGCTGACCAAGTGAGTCGGGCAGGCCGGTCAATTGATTTTCCGGGACGATGAGCTCCGTCAGGGCGGTGAGATTGCCGAGTGACTCGGGCAGGTCGGTCAGCTGATTGCCGCCCAGGGACAGCTGGGTCAGGGCGGTGAGGTGCCCCAATGATTCGGGCAGGCTCGTCAGCCGGTTGCCCCAGAGCCTCAACTCGGTGAGAGCGGTGAGATTGCCGAGTGACTCCGGCAGGCTGGTCAATCCGTTGCGGTACAGGGAGAGATGGGTCAGGGTGGTCAAGTTGCCGAGCCACGGCGGCACCGATGTGAGCCGGTTGTCGCCCAGGCCCAACTGGGTCAGGGTGCTGAGATTGACCAATGAGCCGGGCAACTCGGAGAGTTGATTGTCGTGAAGGTGAAGCTCGCGAAGGCCGGTGAGGTTGCCGATCCACTCTGGCAGTTCGGTGAGCCGATTGGCTCCCAGGTAGAGGTGGGTCAGAGACGTGAGGTGGGTAAGGCACTCGGAGATCTGTGTCAGCCCGTTGCCATTCAGAATGAGTTGTGTCAGGGCCGTGAGGGTCCCGATTGACTCGGGAAACCGTGTGAGCCGATTGCCGTAGAGACTCAATACGGTCAAGGCTTCGAGTGTGCCAACCGACTCCGGCAAGTCGGATAGCTGATTCAGGTCGAGCGCCAAAAGGTACAGGGACGTGAGGTCGCCGATTGCTTCAGGAAGGCGGGAGAGCTCATTGCCGTTCAGGTACAACTCGGTGATGGCGGTCAGTTCACCGATCCATTTGGGTAGCTCAGAGATCTGATTGTTGCTCAGGTCAAGCTGCCTGACTCCCGTGAGGCCCCGGAGCCACTCGGGAACGGCAGGCAAGCCACATTCGACGAGCGCGACGACAGTGCCGTCTTCCGATACACACGAGCGAAACTCACTCGGTATCGCTTGTTCAGACATGGGCACTCGTCCGCTTCGGCACCGGATGCTCGCTGTCCGAACGCGCCCGTTCTCCACGGTGGGGATTTGCCCCATCGCCAGAGTCGAGAGATCCTGCGCTCACCATTGTCCTCGCGGCCCCCGCAATTCGCTCAACACTCATGTAGGGCAATTGGGATTCAGGATACCTTCCGGTCATCGGGCGTACTGGCGGCGGCTCCGTGCTGGCCACACCTTGATGTGTGGCGTTTGAACTTGGGCCTTCCAGTGATCCGGCGCGGAGGACGAGACTCCATGGGCGAGAGCGCCGGTCGGACGGTTCGGCAGTGCAACCAGCGTCACCCGGCGATACGCTCGAAAAAGAAAACTGGAGATGGAACCATGCCCGCAGAGTTGTTCCAGCGCCATCGCGTCGTCGACGTCGACACGCACCTGACCGAGCCGCCCGACTTGTGGACGTCACGGGTGTCGTCGAAGTGGGGCGAAGCCGTACCCCACGTCGAGACCGTGCGCGGTATCGACAACTGGGTGGCCGGCGGGAGGTTCCTCAGCGCACCGGGCAACACGGCGATCGCGGGCTGGCCGGGCTACGTGCCGGACGGACCCAGGACCTACGACGAGATCGCGCCGTCGGCCTACGACGCCAGCGCTCGCCTCGCGCACATGGACGACGAGGGCATCTATGCGCAGGTGCTCTACCCGAACGTCGCTGGATTCGGATCGGCGTACTTCCTGAAGTTCGGAGAACGCGAGCTGGTCACGGCGTGCGTGCGCGCCTACAACGACTTCCTCGTCGAGTGGGCCTCGGCCGACCCGTCGCGCCTCGTCCCGGTGATGTCCACGCCCTTCTGGGACCTGGACTTCGCGGTCGCGGAACTCGAGCGCTGCCTCCAGAACGGTCACAAGGCGGTGAACTTCTGCAACCATCCCGACTCGCACGGCGAGCCACCGCTCTCGGACCCGCATTGGGACCGTCTTTGGGCTGCCGTGCAGGACGCGGAGGTTCCGGTCTCCTTCCACATCGGTGGCGGCGACATCACCGCGCCATTCGCCAGAGATCCGCACCTCAGCTTCCAGGCGAAGTTCCCCAAGATCTCTGCACTCATGATCATGGACAACATCGGGACGCTCGCCGACCTCGTGTTCGGCGGCGTGTGTCATCGCTTCCCGGAACTGCGCTTCGTCTCGGTCGAGTCGGGCGTCGGCTGGTTACCCGGCGTGCTCGAGACGTTCGACTGGCAGTGGGGCAACAGCGCGATCCGTGAGGCGCATCCCGACTACGAGCTGCTGCCATCGGAATACTTTCGCCGTCAGATCTACGGCTGCTTCTGGTTCGAGGAAGCCGCCGCGCGTTTCGCCATCGAGCGCTTCCCGGACAACGTGCTCTTCGAGACCGATTTCCCGCACCCCACCTGCCAGCACCCCGGACCAGCCAGCATCGGAGCGTCTCCCGGCGAGTATGCGACCAAGGCCCTCGACGGTCTCTCGGATGACATCGTCGCCAAGGTCTTGCACGACAACGCCGCCACGCTCTACGGCCTGGTTTGAAGACTGCACGGCGGCAGCAGGTGACGCCGCCCGACTCCGTCGGGGGGAATGGCCGGGAAGGGGCCTGCTCGCTTGGGGACGGCGAAGGGAGGATCCACATGAGCGTCGACACGCGCACGCGGCCCATCAACGGAGCAGGCCCTGCCGACCCGGCGTCGTTCTTCGAAGAGGAGTGGAGCGAGGCCGTCGCCCACCACGGCATTCGCGCCGCCGACGACGCGGCACGGCTGGGCCTCCCTCCCATCACCATTCGGGTGGACGATGGGCAGTGGACGCTCCAGCCCGGCATCAAGGGCATCGACGTCATCCCCGGCACCGTCGGTGCCAGTCTGAGCGTCGCCCTCGACGCAACAGCCTTCGCGGACCTGTTCTGTGAGAGGCGGACCGCGCTCGGTCTGGTCATCGGCGGGCGGGTCGAGGGCGACCCGGCCTCGAACGAAGCCTTCTGCGCCTGGGATCCGGTCCTCCGCTCACTGCTCGATGGGAGAGCCCTCTACCGACCCGGCGACGTGTCGCTGCACACAAGCGACGCATCGCCGCTCGATCTCGACCAGCGGTTCCGTCTCGGCGCGACGCCGACCGAAACCGCCCACTTCCTCGCGGAAGCCGGGTTCCTCCTCCTGCACGACGTGTTCACGGAGGCCGAGATGGATGCGGTCGATGCCGACCTGAGGTCGGCGGTCGAAGCGGCCCGACCCGACGACGGCACGTCGTGGTGGGCGAGAACCCGCAACGGGGAGGCGTATCCCTGCCGGATTCTTGACCTTGCACAGAAGTCGCCCGCCCTCCGAGCGCTCATCGCCGACGAGCGGTACACGTGCATCGGCGACCTACTCGGCGAGGGTCACCGGCCGGGCGATCCCTTTGGCGAGCACTTCGCCGACGTGACCGCCGAAGGGCTCCTGAAACGCGTCGATTCCGTCGAGGGTCTGGTCTGTCTCCCGTGGCACAAGGACTGCGATCGAGGCGGACACTCCATGTTCTGTTCGGGTCTCACGGTCGGGATCTGCCTCACACCCATGGACGAAGATCACGGCGGTCTCGACGTCGTGGCGGGATCGCACCGGGCCAACATCGCCCGAGCGCAGATCGACCGGACGCTCGACCTGCCAGCCGTGACCCTGCGCGCCGGGCGCGGCGACGTCTCGGTGCACATGTCCTGCACCCTCCACCGTTCCACCCATCCGACGAGCCGGGAGCGACGCGTCGCCTATACCGGTTTTGCACTGCCGCCTCGGTCCGGCGATGGACACGCCGAGGATGCCCACGCTGGGCTGCGGCGAGACCGGGCCCTCATCGGTGGCTCGAGGGGGCGTCAGCTGTTTTAGGGCTCTTGAAGAATCGGATGGCGATCACCCCCGTCACACGCCCGGAGCACGGCGGCTCGATTTACTTCGTAGAGCGGGAGTTCGACCTTCGCATCCGGGTCTTCGATCGTCCAGGGCCGCTCCGAATCAGTGGCCGTCCACTCGACAATGAAGCGGTCCCGATAACGACCGACGATCCGACCATGCCACTTGTCTTTGGCCGGGGTAGTTGGATCCCAGTCCACCTCGTCGCCGACTACCAGGCGCACCTCCCGTTGATCGGCGGGGTGTCGCGGGCCCGCTGGGTCACACGGCACCAGGTCCGCAATGGGCACCATCTCTTCATATGCCCCGAACGACCGCGTACCGCGCAGCGCCCGGACACTGTCCGTGCTCGTCCACCGGACCGGGACCCTGCCTCCTTCGGAAAGGCCGGCAATTTCGCCATGCCAGCGCTCTGTTGTCTTTCGTCCGACAACCGGGGACAGGTCAACTAAAGTGCCAGGTTCCAGGAGGAAGTCTTGACCCTGGGTCGTTGCCCGGCGAGAAGCGATGCCGGAAACAACCGATGGACCGAGGCGGTGGCTCGCTGTTCCTGGCATTACCTGTCGCCCACTTTGCACGCGCCAAATCAGATGGTCGATCTCCCGTACTGAAAGACGGCACCCCTCATGTTGCAGCCTTTCGATGGCTTGTTCTAGGAGTTCTGCAGTTCGCCCGGCGCTGGGTGGTGCGGCCTCGCCTCCGAGGGCTCCCTGTACCCACCGGATGAGCATCCGGTCCGGCTTCACCACCTGGACCCCCATCAAGAGGAGCAGGTAGCGGGTTGTGGCGGTGCCGACCCCGGGCAGTTCGGAGAGATCGCGATCGATTGTGTCGAGAGCCGCTAGTCGGTCGTCGGCGGAGAGTCCTTCAATGGCGGCAAATCCAGACTTCGAGTCAAGTTGGATTCCTAATCCCGGGTGGCGGGATTCGAAGTCGATCATTCGCTGACCGAGCTCGACAACGAGCCGTGCCTTGGGCCAACCACCACCGGGCGCAGAACTTCTGTTTCCGAAGAAATCAGCGAGCTCCGCGTCAATATCAGGCCCATGCTCCCGCCAATGCGTCCGTTGATCGAGCAGGCTCAGCAGCTTGGCAACGGTGAACGTGTCCTCATCACGTTGATTCGTGGTTTTAGTAACGCGATCGATCACGTTCTTTACGGACGAGTAGTGGGAGCGCGAGCTGAAGACGGCGTCGATCAAGGCAAGTGCCGCACTCCTATAGCCGTCTGGTACCACCAAGGTGTCTTGCGCCGCCTCGACAAGTAGTCGCAGCTGATCGGTAACCCGCTGAAGATCGTCCGCGGGCTCGCTCGACTTGTCGGGCAGCGTGAACCAACTTCGGCGAATGCGATGGATCTTGGGAGGCTCACCGGCCGCGAGCGCCGATATCTCGGTCCGGACTGAGTTCGCCTTCACATGGCCATGAGCATCGACAACCGCTCGGGTGATGTCATCGATGAACATTGGACCCTCCGCGGCGCCCAGGACCTCGAGGATCAGATCACGTATCGTGCGCTTCGGCGTGGTGTTCCCCGGTTGATTGGGCACCTTCAGCCCCCCTCCTTCTCTTAGTCATCCCGCACCGCCTGAGGCTGCTCGACCAGGCCCCGAGGCGCCGTGGAACCTGTATTCTATTAACGACTTGCATTACACGGGCACGCTGCTATACTCACCATGTGAAGAATCAACGACCTGTGCTCGATCAGGGGATCGTAGCGCGGTGAACTATGAGGTGCTGAGTTCGGTGGCGACAGTGGGCTTGGCTGTCACCGGTGTGACCTCAAGTTGCGCGGCCGTGCTCTCGGTGCGGGCAACGGAGCGACTCGAACAGCTGAGCCGCCGTGAGGTCGCAGCCAGAGAGGCCGGGCTCGAAGTGCGATTCACATGCCGGCTCGACACCTCGGCCCCAATCCCTTGCCTGATCGTGACCAGCGATGGCGCCTCCGTGGTCCTCCACGGAGTTGCGGTCGCCAACATCTACGCCCGGACAAGCCAGGGAGACTTCCACCCGGGGCCTCACCCACCACCGGGCTCGATGTGCGTCGCCCACGACGTGGCGCTGCCTCGTCGGCTCCATCGTGGGGAGACCGTCCAGCTCGTATGGCCAGGAGGGCCTTCGGAGTGGTCGGCGTGTCGAGCCTATGGCCCATCATCAATGGCTGCCGTCATTGCCGATTACTCCATCGGCCCGACCGGACTGGTGGAAAGCCGAGAAGTTTCCCTTCAGTTCTTTCCCAACGCATCGCTACCAAAGAAGGAGTCCACACCATGACAGCAGCTGCGACAGATGCCGCACCAAACTGGGCGATGCCTTCCGCCGGTGGTCCGGATTTGGCCGCACTTCCGGCGGCCCTCGATCACCCGGTCCTATACGTCGTTGCCAACGAGTACATCGGCCCCGATCTGCCCTACGCCGTGGCCGCGGAACTCGGAGACTTGCTCTTCCCGAAATTGGCAGTCTGTTTGATTACCTGGGGCGGCTCGGCGGTTGACGCCTTCATGGCGGCCATGGCGATTCGGGAGCAGGTCGAACCCGGCGGTCTCTCCTACGTCATCCCGGCGCACTGCAAGTCGGCAGGGACTGCGATGTCATTGTCGGCCGATCGTATCGTGATGGGTCCACTAGGAGCTGCTGGCCCTATCGAGGTCCAGGTCCATCAGACTTCGGAATTCGGCGAGAACCAAATGGACTCGTCCTTGGCGATGCAGGACGGGCTGGAGGAGGTACGCGAGTACGCACTCTCGTTGCAGTGCCGGGCGTTCGATCAGATCCGCGCCGCCACGGACTTGGATCAGTCGGAGGCGATTCGTCTGGCAAACAACTTCGTGGGTGAGCTTCTGAAGCCTGTCATTGGGCGCATCAGCCCTGAGATCCTCGGCGACCGGCGACGGACGCGCGCTGTGGGCATTGCCCTCGGGCATCGCCTCCTGGCAACTGCACACAGCGTCGACGAAGGCAAGCACTCAAAGGTGCTCGCCGCACTCAGCTACAACTACCCCACCCATGGGTTCCCTCTGAGGCACGACGAGCTCGCTGCGATCGGACTCAACGCCGAGCCAGCCACAGCGGAGGTGGCGGCTGCTCTCGTCCGCCTCAATTCGCTCGTCTTGTCGGACCAGCGGCTAGTCCAGCTCGTGTCACCCGACATGTCAGACGGTGCAAGATCGCACCAAGTAATGGAGGTTAGGAAGTGACCTACGTCCCAGACGAAGACGAGACTCGTGAACGGCTTCGGCGGATCCGGGCCGAGCGGGGGAGTCCAGAGCAGCTTGCGCGGCTCGAGGCTCTCAAACAGCAAGCCGAGGAAAATGAACGTCGGAAGAAGGCGGCTGCATCGGGCCGTAAGAATCCCGACAACAGCACCTCCATGTACGGCCATCCGTGGCCGTACTGGTTTCAGATGCGAGACACGGCGATGGAGGTGATCTCCGAAGCGGCCGCCAAAGGCGAGCTTGTCCATTATGGGGACCTCTGGAAAGAGATCGAACGCCGCCTCGGCGCGAATCTCGGTGATCGCTGGATCCAGATGCCCAATCTTCTCGGATATGTGTCGGACCACTTCCACGAGGAGATCGGAGCGCTCCCCACGGCGGTCGTTGTCTCACAGGGAACGCCGCCAAAGCCGGAGCAGGGGTTCTTCATGCTTGCTGTTGCGAGAGGATATCTCCCTCAGGCCGACGCACCGCGAGAGGGTGAAGACTGGAAAGTCATGACCCCTCGACAGGAGGCCTTCTGGGAGGAACAGGTGTTGACGGTCTTCCGGTGGGCTGCCGCAAGATTTGGGAAGTCAACTCCCGACTGACCGAATACTCGACGGATGCCGCCGGCCTCCATGTGAATTGTGTGTCGCCGCTCGTCGCCGCTCGTCGCTCGTCGCCGTCAAGGTCGTTCGGCAGGGCACGAAATTTTGGAGCCCATCTCGACTCTCTTAACAAGTGGCCTCTGATCTGCGGTTTTCCGGTGGTCGGGCGCGGGATCGATCCGCGGACCTCACGCTTTTCAGGCGCGCGCTCTACCAACTGAGCTACCCGACCGGGCGTCCAGATCCGATCGTCTCGGCGACGCTCGGATCTGGCAGCGGACCTGACGGGATTTGAACCCGCGACCTCCGCCTTGACAGGGCGGCGTGCACTCCGAACTGCACCACAGGTCCGTGACGGCGTGAGCCGTGTTGCTCGATGGTTCGAACCGGGTCTCCGCTTCGAGCAGCCCTTCACTGTAGCCGACCCTGGCTGGCCGCCGATGGGCGGCAGCGGCCCCGGTCAGGGCGCCGAGGGAAGGGCGTCCCGCACCGCGGCGACCCCGGCCACGAAGGCCTGATCCTCCTCGGGTCGCAGGGCCCGCCGCAGAGCGGCGGCGCAGAGACGGTCGGTGAGATCCTCCGCCTCCCGGTGCCGGTCGCGAATGGCGTCACAGTTCGAGAACGGTTCGGGCCAGCCGAAGAACTTGGCCTGCCCCTCTCCCTCATTGGTGAGGATCGCCTCCAGCGGTGAGAGGCCGGCAGCCGTGGTGGCGACCAGGTGCAGCCCTCCCCGCCACTCGCGCAGGATCTGCATGAGCTGCGCCGCCCGCCCGCCGGCGTCGCCGGCGCGGTCCGCCCCCCGCCAGCCGACGAACAGCGGGAGGGCCGAGCCTTCGAGGCCGTCCACCGTGGCCTCCGTCAAGGCGACGATGTCCTCTAACCCATCGATGTCGGACAGGTACTTCTGCCCCCACCGGGCCGTGGCCTCGGCCATGCGTTGGGCCCCGACGGAGGGCGTGGCCACGGCCGCGCCCTCCTCGTACATCGCCTTGACCGCACCGGGCTCGAACCAACCCAAGGCGGCACAGACGACGTCGGCACTGACGTCGCCCAGCATGCCTCCGCGCCCCGCGAAGTAGAAGGAGAAGGGATTCGACCAGCCCCATTCACCGGCCCAGGCGAAGACGTCGGGACTCAGGTAGATGGCCGTGCCGATGTCGTGGATGGGCTCGGACGTCGACCGGACGACGTCCAGCGCGCCCTCGCTGCTCTCATGCATCATGCCTCCTCAAGGCCCGCTGGTCCGCAGGACGCGGCGCATCCCCGGAATGGTACCGACGACGGCCTCGACCAGCTGGGCCAGATCCGTGACGACACGGTCGAGGTGGGCGAATCTCTCGTCGAGCGTCCCCACCACCCGGCTCAGTTCGGGGGAGATGTCCTGCAGCGTGGCGGTCGCCCTTGGCAGTTCGGTGGCCAGTTCGACCGCGACGCCGCTGAGACGCTCGGTGATGGAGCGGAGGGACGAGGCCGAGTCGGAGAGACTCGGCAGGGAGCGGTCCAGTGTCCCCACCGCCCGCTCGAGCCCGGTCACGGCCTCCGCAATGCCGGTAGCCGCCAACTCGACCCCGGTTCCGGCACGGGCCACGCCACCCTCCATCTGCTCGAGCAGGCGCACCAGGCCCTCCATCTGATCGGCCAGCGTGTTCAACGCCTCGAGGGCGCGCAGCGTGGTGATCGGCAGCCGAAGCATCGTTCCGGGCCATCGCGTCAGGGACCCGACGAGTGACGGAGACTCCACCGATTGATCATGGGTCGGATGGACCGTGGTGTCCAGCGACGACCCGCAACCCGCCGCTGCCGGCAGGCCACGACGCCCGGGGTCCCGCTGGAGCCGAACAACCCATCAGCAACTCATCGGCCACCCGAATGAAATTCGCGTCACCTATCGTGCCCCGACGGATCGGCCCGAATGCCACGGCTGACGGGCATGAGGTGGGCTACGGGATGGACGTTCCGCCTCCTGCCGGCCGCATCCGCAGCCCCGCTGGGTCGTGCCTCCTCGCCACTTCCTGTGACGGGCCTGAGACTCCGGCTCAGCCGTGAGCTACATGGGAGGAAGGGACGGCGATGGGCACGAGTCACGGTCACGGTGGGCACGGTCCGCACGACCGGCTCGCGTTCCCACGCCCCGCCCCCTCGCTCCGTGAGGGTGCCACCGACCGCACGGCCAGGCCCCCCGAGGGCGCGTGAGTCGGGCCATGTCATCACCGCGGCAGCCGACGACCTTCCGGCGGTGGTGCAGGCGCATCTTGCGGGCGGGTCGCCCGAGGCCGCACGCCGAGGGTACCCCGGCCCCCGCGGGCGATCAGCCGGTGGAGGCGCCGGGATCCACGGGGACAGAACCGGGGGCGGGTGGCCGTGATCAGTCGATGTCGGCCGACCTGATGGACGAGCTCCGCAAGACGATCCCGCCGTCAGAGTCCGGCGCCGCGGACTGAGTCACCCAACGTCGTTCAGGTCGAGTTCAGGTCGAGATGAGCAGGCAACGGCTGGCCATCGCCACCGTGCGGGCCAGTCCCCCCATCATGAGGTCTTCGACCGCGGCCACGTCACGGCACCGCCAGAGGGCCTCGGCGGTGTCCCAGGCCACGTCCCGGGCCGAGTTGATGCTCCAATTGCCGACGAGGTCGAGGACATCTTGGGCGTGCTTGTCGGCCGCCAGGACGATGCCCGATTCGAAGGACTGTCGGACCGACTGCTCGGCCGCATCGAGGAGGCCGTCCACCTTCTGGTAGTCCTCGTGGTGCGTCCCTTGATCCGGAGCCGTCTCGAGCTGCGTGCACGTGTGCACGACCGCGATGGGGAGGTCGTGGTTGATGTGCGCATTCATGCCGGCCAGCGCGAACTGGATGGGGAAGATGCCCGGATGGCCGCGGGACTCGAAGAGGGGTTGCCACGCGGTCGGGATGGTGGCCGACGCCGCCAGGGCGTCGACGGCGGAGAAGTAGATGTTGGCGAAGACCACGTCGAGGGTGGCCACGAACGCGGGATCCGAGAAGAATCCCTGGGAGATCCGGTCGTTGACCTGTTGCGTCACCTCGAGGTACATCCGATTGAAGCAGGCCACGCCGTCGGTGCTGGCCAGTGCGGCCCCGATCTGCTCCATGCGCTCGATGGCTCCGCTGACCGACGTGACCGCCGGTCCGCCGGGGGGGAGTCCGTTCGTCACGGGAGACGAGCGTACTGCGGGAGGAAGGAAGGGCGACCGACGCAAAAAGGCCTTGCATTCAGTGCATTTTTTCCATACAATGGCCCGTGCTGACTCCCCTTTGATAAATCGTCAAAGTAGATGCGGTGGAGAAGCTGAAACCGCAGGTGGAGGAGTTGTGAACATCCGAATTTGACGGTAAGTTCCGTGGGGTGCCCAGGGGTTTTTGCGCGTCTTCGGCCTCGTGCTTTGGGACAAAGAAGCGGGTATCCCTCGGCCGCCCAACGGGGCATCCGCCCCGGGGCCCCAGCACGGGATGGACGGTCGCGGCGATCCACCACGGTGCACGGCCGTGATGAGCGAGTCCGGAGGTGGTGAGGACCCCGAGCTGCGAGCCGAGCAGGACTACCTCGACGCCGCGCAGGCGGCGCTGTCGCTCATGCGGGACCGCGCCGAGAGGTTGCTGAGGGACCTGCGCGACGCCGGCCAGCCCGATCTCGACTATCAAGCGGCGCTCATGCACCGGATCGCCGTGCTGTCCGAGAGCGCCCGCCCGCTCCTGTTCGGGCGGATCGACGAAACGTCGGGACCCTCCTGGCACATCGGGCGCCGTCACGTCGAAGATCAACGCGGCGATCCCGTGGTGGTCGACTGGCGAGCCCCCGTCGCCATGCCCTTCTACCAAGCACGGGCGGGGCACACCCTCGGCCTGTCGCTCCGGCGACAGGTGATGGTCGACCGGAACCGGGTGATCTCCGTCGCCGATGATCTGTTCGGGCTGGGGGCGGGCGATCCTTCACGCACCCGTCTCCGTGGCGGCGATGCACTGCTGGCCGAACTCGAGCGGGCGCGGACCGGCGAGATGCTCGACATCGTGGCCACCATCCAGGCCGAGCAGGACGACATCATCCGGGCCCCGCTCGATCTCCTCCTGGCCGTCCAGGGCGGCCCCGGCACCGGGAAGACCGCGGTCGGTCTCCACCGGGCGGCCTTCCTGCTCTACAACCATCCGGGCCTGGCCCGGGACGGCGTCCTGGTGCTGGGTCCCAGCCGGGCCTTTCTCCGCTACATCGCTCAGGTCCTCCCGTCACTCGGCGAGGAAGCGGTGCTGCAGTCGACGCTGGCCGACCTCGCGCCACGCACGAAGATCCGTGCCGAGGATCCGTGGGAGGTCCGCGTGGTCAAGGGCGATCCCCGCATGGCCCAGGTGCTCGCCCGGGCCCTGTACCAGCGTCGGCAACCGGTCGAACACGACGTGACGCTCCGGGCCAGGTTCACCCGGTGCACCCTCGAGGCGGAGGCGGTGAACGGCCTCAGCGACGCCATCGCCGATGGCCCGTCCCCCTACAAGGCGGGACGGGCCGCCCTGCGCTCGCGACTGGTCAGCCTGGCCCGCCAGCGGCTCCGGGCCACGGCCCGGCTCGAGGCGGACGAGCCCTGGTACGAGCGCGAGCTCGTCGCCTCCGAGGGTTTCCGCAGTGTGCTGGACCGACTGTGGCCTTCGGTGTCCCCCGCCGCGCTGGTCGCCGACCTACTGAGCAGTGCCGACCGGCTCCGCGCCGGCGCATCGGGCGTCCTCGAGGAATCGGAATGGCGCCGCCTGGTCCGCGGGCCCACCAGGGGTCCGACCAAGGGTCCGGGAGGCCACCCCTGGACGGTGGACGATCTCGCCCTGCTGGACGAGGCCACAGCGCTGATCGGCGGGCGCTCGCGCACCTATGGGCACGTCGTGGTCGATGAGGCACAAGACCTCACGCCCATGCAGTTCCGCATGGTGGCGCGCCGCGCTCCCGGTGGATCGCTCACCGTGCTGGGGGACCTGGCCCAGGCGACCGGGCCGTGGAACTACGCCCACTGGGACGAGCTGCTGCAACATCTCCCGGCTACCGCCGCCAGCCGCAAGGACGAGTTGACGCTCGGGTACCGGGCGCCGGGTCAGGTCCTCGAGCTGGCTTCCAAGCTGCTCCCCGTGGCGGCACCCACGGTGCGCCCCACCGAGTCGATCCGCCGGGGCTCGAGGGAGCCCAGGGTGCTCCGCGTCGATGCCGAGGATCTGCTGACGCGCGGCCTGGACGAGGCGACACGCTTGGCCGGCGAGGCGTTCCTGGTCGGGCTGGTGGTCTCGACCGGTCATCACCCGCACCTCGCCGCCCTGGCGCGTCGGAGGCACGACGTCGGGCTGCTCGAACGGGAGGGCATGGACCGGCGCATCACCGTGGTGGCCGCCCCGGCCGTGAAGGGCCTGGAGTTCGACGCCGTGGTGGTGGTCGAGCCCGCCGCGATCGTCGGCGACGACACCCGGGGTCTCCGCCTGCTCTACGTCGCCCTGACCCGGCCGATCCAGCACCTGAGCATCGTGCACGCGGCACCTCTCCCCTCACTGCTTCGTCCCTAGCGCGGGCCAAGGCTGGTGCCCCGCTCCAGGCATCGGGGCGGGGCGGGTCCGGGGTCAGGACTGGGCTTGCCAGACCCGCACGTATTTGATCTCGGTGGTGGCCGGCAGGGGCGTCGTGGCCGGATTGAAGTTGTTGGATCCGATGCCCAGAGCCTGGGTCAGGTTGATGAACATGGGTTGGTCGAACGGCGTGCCCTGCGGGGCCAGCAGTTCGCTGTAGTTGTCCACCAGGCAGGTCGTGCCGTTGTAGGTCACGGTGACCGTCGTCGGCGACCACTCGATCACGTAGTCGTTGAACTGGTTGGGGGTGATGGTGCATGCATCGGAGGTGACGGTGTTCGTGTCGGTCGCCGCATCCACGGCGAGTGGGTTGGGTGAATAGTGGAGGTAGGGGATGGCCAGGCCGGGCCAATCGCTGTACGTCTCCGCGATGTCCATCTCACCGGCGCCGCCGTTCTGTGGGTAGAGCCAGAAGGCGGACTGGAGCCCGGCGACCGTCGTGGCCGGGACCTTCGCCATCACCTCGACCCGGCCGTAGGTCTGCGTGAACAGCCCGTCCGTCGTGACGTACCCGCTGGTGTACTGCGTCGTGAAGTTCCCCAAGGGATCGTCACACGTGAACGGAGCGGACACCTCGCGGACGGTGAGGCTCAGATAGCCGTTCCCGACGGAGATGTTCTGCGGACTGTTCACGAAGCAGGCCACATCCCCCGAGGTGTAGCCGCTCGTCGCCGTCAGCACCGGCTGCCACTGGCTCGTATCGAGGGAATCGCCCTCGAACTCCGAGTCGAAGGTGCACTGGTACGTCGTGCCGCCCGAGACCAGGGTCGGCTGACCACCGCACGAGGGATCCTCGGCCCCCGCCTCGGGCGCCGCGGGCGCCGCGGACGGCGCGGCCGTCGACGTTGGAGCGGTGGACGGCTGCACCGCGGACGGCTGCACCGCGGAGGGCTGCACCGCGGACGGCTGCACCGCGGAGGGCTGGACGATGGGCGGCAGCACCGCGGAAGGCGGCACGGTGGACGGCCCCGGGGACGACCGGGCGGGGGAACCGTTCGCAACGGAACCGGGATCGGCGGTCAGGGCCACGTCGTTGATGGCGCCCAGGTTGGAACCACCGAGGGTCATGATCAGGACAACCGGGAGGACCACGGACACCAGTCGGAGGGAGTTCCGTGCCGTGCTCGCGCCGCCGCCTGCGCTGCTTGATGCTCCGCCCATTGCGTACTCCAATCCGCCTCGCCGCGGGTAGAAGATTTGGAAATACTGCGACGCAATGTAGCCCGCGGGAGCACCCCGGGAGCCAATCGAAACACCGCCGTGTCGGGCAATCTGCGTTGCGCCTGGGGCCGTCCGAGGCGACATGGGACGAAGCGCGTCGGTCCGCCCCTCGACCGGTCTGACGGCCGCGCCCACCGGCCGCCTAATGTGGCCGGCGGTCGGCCGGGTCGGCCGATGGAGGGGGCACGTGGCGAATCGGCGCATCGCAGCAGTGAGCTGTCTCGGCGTGCTGAGCGCTCTCCTCGGGATGGGTGCGGTAGCGGGCGGTGCCGCGGCCCCGGCTTCGTCGGAGACGGCCACTGTGCCGGTCCGGATCGTCGGCGGTCAGGGCACCACGACCGGCGCGCGCCCGACGGTGGAGGTGCGCGTGGGCACGGCCCGCCCGGTACCCGTGCTGCTCGACACCGGCTCGTCGGGGCTGCGCATCTTCGACACGGCTGTGGCGTCCGGGTCGAAGTCGGGTGTCACCGTGACCAACCAGCCGTCGAGCATCACCTACGCCGGAGGACACCGGTTCATCGGCGTGGTCGCCACCGCGTACGTCACGATCGGATCGCAGAGGACGGCCACCCCGGTGCGGTTCGGCCTGGTCCGTCAGGCCGTCTGCAGACCCCGGAAGCCCCATTGTCCCGCCGCGGGCGGCATGTCGGGTTTCGAGCGCTACGGCGGGTACGGGATCCTCGGCATCGGGACCGAGTCCAGCGGCGGCGGCATCGTCAGCCCCATCCTCGGCATGGCGGGATCCCTGGGCGACAGCTGGAGCCTTCATCTGACGGGAATGACCGGGCAGCTGATCCTGGGGGCACCCGCCCCACCCGCCTCGCAGGTGGCCGCCGCCGTGTCCATGCGCCCGATGGGTTCGTCGGGGGGTCACCCGCTGTGGGCGGACGACCAGCTTCCCCTGTGCGTCACCGCCGGGGCGTCTCCGGGCTGTGGTCCCGCGCTCCTCGATTCTGGGACCTACACCATGCAGCTGGCGGGCCAGCCGTACGGCGGGGTGCCGTCCTCGTCGGGCCGGGTACAGCCCGGGACGCCGATCGCCGTGCGGGTCGGCGGTGCCGCCCACCCGTTCTGGAGCTTTTCCGCCGGCACCGTGAAGTCCGAGAACCTGGTCACCCTCCACGGTGGCCGCCGGGTCTTCGTCAACACCGGGGTGCAGGCCTTCTACAGCTTCACGGTCACCTACGACGATCGTCAGGGCACGGTGCGGTTGGCCCACGTCAGCGCCAGGGTCTGACCGCGGCGGCCTGGCCGGCGCCCACCGGCGAGGACGTCTTCACCGGGTCCCCGCCGCGCCGCCGCAAGGCCGTGTTGCTACGTCCCGGACCAGCCGCGTCTCGGTCGAACGGCGCTGGGCCCTGGGCCTCGAGGCCCTGTTCGGGGGCCTGCGCGGGACCTAGGCTCGTGCCCACGCCGACGACCGACCTCCAGCCGCCCGCCAGCGCCCGTTCCGCCTCGGCGTTGCTCGACGCCCCACCCCCGGCGCGGCCGATGGAATGGCCCCGTGCCGATCGGCCGCGGCGGGGGCCCCCGGCGCTGACCTCGCGCCGGGTGAAGCGCAACCGGGGCATCTGGGGCGCCGGGTTCCTCCTCCTGGCCCTGTTGGCCGCGCTGCTGATCGCCGGGGGCGGTGGGCGTGCCGGCTCCGGCACGCCCGATGCCCGCCATCCCGCCAAGCACGGCCGGACCGGCGGCCGGCCGCATGTCAACCCGCGCCTGGAAACCGACTGGGAGGGAGACGGCAAGCCGATCACCCTGGCCTTCGGGGGCGATGTGCACTTCCCGGCCGGGACCAACCTGGGCGATCGCCTGGCCGCGGATCCGTCGACGGCCCTGGGTCCGACCGTCCCTCAGCTCCTCTCCGGTGCCAACCTCTCCATGACCAACTTCGAGTCGGCCATGACCGATGGGTCGTGTCCGGACCCCCAGCCCAAGCAGTACGTCTTCTACGCCCCCTCGTCGGCCATCGCAGCCTTCCAGGGAGCCGGGGTCTCGCTGATCACCGAGGCCAACAATCACGGGGAGGACTGCGGACCACCGGGGCTGCAGATGGCCCTGGCCGCCCGGCAGCAGGCCGGCTACACGGTGCTGGGCATCGGCCAGAACGCGGCGCAGGCGTTCACCCCCTACCGCACGACCATCAACGGGCAGCACCTCGCCATCATCGCGGCCACCCAGGTCATCGATTCGGACCTGCAGACGGCGTGGTCGGCCACCGCCACTCAGCCCGGCCTGGCCTCGGCCTACGACGTCAATGCCTTGATCGCCGCCGTCGAGGCGGCCCGCCTGACCGCCGACACGGTGGTCGTCTATCTGCACTGGGGCACCGAACTCGATCCCTGTCCCAATCCGCTCCAGGAGCCCCTGGCCCAGCTGCTGGTCAAGGCCGGGGCCGACATCATCGTGGGCACCCACGCGCACGTCCTGCTCGGCGGCGGGTATCTCGGCTCGGCCTACGTCGACTACGGATTGGGCAACTTCGCCTTCTACGACAATTCCCCGCCCGAGAACCAGAGTGGATCCCTCGTCATCACCGTCACCGGCCGTCACATCGACCAGGTCACCTGGAGGCCCGCCGTCATCGTCGACGACCTGCCCCAGCCGCTGACCGGAGCCGCCGCGGCGAGCGCGGTGGCCAGCTGGGAGCAGGACCGAGCCTGCACCGACGCCACGGCCACGCCGACGGCGCCCATGGCCACCGTGGCCACCGAGACGTCGCCCGCCCCGCCGGCCGAGGTGCAGCCGCTGACCGTGGACGACGGCTAGACGGCTCCCGGCAGCCGCGCCGCGCCGCGGTGCCGAACCGATTGTCGTCCCGCCGGTGCCGTGCCACAATGACCCTGCGGTCGCAGCAGACGGCCGTGACCTCATCCGCTCACATTGGAGGTGCCGATATGCCACCGACTCGAATCGCCGGCCTCCGTGGCCGCAAGCCCAAGAAACCCCCGGGCGAGCGATTCAACATCTCCTTCGTGTCGGAGTACATGCGGACCCCGCTGCCCGCACCGCAGTACCCCGTCGACGTCACCGGTGGGATCACCGACTGGGAGATGCTCGGCAACGGGCCCGACCCCACCTGCACGACGCATCCCAACGGGGTGGGCGACTGCACCTTCGCCGGGCGCCAGCACAACCGGATGGCCAAGGCGGCGGCCGGGAACGAGACCGAGACCTGGGAGGACTCGAACCAATTGGTGGCCGAGTACCTGGCCTACGACAAGGGCAAGGACGAGGGGGCCAACATCGCCGATCTCCTGCTCTACTGGTACAAGGCGGGGACGATCCTGGCCTTCGCGCCGGTGGACCACACCGACCCGGCGGCCGTCGACTCGGCCATGGCCGCCTTCCACGGCACCTACGTCGGGGTCAATCTCACCGATGACGCGGAGACCCTCTTCGGGGACGGGAAGCCCTGGACGACCGCCAACGGCGAGAAGCCCGACCCGGCCGACGGGCACTGCATCGTGAAGGTGACGGCGGACGGGCACGCCCTCGACGGCTGGGTCACCTGGGGCGCGCTCCAGGAGTCGACCACGGCGTGGACGGCGGCATGCCTCGACGAGGCCTGGGCCATCATCACCCAGGAGGACGCCGACGCGGTGGACCTCGACATCGCCGCGTTGCGCGCCGACATCGACGCGCTCGGTGGGTCCGGCGGGACGCCCCCGGCGTCCAGCCCGCCCGCCGGCTGACGCGCCGTCAGGCGGGCCGCGGTTGGCGCGCCCGCGGCCGGCGGCTGGCCAACCAGGCCGTGCTGCGCTCGTTGATGTAGTCGGTGTAGTCCTGGGTCGTGTGCAGGGGCGGGAGGTGGGGTGACCCGTCGCCGCCCGCGCCCGGGACGGGCAGGCGCGCCAGGAGCTCCGCGTGGACCTGCTGGAGGTGGGACGGCTCCTGCGCCGCCGGGTTGGCCCCGGTCGAGGTGGGGACCACCACGCCGGCCAGCGGGTCGTCCGTCCGCGGGGTGGTGAGAGTGAGCACCCCGCCCAGGTCGGGTGCGGCGGCGTCACGGGCGGTGAGGGCCGGCACGCCGAACCGCGCCTCGACGGTCTTCAAGATGGACGTGTGGTCGAGGTCCATGGTTCCCGCCGGGACGCGGAACACCGTCCCGGCCGGAATCAGCGGCGACACCAGCACGGCGGGGACCCTGACCCCGAAGCGGGTGAAGTCGAAGCCGAATTCCCCCACGCTGGCATCTGGTGCGACCGCGGTGGCCGGCGGGGCGACGTGGTCGTAGCAGCCACCGTGCTCGTCGTAGGTGATGACCAGCAGGGTGGAGGCCCAGGCCGGCCCCGAGCGGAGCGCGACGTACACGTCGTGGATGAGCTGCTCACCCAGCGCGACGTCGTAGTTGGGGTGCTGGCTGTTCCCCGTCGACGCCCAGGACGGCTCGAGGAAGACATAGGAGGCGAGTGATCCGTCGGCGGCGGCCGACGTGAAGTCGGCGAAGAGGCCGAAGTTCGTATCGGGGGCGCTCGTCGTGTCGGGGAAGTTGAGGCGGGTCAGGGGCTGGGCGTCGTAGCCGTACATGGCCCAGGTGACACCGTGGGTGGTGAGGTGACCGAAGATGCTCGGGCACGTGTAGGACTTCGTGAGGTCGTCCATGTGACCCTGGCTGGTGGCCGCGCTGGCGAAGGCCCGGTTCGGGAGCGTCTCGGTGGGGGCCGACGCGTACCAGTGGTCGCAGACGGCGAAGCCCCGGGCCAGTCCGGAGAGGATGGGCAGCATCTCCGGGGTGAACCCGCCCATGATGTCGTCGGCCGTGGTGCCGGCCAGAATGGAGTAGCCGTCCGGTGCCTCCCACTGCAGCGTGGCGCCGAAATTGGTGACGAATCCGGCGTTGGTGGCCACGGGAGGGACCGGGGCCGTGCCCGATCCGAAGAGCTGCGCGTTGGTGGCCACGTAGCCCTCGCCCGGATCGGCCCCGGGCGAGAAGTAGGCCCCGGTCGTGGCGGCGTCGAGTTTGAACACGGGCACCGCCTTGCCGTCGACACCGGGGTTGGACTCGGTGCCCGAGAGTCCCTCGAAGGGCTGCCCGAGCGGTGAGACGTTGTTGGCGTCGGCGTAGAGGTAGCCGAGCATCTGGTCGAAGGAACGGTTCTCGAGCATGAGCACCACGATGTGCTCGACGGAAGCCAGGCCTCCCGGACCGGTCATAGCGGGGTCCACGCTACTGCGCGGGTGGCCCGCCCGCCGGGGGAGAGCGGACGCATCGTGCCGGCGAACCTAGGACACGACGACGGCCGGGTCCGCGTGGTCGGCCAGGCCCATGACCAGATTGTCGACGGCGCAGTGCGCCATGGCGTCCCTGGTCTCCACCGTGGCCGAGCCGATGTGGGGAACGATGATGGTGTGGGGCGCCGTCAAGATGGGATCGTCGGGGCGCGGCGGCTCCTCGCGGAGGACGTCGAGGCCCGCACCGGCGATCTCGCCCAGGGTCAGGGCCCGGGCCAGGGCCGCCTGGTCCACCACCCCGCCCCGTGAGGTGTTCACCAGGTAGGCCGTGCTCTTCATCAGCCCGAACTCCTTGGCACCCATGAGGTTCTCGGTGGCCGCGTTGAGATTCACGTGCAGCGACACCACGTCCGCCTCCCGCAGGCCCCGGGCCAGCTCACCCACACGGCGCACGGCGAGATCGGTGTGCCGGCGCTCGGCGTCGACGTAGTGTACCTGCATGTCGGCGGCCAGGGCGCGCTTCGCCACCGCCTGCCCGATGCGGCCGAACCCCACGATCAGCAGCACCCTTCCGGCCAGATCGCCGCTCAGGGGGATCTTGTTCCACACACCGCCGGCCACCGCCGCCATCCCCTGGGGGATGCGACGGCAGAGCATGGTCACCAGAGCCATGGCCAGATCCGCCACGGCATCGCTGAGCACCGGGGTGATGGTGACCAGCACGCCCCGCTCCCGGGCGGCCCCCAGATCGATGTGGTCGACCCCCACGCTCATGGTGCTGATCACCCGGAGCTTCGGTGCCGACGCGATCGCCGACCGGTCCATGGGCACATGGGAGCCGACCAGCACTCCCTCGCACTGCGCCAGCGCGGCCCGGAAGGCCGCGTCGTCGGACCGGCCGCCCGGCAGGAGGGTGACGTCGTACGCGGCCAGCGGCGCCAGCACCGGTGGTGCCAGCGGCAGCGCCACCACCACGCTGGGCCGCGGGGAGAGGGTCGTCACAGGTAGGCGCTCTTGGCCGCCGGGCCGGCGCTCGGGCGGACCTGCTGCAGGGCCCGGCCGGCCCCCACTCCCAACAGTCGGGCATCCGAGGCCACCTCCACCATCCGGAAGCCTTGCCCGAGGCGCTTGACGGCCGTGTCCGCGTTCCCCGCGATGCCCGGTATGACGCCGTGCCGCCGGGCGGCGTCGAGCACCCGCTCCAGGGCGTCGGTGAAGCGGGGGTCGGGGTGGTCCGGCGCGGGGGCGAGGCCCAGGGTCACGCTCAAGTCGGCCGGCCCGATGTAGACGGCGTCCACTCCGGGTACCGACAGGATCTCGTCGACGTGGTCGATGGCGCGCCGGGTCTCCACCATCACGATGCACAGCACCTCCCGGTTGGCGCGGTCGAAGTAGCCGGTCCCGGCGTAATAGTTCGCCCGGAGCGGTCCGTAGCTCCGATGACCCTCGGGTGCGTAGCGGCAGGCCGCCACCGCCGCCTCGGCCTCGTCGCGGGAGTTGACCATGGGCACGATCACCCCCCAGGCGCCGGCGTCGAGGCTCTTTCCGATGATGCCCGGCTCGTTCCAGGGGACCCGCACCAGCGGCACCGTCTCGGTGGAGGATATGCCCTGGAGCATCTGGGCCATCTGCGTGTAGTCGATGAGCCCGTGCTGCATGTCGACACAGACCCAGTCGAACCCGCTGTGGGCCATGATCTCCGCCGAGAACCCGCTCGGCACGGTCAGCCATCCCCCCAGGGCAGCACCGCCCTCGTCCCACATCGCCCGCAGCGAGTTGTGGCGCATCACGACCTCCTCGACCAGGGGGACCAGAGTAGGTGACGAGGCCCGGCGCCCGGGCCGGGTTCCACCCCGGGTGGGCCGGGTTCCCATCGCGGCCTCCCGCCGCGACGTCCCGCTGCGACGTCCCGCTGCGATGTCCCGCTGCGATGTCCCGCCGCGACGGGGCCGGAGGCCCTAGGACACCGTGCGGACCAGCGCGCCGCTGCCGGCGTCCATCTGGGTCAACGAATTACCCCCCTCGTTGATCACCCACAGATACGAGTGGGCGACCACCAGGGCCTGGGGGTTGTTGAACAGATACGGGCCGTTGGTGTTGCACATCATCCAGTTGACCGCTGCGGTGGACGCCGTGATCTGCGTCACCATGGGCGACCCGCCGGGCGGGCTGGCGGCGAACACGTAGCCGTCGCCGGCGGTGATGGGCTGGGGCGTGGGCAGGTTCCCGCTGACCACCACGCGGATCTTGTTGTTGATGGCCGAGAACTCGGTGACCGAGCCCCCCTGGTTCGCCACCCACAGGTTGTCGCCCACGGCCACGATGCCGGCCGGCTCGTCGAACCCGTAGCTGGACGAGGAGAGCGAGGCCACGAAGGTCAGCCCCTGGACCGCGATCTCGGTCACCGAATCGGCGGCGCCGTTGGTCACGAAAAGGTCGCTCCCCGCCACCGCGATGCCCGCCGGGGCATCAAACCCGAACTGGGACCCCGAGGCCGTGCCCACCAACTGACCGGTCGTGGTGTCCACCTCGGTCACCGATCCTCCGGCGCTGAGGACGAAGAGGTCGTCGTCCTGCACGGCCAGGGCGATGGGATCGTCGAAGTCGAACGTCGCACCCATGATCTGCCGGACGAAGGTGTTGGTGCCCGAGGTGAACTCGGTGAGCGAGTTGCCCGCGCCGTTGGCCACGAAGAGGTCCGTGCCCGCCGAGGTGATCGCCGTCGGGCCGTCGAACCCGAAGGTGGACCCGCCGATGGCCGCCACCGGCGCACCGTGCGAGGCCGTCACCTCGGTGACCGAATTGCCCGCGCCGTTGGCCACGTAGAGATCGGCGCCCACCAGCGTGGCCGAGGTGGGCGAGTCGAAGACGGGAGATGCCGGTTGCTGTGACGGCGCGGCCCCCGCGCCGCCGGACCAGGCCGGCAGCGCCAGCACCACCAGGGCGCCCCCCACCAGCAGGCCGGCGCAGACATGGGCCGCCCGTCCGAGAGGGGCCTTCCGGGCGAATCGAGACGAGCTGAGCATGCTGCACCTCCGGGCCACGACCCCCGGACGTGCCACGGCAGCACCAGGGATCTGCTTCCTCCACCGCGAACGGTAGCACCGGGCCCCCGACGTGCCCCGACCTCGAGGCGGCGACGGGGCGCGGACGGCGCGTCCGGGGACCGGTTCGCCGGGGAGGACCGCGATGGCGACATCGTCCACAGTGATGACGCCATCGTCCGTATCGCTGTGCTTCAGGTGATGGGCTTGCCTTCCGTGCTGACGATCGGGCACCTTCCGATGTTGGTGCGCAGCCACTTGAGGGTCTTGAGGGCGGCGTCGCGCAACCTCGCTGTTCAGGCCCCACGAATGCTCGCGACTTTCACATCGCACCCATCCTCGTGCCACGTGCCCCGGCACCGCCGGACACCAGCCCGGCTGACACCTGGTGGCCCGTCCGCTCTCGTAGGGTGGAACCCTGGAGCACGCGGGTCCGCCGCGTCGAGCAGGAGCCCCACCACGCCGACTCAGCGACACCCCGACCGTGCCCGGAACGATCGCCACCGACGCGTGGCCGTGCTGGCGCTCGCCCTGGTGGTGGCCGCGGCCGTCGGGGTCGGGCTCTCCTTGTCGGGGCCATCGCGCTCGGTGCGCCCCCGCCGGTCGACCGGCGGCACCCCGATCGATCCCGCGTATTTCGCCGACGGCGCCTGCGTCTCGTACCCGCCCACGGCCGGCGACCGCCACACGGTGGTCTTTCTCGACGCCGGGCACGGTGGGGTCGACCCCGGTGCCGTCGGCACCACCGAAGCGGGCCAGAGCATCACCGAGGCGTCCCTGACGCTCCCGGTGGCGCTGGACACCATGGCGCTGCTGCGGGCCCGGGGCTACACGGTCGTGCTCTCGCGCACCACCGACTCCACCGTGCTGCGCCTGGGTCCGGGCGACGAGTCGGGCGGGGACCTCACCCTGCTCGGCTCGCACGACGACGAGGCCGCCCGCGACGTCTGTGCCGACCGGGCGCACGCCGACATCCTGATCGGGATCTACTTCGACGCCGGGTCCTCGCCGTCGAACGCAGGGTCGGTGACGGGTTACGACCCCGACCGACCCTTCGCCGCCGACAATCTGCGCCTGGCCACCTTGGTGCAGGACGACGTGCTGGGTGACCTCAACGCCCGGGGCTGGGGCATCCCCGACGAGGGTGTGCAGTCCGACGACGCGCTCGGTTCGGTGGCCCCGACGGACTCCGACACCGGCCTGGCCGACGAGGCGCAGAACTACGACCACCTGCTGTTGCTGGGCCCGGCCTCGCCCGGCTACTTCTCCACCCCGAGCCTGATGCCCGGCGTGGTCATCGAGCCGCTGTTCATCACGGACCCCTTCGAGGCGGACATCGCGGACAGTGCCCTGGGCCAGCACGTGATCGCCCTGGGACTGGCCCAGGCCGTGGACCAGTATTTCGGGCCCCCCAGGACCAAGCGCAGGGCGGCGGCTTCCTAGACTCGCAGGCGCGACAGCCGGCGGCACGGCGCCCGACCGGTCGCGCTGTCTCATCGCGCTGTCTCAGAGGAGGACCGGTGGGGATCGCCATAGGTGCAGAGGAGATCGAACCGCTCATCGCCGGGCTGGTCGGCGGCATCGACGTCGACGGCGGACCGACCGACGAACAGCTCGTGGTGCTCGGCACCATCGCCGCGGATCTGTGGAGGCGGCCCGACCTGGACCTGCAGGAGATCGCACCCCTCGGTCCGCGCCAGGCCGCCGCGGCGCTCGTCCTCCCCGAGACGCGGCTGCGCTTCTGCGAGATCCTGATGACCCTCGAGCTCTGCCGCCATCCCCAGTCCGAGGGGCAGGTGGCGCGGATCGAGGAGTACGTGTCGGCGTTCGGCATCAGCGGGATCGAAATCGACACGGTGCGAGAGGCCATCGAGCGGGGAGCGGAGGCGGCCTCCACGGACCTCGAGCGCTACTACGCCGGGATCCTTCCCGAGATCTCCGAGGTGACCCTGCGGGACCACTATCTCCGCCTCGATGTGCCCGACCACGAGCTGGGGCGACGGCTGCGCGCACTGCACGATCTGCCCGAAGGCACGCTGGGTCACGCCTACGTGGAGTTCTACCGCCGCAACAACATCACCTTGCCCGGAGACGACATCCATCTGCCCGCGCACTATGTGAACCACGACATGAACCACGTGATCACCGGGTACGAGCCGACCGGCCCCGGTGAGATCGCGCGCTCGGGGTTCTTGTGGGCCGCCAACGACAGCCGGCGGAACTGGCTCGAACTCCTGCTCACCATGTCGGTCCACGAGACGGGGGTCCTCAACCACGGGGAGATCCGGGCCAAGGTGGCCACGCTCGATCGACCCGGCGCCCCCGCCCTGTTCGGCGAGGGTCTCGAGCGGGGTGCGCAGTGCACCGTCGACCTCAGCCAGGTCGACCACCTGGCGCTGGCGGAGCTGCCCCTCGAAGAGGTCAGGGCCCGCTTCCATGTGGTGCCGCTCGCCCACCCCATGTTCTGACCGGTCCCGACGACGACCGGCCCCCCCGGCTCCGCCGCCCACCCCGACCGGGGCGGTGCGAGCGCGGCGCCGGACCGAGAATTCCGAGCGGCGGCGTTATAGCATCGGTACGGGAATCGGCCTGCTCTCCGAGCCCTCGCCTCTGATCGGAGATTGGAGAAGGAGCGTGTCAGACACCGCTGTCGACCTCGGAACGGCTCCCCCCCAGGGCGCGGGGCCCCCGCCGGTGCCGGAGTTCTCCATCGTGCCCGTGCGGGGCCTCCCCATCGTGGCCGTGCTCCTGGCCGGCCTCATCGCCGCCATCGCCTCCAACTCGCTGTGGGCGCTGGACTTCTTCCACGTGGCCGGGGGTGGGTTGTGGACCAGCCTCGACCTCTTCGTCGGCCTGGCCATCGGGCCGATCATCGGCGGTCTCTCCGTCCCCGCCCGCATCGAGTTCACCGTCCGGTTCATGCCCAAGATGATCCTCATCATGCCCACCCTGGTGATCATGACGCTGGGGGCCGGCTTCCAGCTGGCCCGCCATCTGGGCAACCTCAGCGTGGCCTACCCCCACCACGGCTGGCTGGTGGCGTCGTACATCATCGTCGGGGTGATGGCCGTGATCGCCCTCGGCCTGCTCGAGCCGGCCAACCTGGCCGTCCTCTTCGAACTGAAGAAGCCACGGCCCAACGGGGAGCGGATCGGCCGGCTGATGAAGGTGTTCATCTACACGGCGGGCATCACCGGCCTCATGCAGATCGCCACCATCGTGATCATGACCTACCTGGCCAGCTGATGACCGACACCACCGACCAGCTCCCCCCCGGCTTCGACGAGATGGACCGGCGGCAGGCGGACCTGCCGCCGGTGGCCCGCCTGGCCACGCTGACCCTCGCCCTGGTGATCGTCGGCGGCATCTACATGGCCTCCAACTACGGGCACGCCGCCACGCTGGTGCCGGCGGTCGCCCTGACCGCCGCCGCCGCCCTGGTGCTGGTGGCCAACATCGTGCTGCTGGTCAGGATCGGGGACTTCGCCTGGGACACGTTCTTCCTGGTGGCCGGCTGGGCCCTGGTGGCCTACCTGGTGATCGCCGGCATCTTGGGGTTCGTCTTCATCTACGACCACACCCCGGCCAAGCAGCTGTCCCTGTTCCTGGCCATGCTGGCCCTGTTCGCCGTCGACGTGCCCCTCCTGCTGGGCTTCTCCGTCGCCCGTTGGCAACCGGTGCCGGGAGCGGACGGCTGATCCACCGGCGCCCCAGCCGGGCTGCGGGGGGCCCACCGGGCTGCCTCCGCACCATGGCCGAGGTGATGCCGCGTCACTCCGCCGCGAGCACGAGTGCTCCGACCTAGGGTTGTGTGGATGTGTGGGCGGGAGCCACGGTGACGGTGCCATTCACCAAGGGGCTGCACGAAGTGGCCGACGGCGTGCACGCCTACCTCCAGCCCGATGGCGGTTGGGGTTGGAGCAACGCCGGCCTGATCGAGGGCGAGGGTGCCTCCCTCCTCGTCGACACGCTCTTCGACCTCCGCCTCACCCGCGAGATGCTGCAGGCGATGGACTCGCTCACCTCCACCCGGCCCATCGCCACCGTGGTCAACACCCACGCCAACGGCGACCACTGCTACGGCAACCAGCTGGTGGCCGGGCCGGGCGTGCAGATCGTGGCCTCCGCCGCGGCCGCCGCCGAGATGGACGAGACCCCGCCGCGGGTTCTGGCCGCCATGATGGAGATGACCGGGCAGATGCCACCCGACGTCGCCGAGTTCGTCCGGGGTGCCTTCGGACCGTTCGCGTTCGAGGGCATCGTGGCCACGCCGCCGACCCGGATGTTCTCCGGTCTCGAGACGCTCGACGTCGGTGGCCGCACCGTCGAGCTGATCGAGGTCGGCCCCGCCCACACGGCCGGCGACGTGCTGGCCTGGCTGCCCGACGAGCGGGTGGTCTTCACCGGCGACATCCTCTTCATCGGGGGCACCCCGATCATGTGGGTGGGCCCGGTGTCGCACTGGATCGAAGCCTGCGACCGCATCATCGGGCTCGACGCCGCCGTCATCGTCCCCGGTCACGGGCCGCTCACCGACGCCGACGGGGTCCGTGCCGTGAGCGCGTACCTCCGCACCGTGGAGGAGGGGGCCCGGGTCCGCCACGCCGCCGGCATGACCTCCACCGAGGCCGCCCTCGACCTGCACGCTGAGCTCGACCGGACGCTCTTCGGTGCGTGGGGCGACCGGGAACGACTGATCATCAACGTCGAGACGATCTGGACGACCCTCGAGCCCGGGTACGTCCGACCGGCGATCCCCGAGCTCTTCGGTCAGATGGCGCACCTGGCCCGGCCGGCGTCGGCCTCCTAGCCCGGCAGGCCCTCCACGCCGACGGCGATACGGCGGCTCTAAGTTCTGATGCCATGACCACACGTATCGGCATGATGCTCCCGGGAGCCGTGTCCCTCGGTGCCTATGAGGGCGGCGCACTGGCCGCCGTGCTCAAGGCGGTACAGGCCTCCGACGGCGAACTCGTCGTCGACTCCATCGCCTCGGCCTCGGCCGGCTCCATGACGGGGTTGATCGCCTGCCGGGCCTTGCTGTGCGGCGCCGATCCCGTCGAGCTCATGAAGCGGACCTGGGTCGAGCTGCCCCAGCTGGATCGACTGGAGACCCACGACGTGTCGGCGCCGCTCACGATGGACCATCTCATCAGCGCGGCCAAGATGCTGCTGGGGCCCGATCCCGTGCCGGACGGACCGGTCCGTCAAGGCGATTCCGTGCACGTGTCCATGGCCCTCACGGCCCTCGGGGGTCTCACCTATGCCATGGCCCATCGACGGGACCCCCACGACCCGCAACAGGCCGAGACGCTGCTCGCCACGACCTACGCCGACTTCTTCTCCGCCGAGCTGAAAGCCGGTTCGCAGCAGGACGATTTCCTCGGCGTGCTCGAGGGTGCCATGGCGTCGGGTTCCACGCCGGTCGGCTTCCCCCCTCGCTGGCTCGATCGGGAAGGCGTGGCGGGGGAGTACCGGAGGAAGGGCATTCTCACCCCGTCCGACAAGCCCTTTGCGCTCTGGTACTCCGACGGAGGGGATCTCGACAATCAGCCGTTCGGACGCCTGCTCGACCTGATCGAGGCGATCCCCCACCAGGGCGACGACGAGCGTGTCATCGTCATGCTCAACATCGAACCGGGCGCCCCACCGACCTGGCAGGGGACATGGTTCGACCCCGACCACATGCCCTCGTGGCTGAGCACCCTGCTCCACATCAGCCATGTCCGCACCACGCAGAGCCTCTACGACGACCTCCGTGAGCTCGAGAAGACCAACCGTCGCATCGCGTGGATCAAGAGCGTCGCCGGCGCCGTGGACGGATCGCTCGGGGAGGCGGCGCGCCAGTCGGTCCTGGCCGCCACGGCCGCCGTGGCCACGCGCCTGGCCGCCGACCAGCAGCAGATCGACCGCGCCATCCGGGAGCGGGCGGGTGCCGACCTCCCGTCGGCCCGGCCCGCCGCGGCCGATATCGAGGAGCTGCTCCTGCAGGCGGCCGGACTGGACGGCAAATCGGAGATCGTCGTCGAGGTGATCTCGCCCGACATCGATCCGAACGTGCACCTGACCGCCGAGCAACAGCTGTCCGGTGAGTTCCTGTTCCACTTCGGGGGCTTCTTCGACCCGAAATACCGCGAGAGCGATTTCGCCCTGGGCTATCGCAACGCCCGGTACTGGCTGGGCTGGTGGCTCGAGGGGCGCGTGGGCCAGCCGGCGGCGGTGCTGGCCGCCGTCGACGCCGGCTACCAGAGCCTGCCCTGGAGCAACGAGGAGCAGGGTGGTGCCTCGGTGGGCACCCTCAGCGTGAAGGAGAAGGTGGAGGGCATCGATCTCCTGGGCCACATCGGACACGTCGCCGTGCACGACCTCGACGCGGACGTGGCCCACGAGGTCGAGTTCACCTCGGCCCTGCGGCACCTGTTCTAGGAGACCGTGGAACGACGTCCGGCCCGGGCGTCGTTCGGGGGCTCAGCTCGAGGAGTGGCCGATCCACCCCTTCCGTCGTGGGGCCGGCCTCCACCCGTAATCTCGGCACTGATGGTCGACGCGGTGGTGGTCGGAGCCCGGGGGACGTTCGTGTCCCTGGTGGTCATCGCCGTCATTGCCGTGCTCGCTCCTCTCCTGGTCGACCTCCGACCCTCATTGCGCATTCCCGCGGTGGTGGTCGAAGTGGTCCTCGGTGCCGTGGCGGGCCCGTCCGGGTTCGGCCTGGTCCACCCCAACATCGCCACCGAGGTGCTGTCGTTCCTCGGTCTGGGATTTCTCCTGTTCACCGCCGGCCTCGAGCTGGACCCGACGCAGAGCCGACAGTACGTCGGTGGGGCGTTCGCCGACTATGGCATCTCGATCGTGCTGGGGATCGTCGCCGCCTTCGTGATCTCTCTCGTCGAGCCGACCAGCAAACCGCTCCTCCTGGCCTTCGCCCTCACCTCCACATCCCTCGGCGTCATCGTGCCGATCCTTCGAGATGCCCATGTGACCCACACCGACTTCGGGCAGCTGGCCGTCGCCCACGCCTCGCTGGGGGAGTTCGGGTCATTGATTTTGATCTCGCTCGTCTTCTCGGCCAGCTCCGGTTCCCCCGGGCTGCGGATCGCGCTGTTCGTGCTGCTCGCCGCGCTGCTGGGTGCACTGGCACTCGTCATGTCGGGTGCCCTGAGATCCGGGCGCCTCTTTCGCCGGGTGCGCCGGCTGCGCGGGGGCAGCTGGCAGCTCGATATTCGCCTCGCCATCCTCGTGCTCGTCACCTTCGCCGCAGTGGCCGATCTCTTCGGTTTCGACGGGATACTCGGGTGTTTCGCCGCCGGTGCCCTCTTGCGCATCATCGACCGTCGCGGCTTTACCCACAATCCCGAGCTCCATGTCAAGATCGACGCCGTCGGCTACGGATTTCTGATCCCCGTCTTCTTCATCACCAGTGGGATCAACCTCAACTTCCGAGTGCTCGTCGAGCATCCGGCCCACTTTCTGTTGATCCCGGCCTTCCTGATCTCACTCCTGGTCGTGCGCGGATTGCCGGCCCAGCGACGGCGGAAGGATCTCGGGCCCTACCGTGCGGCCGCACTCGGGCTGATGCTGTCCAGCACGCTCACCGTGATCGTCGTGGTGGTGTCCATCGCCTCGGCCTTGCACATCCTCGATGCGCCGGCGTGCTCGGCGCTTCTGGCCGCCGGATTGCTGTCGGAACTCCTGTTCCCCCCCGTGGCCCTCTGGCTGCTCGATCGGCAAGCCGGTGTGCTCGAGCGGGCAGCGGGGTAGGCGCCGACCCACCCGCCCAAGGCACACCGCACGGGGCGGGCCGGGTCGCGTCGAGACGTGGCGGGCCCCTCGGGCCGTCAGGGCGGTGGTGGATCAGGGCGGTGGTGGAACGGCGGATCGGTGGAACGGGGCGGAGGCGAAGAGGTTGAGGCCGAGCGCCTCGGAGAGGTAGCGGTTCATGTGCTTCCCCCGCACGCTGTTGCCGGCGGCGTCGAGTGGCGGCGAGTAGGTACCCACCCCTCCCTTGCCCGGCGACACGGTCACGATGCCCCCACTGACGCCGCTCTTGCCCGGTAGTCCGACGTCGTAGAGCCAATCGCCGGAGCGTTCGTAGAGTCCCGAAGTGGCCAGCACGGCCAGGACGCGCCGGCAGTTGACCGTGCTGATGGCCCGCTCACCGGTGATCGGGTTGACGCCGCCATCGGCCAGCGTCGCCCCCATGACGGCCAGATCCCGGGCGCTGACCCGCAGGGAGCACTGGCGCGTGTACACGTCGGTGGCGATCTCGGGGTCGCAGTACATCCGCCCATAGCCGTTCAGCAGGTGCGCGATGCCGCGATTGCGGAAATTGGTCGCTGCTTCAGACTCGTACACGTCGTCATCCATGACCAGTGGCCGACCGGCGAACCGCGAGAGTGCGGCCACGATCCAGTCGAATTTCTCGGCGACGGTCTCCCCCGGGACCAGGCTCGTGCTGGCCAGGGCGCCGGCGTTGACCATCGGATTCATCGTGCGATCGGCGTTGAGCTCGATGGCCATCACCGAGTCGAAGGGGAGGCCGGTGCTGTTGACCCCCAACTTTCGACGCGCTTCCTCCGGTCCGAGGACGTCGCACACCGCGGAGAAGACGAAGATCTTGGAGATGCTCTGGATCGAGAACTCCGCCTCAGCGTCGCCAACGGCGAAGAGCCGCCCGTGCACCCCGGCCACACACACGCCGAAGGCGGCCGGTGCGGCCTGCGCCAGGGCGGGGATGTAATCGGCCACGGTCCCCTCATCGACCGCAAGAAAGCGCTCGTAACCGGCGGTGATGACGGCCCGCACCTCCGAATCCGACGGCAGGTCGCCGGTGGAGATCCGTTCGGTCAGTGTCTGACCCATGAGGGGATGGTCCTCGTCCAAGCTGCCCTGGGCTCCCCGGTCCACCGTCGGGGGTTGCTCCGTCATCGGGAACGCTCGTCCCGGGCTTCGGCGCCGTCGTCCCCGGACCGGGTCGGGCCTTCGGTGATCACCTTCAGCACGAGCTCTTCCCAACCTCGCTTCCGTCGTAGCCCCAACCGTGGGGCGTGTCCCGTCTAGGCCACCGCGCACCCCCAACGGTGCACCCCCAGCGCACCCTCACGGCCCAACTCTTATAACGCTGGCTCGCCATTAGGGGTCAATGGCAACGCGCACCCCCAACGGGATTCGAACCCGTGTTTCCACCTTGAAAGGGTGGCGTCCTGGGCCTCTGGACGATGGGGGCAGGTCGAGTCGTCCGCCGGGTGGGGAGCCGACGTCGACCGGACGAGGGAGAAAGCCTATCGGGCGGTGATCGGGACGCCCGCCGCCACCGGTGGCGCGGTGACCGGGACACCGGTGGGTTCGGGGGCGTGATAGGTGCACGTCATGAAGCACTGCACCGCCCCGATCACCAGGGCCGTGGCACCGACGAGGTGGAGCTCCACCAGAAGCGCCGGGAGGTGGGTGAAGTACTGGGTGTACCCGATGGCCCCCTGGGCCACCATGACGGCGAGGAGGATGCGCCCGGCCCGTCGCACCCGCTCGGGCGCGTCGGCCGTATGGAGACCCACCACCAGACCGATGGTCAGGCCCACCAGGAGCAGGGCCAGGCTCGAGTGCAGTTCGGCCATGTCGCGCAGGGGGACGGGTAGGCGCTTGGCCACCAGCTGCCCCGAGGCCTCGCCGGCGTGGGGGCCCGCTCCCGTCGTCGCCGTGCCGGCCGCGACGACCACGGCCAGCAGGGCGAGGACGCCGTGGTGGAGCCGGAGCAGGGGACGCGGAACGAGCACGTGGGCCGATCCCGGGCCGTAGTCCCGGCGGTCGCGGTGCACCAGGACGACGGCGTCGACCAGGAGCACCATGGTGGCGAAGAAGTGCACCATGACCACGTACGGGTTGAGCTTGGTGTAGACGACGATCCCTCCCAGCCCGGCCTGGGCCAGCACGCCCACCACCAGGCCCCCACTCAGGTAGATGAGGTCACGCCGCCGGGGCCGCCGGAAGATCGCCCCCAGGAAGGCGGCCCCCACCGCGATGGTGAGCACCACGGTCACCAGCCGGTTCCCGAACTCGACCAGCCCGTGGAAGTGGAGGGCCGGGGTCAGGTGCCCCACCGAGCACTCGGGCCAGTCGCTGCACCCGAGGCCCGATCCCGTCAGTCGTACGGCGCCTCCGGTGACCACGATGAGCGCGATCAGGGCCAGAGCCAGGACATTGAGCCGATGGCTCAGCGATGGCGAGACGGTGAGGGGGCGTCGTCGGGACACTGCGCGTCAGCGTACCGGGGCCTCCCGCCTGGTACGGAGCGAGCCCCTGGCCGTAGGCTGACGCCAATGTCGCCCCCGGTCCGCACCATCGAGCCCCGGCGGGCGCGGTGGTCGACCGTCGGGGCCTACGTGGCCCTGACCAAGCCCCGCATCATCGAGCTGCTGCTGGTCACCAC
>JBKQIP010000197.1:0-2636 GCA_052148295.1 Acidimicrobiales bacterium
CCAAGCGCCACCTCACAGCGAGGTGCACCACTTGCTCGGCCACCCGGTCGATCTGCCCGGGCACCTTGCCGCCCATGGACCGCTCAATGTTGCGCTGGGTCGCCGCGGTTCATGGCAGGAGGCCCTGGCGGCCAGCCTCGAATCGTCGGGGTTGGGTGGGCGTGGCGGTGGGGGATTCCCCGCGTCGGTCAAGCTGGCCATGGCGCGTTCAGGTGGCAAGGGTGGATCGATCGTCGTCAACGCAATGGAGGGTGAACCAGCCAGCGACAAGGACAAGGTCCTGCTGGCCTGGGTTCCGCATTTGGTACTCGACGGTGCGCAGTATCTCGCGACGGTGTGCAGAGCCGATCGAGTCGTGGTGTGCGTCCCGGCCGGTCGCGATGCCGTCGCTGCTTCTGTGCAGCACGCTATCGCCGAGCGCGGCGCAAGCCGTTACGCCAGGGTGCCCGAGGTGGTCAGCCGACCCCCAGAACTCTTCGTGGCGGGCGAAGAATCGGCCCTGGTCAACTGGATTGACACCGGCCGCGCCCTGCCCGAGTTTCGGCCCGACAAGAGCAGTCCCCTCCGTATCGGCAAACGTCCGGTCCTCGTCCACAACACCGAGACCCTGGCCCACATCGCCCTCATTGCTCGCCACGGTCCCGACCCTTTTCGGTCCCGAGGGATGCCCGAGGAGCCAGGCACCTGCCTGGTGACCATCACAGGAGCCGTGACCCAGCCCGGCGTGGTCGAAATCGACCGTGGCACGCCCCTTGTCGACATCGCCATGCTGAGCAGACCGTTCGGGCGCCCCCAGGCCCTGCTCGTTGGGGGCTACGGCGGTTCATGGGTCGGGCCCGAGCATTTCGCCATGCCCTATGCGTCAATCTCGCTTCGGACCATCGGCGCCTCCGCCGGCGTGGGTGTCCTCGTCGTCCTGAGTGAGGACACCTGCGGTGTCGCTGAAACGGCACATATTGCCCGCTATTTGGCCGATCAGAGCGCCGGCCAGTGCGGCCCGTGCGTGTTCGGTCTCCCTGCCATCGCCGAAGATCTGACTCGACTTGCGTGGGGCCAACGTGATCCGGGTCTCATGTCACGACTTCTGCGCCGTCTCGCTCAGGTGCACGGCCGCGGGGCATGCCGTCATCCCGACGGGGCTGTTGCCATGGTGCGAAGCGCTCTCGCTGTCTTTTCGACGGATGTGGCCGCGCACGAACGAGGGCGGCCCTGTGCGGCCTACCTCAAGCCCACTCAACTCCGATTGCCTCGACGAATGGCTGCAAGGTGAGCGTGCTGCGTGTCACCATAAATCCTGTCGCGTGTGAGGCATACGGCTACTGCGCCGAGTTGCTCCCGGAGGCCATCACACTCGACGAGTGGGGCTATCCGATGGTCGACCATCGTCCGCTGCCGGCAGAGCTGGCAGGTATAGCCAAGCGAGCTGCTCGGGATTGTCCGATGCGCGCAATCTCGCTGCGTGAAAAGAAGGGTGGGCACTGAAGGTGCGTCCGCTTCAAAGGCTCACACACCTGCCTCCGCATCGACTCGAGCGACGACGGGCACTCGGAGCCGGACTCGAGACCCCGTAACCGCCAGTCCACGTCGGACCGATCACTCCATGGGATGAATCGCTGACCTCCCAGCCGATCGGGGCCGTCGGGGCCGGCGGGGCTGGATCACAATTCAACTTGAGTCGAGTACCCGCCGACCACGGCGACCGAGTTCGGTGAGACCTTCGACAGCAGGGAGGCCAAGGAGCGAGAGGCCGACCAGAGGGCCATCGAGGATGGGGCAAGCGCCGATTCCACGTAGCGCCGCGATCCCGGGCGGTGTCCGCACGAAGCGGTCACACGTGACCGCTGGATGGGGATCCTCGCCAGTGCCTTCGCTTCGTCGCACTCCAGCATGGTGGTTGACCGACCATCCGGTATGGTCGAACTCCTCGGCAGGTCTCGGCGCGAGGGTGATCGACAGGTCGGCCCTGTAGAGGGACGAGGCCAAGCACCACGTGACGAGAGGAAGAGGAGCGGTGGAATCGAGCAAGTTGCGACGCAAGGAGTACGAGAAGGAGCTCCGGCGATTGCACGTCGAGCTCGTCCACCTGCAGCGCTGGGTCGTGCGCGTGGGGGCCAAGATATGCATCGTGTTCGAAGGCCGGGACACAGCCGGAAAGGGGGGCGTCATCAAACGGCTCACCGAGCGGGTGAGCCCCCGAGTCTTCAGGGTCATCGCCCTCCCGGCTCCCAACGACCGTGAACGGTCGCAGATGTACATCCAGCGCTACATCCCGTACCTTCCCGCGGGCGGTGAGGTGGTGATCTTCGATCGAAGCTGGTACAACCGTGCCGGAGTCGAAGCGGTCATGGGCCTATGCACCTCAGAGGAGACGACCCGGTTCCTCCGGCTCGTTCCCTCCGTCGAAGAGGCCATCGTCGACTCGGGGGTGCTCCTGCTCAAGTACTGGCTCGAGGTGGGCCAAGAGGAGCAGACCCGCCGCCTGGGTGCACGCATCAATGACGGCCGCAAGACCTGGAAGCTCTCGCCGATGGATCTCGAGTCCTATGGCCGCTGGTACGACTACTCCCGGGCGCGCGACGCCATGTTCGCCGCCACTGACACCGAGACGGCGCCATGGTATGTGGCCGACTCCGATG
>JBKQIP010000198.1:0-14217 GCA_052148295.1 Acidimicrobiales bacterium
GTCCCCTGCTCTGACCACTGAGCTACAGCCCCGGATCGGAGCGCCATGCTACGGCATGGGCATTTGGCCGAGCGGGCCGCCGTGGGCACCCAAACCCCGACGGACCACCAATTGCGGGCGCGCCCGCCGCCTGCCCACTACTCTTCTCAATGCTCTGTCCCAATAAGAAGGGTTGAGGTGAACAGATGGCTCCTGTTACCTGCTCCAACTGTCAGTCGGAATCAGCCGAGGGAACACAGTTCTGCGCGAACTGCGGAGCTGCACTGGCGGGGGCGCCGGCAGCCGCCGCCCCTCCCGGCTCCGTCGCTCCTCCGGCCGCCGCCGCTGCGTCCGCCACCCCTCCTCAGGACGCCCCGGCCCCGCCGGCCGCGTCCTCGACCCCGCAGATCAAGTTCGATGCCAGTCAGCTGGAGAGGACCGACTGGATCGTCGGCATCGCATCCTTCGTTCTCCTCATCTCGCTGTTCCTGTCCTGGTTCAGCGTCAGTTTCGGCAGCATCGGCTCGGCCAGCGCGGACGGCGTCACCGCCCACGGCTACCTATGGATCGTGTTCATCTTGTGCCTCGGCATCATCGTCCTCCTGGCCCTGCAGTTGCTGAACCTGTGGGCCATGCCGGACGAATCGCCGGTGAACACCGGGCAGATCCTCCTCATCGCCACCGTCATCAACTTGGTGCTGGTGGTGCTGGCCTTCCTGTTCAAGCCGGGAGGAATCGGCAGCGGCGTCGGCTGGTCCTTCGGTGCCTTCGTGGGCCTGGTCGCGGCCATCGTCGCCGTGGTCCCCTTGGCCCGCCCGGCCCTGGCGGCCCGTAAGGCGAAGTAGCGGCTCACCGAACGATCGCGTCGGGGGCGGTACATCCGCCACCCGCATGAGGGCCTATTGCTGATACCCCTCGACGGTGTCCGCCGAACGGGTGCGGGCCTCGTCGGGATCCCCGCCCGCGACGCGCTTGGCCCGTCGCTGGCGCAGCGTGTCCCAGAGCTGATCCAGCGTCACCTCAATCGACTTGAGACGATCGCGCTCCTCGGTCGAGAGCCCCTCTCCGACGTGAGCCTCTTCGAGCCGCTGCTCTTCCGCGGCCAGCGCGCTGATTCGGGAGATGATCTCCTGATCGTCCATGTGGTGCTCCGTTCACTCTGGAGTTCTCGGTGGGCGGCGGTCGGTCCCGAGGGACCGCCGCCATGCGCACTTCGTCAGGCTACGTCGGGCAGACGCTCGTCGTCGTCCGAGGCACCGGTGTCCTGGACGGACAGGGCCGGGCCCAGGACGTCGGCGATGGTCCCGGCCAAGTGGAAGGTCATGATGTTGCGCACCTCCTGGGGGACGTCCTCGAGGTCCGGACCGTTGCGCTCGGGAAGGACCACCTCGGTCAATCCGGCTCGATGCGCGGCCAGGACCTTCTGCTTCACCCCACCGATGGGCAGCACCCGACCCTGCAAGGTGATCTCTCCCGTCATGCCAACGGCGGAGCGCACCGGGACCTCGCGCAGCAGGCTGACCAGCGCGGTCGTCATGGTGACGCCCGCTGACGGCCCGTCCTTGGGCACGGCGCCCGCCGGCACGTGCAGGTGGAAGCGCTTCCCCGAGAAGATCCCGGGGTCGATGCCCAGCTCCCGGGCATGGGAGCGCACGTAGGACAGGGCGATCTCGGCCGACTCCTTCATCACGTCGCCCAGCTGGCCGGTGAGGGTGAGGCCCTCGGGCCCGTCGGACACGCTGGCCTCGACGAAGAGGACGTCGCCGCCCGCTCCGGTCACGGCCAGGCCGGTCACCACTCCGGGGACACTGGTCCGATCGGCCGCCTCGAAGAAGAAGCGGGGCCGACCCAACCACTCGCGCACATCGGCGGCGTCGACGGCGACGGGGGCTTCCCGTTCTCCCGCCGCCAGCTTGGTGGCCAGCTTGCGGAGCAGTCTCCCTATCTCGCGCTCCAGCGAACGGACGCCGGCCTCGCGGGTGTAGTCGGACACGATGCTCCGCAGGGCATCGTCGGTGATCTCCACCTCGTCCTCTCGCAACGCGGCACGCGTGAGTTGACGGCCCAGCAGGTGATGCCGGGCGATCGAGATCTTCTCGGATTCGGTGTACCCGTCCAGGCGGATGACCTCCATGCGGTCGAGCAACGGTCCGGGGACGGTGTCGGTCACGTTGGCCGTGGCGATGAACAGCACCCGCGACAGGTCGAGGTCGACCTCCAGGTAGTGGTCACGGAACGTGTGGTTCTGGGCCGGGTCGAGCACTTCGAGCAGTGCCGAGGACGGGTCGCCCCGGTAATCGGCGCCCAGCTTGTCGACCTCGTCCAGGACGATGACGGGGTTCATGGTCCCGGCTTCACGCAGGGCCCGCACCAGACGACCTGGTTGTGCACCCACATAGGTCCGACGGTGACCCCGGATCTCCGCCTCGTCTCGCACGCCGCCCAGCGAGACGCGCACGAATTTGCGTCCCAAGGCACCCGCCACCGACTCTCCCAGTGAGGTCTTCCCCACTCCGGGAGGGCCCACCAGCGCAAGGATGGCGCCGGACCCGCGTCCGTCAACGGGCGCCAGGCCGCGCTCGGCCTGCAGCTTGCGCACGGCCAGGTGCTCGAGGATGCGCTCCTTGACGTCCTCGAGACCGTCATGGTCGGCGTCCAACAGGCGCGCCGCCTCGGCGATGTCCAGCCGATCCTCTGTCTCGATGCCCCAGGGAACCTCCAGCACCGTGTCCAGCCAGGTCCGGATCCAGCCGGTCTCGGGACTCTGGTCGCTGGTCCGCTCCAACTTGTTCACCTCGCGCAGCACGGCCTTGCGGACGTGCTCGGGGAGGTCACGGTCCGCCACCTTGGCCCGATAGTCGTCGGGGTCACCCTCGTCGCCTTCGCCGTCCCCGAGTTGGCCCAGTTCCTTGCGGATCGCTTCGAGTTGGCGACGCAGCAGGAACTCGCGCTGGGTCTTCTCCATGCCCTCCTCGACATCGGTCTTGATCCGCTCCCGCAGCGTCAGATCGGCCAGCGTGTCCCGGGCCCATCCGAGCACCAGGCGCAGCCGCGCCTCGACGTCGAGCGTCTCGAGGACCTCGACCTTCTGGGAGAGCGAGAGGTCCGGTGAGTACCCGGCCACATCGGCCAGACGGCTCGGCTCGGTGATGTCCCGCAGCTGGGCCGCCACCTGACGGGCCCCCCGGTGCAGGAGGATGTTCTCGAGCACGGCCCGGTATTCCCGAGCCAGCTCACCGACCGCGGGCGTCGGCTCCCCCTCTTCGATCGGCTCGGCCTCGACCCACAGCGCGTCTCCGGTTCCGGGCACACCCGTCCCGATGGTGGCCCGCTGGTCGCCGCGCACGACGACCGCCTGCAGGCCCCCGGGGAGGGCCCCCTCCTCGAGAACCTCGGAAATCACGCCCACGCTGGCATAACGACCCTCGATGTGGGGCACCAGCAGCAGACGGCCCCCGGCCGAGCGGGCGGCCTCGACCGCGGCGCGGGCCTCGTCGGACTCGAGCGCCATGGTGAAGCCCATTCCGGGCAGCACCACTCCGGACTTCAGAGGGAGCAACGGCAGTGTCAGATGTGTATCGGTCATGGTGTCCTCTTCGGGTACGTTCGGTACGTTCCAAAATTCATCTGACTGGTCAACAATCGGTCGGCCGATCTCATTCCCGGGCTCGTCCCCGGGCTCGTCCCCGGGCTCGTCCCGGGCCAGCGTGCCGCTCGGATCCGGGGTCATGCATGCCACCCGCCGGGACGCTCGGATCTAGGCTGGGAGCATGACCGACGCCGCCAACTGGGGTTCTCCCTACGGAGCCCCTCCAGGTCCCCGCGGTTCGGGCGAACCGGAGGGGGTGGGTGCGACCACCCTGGCCCCGGCCCGGCCGGACCTGGAGCAAAACGACGGTGATCACGACCGCATGGCCCACATCGTGCTCGAGGGCTACACCCCGAAAGAGGGCGACTACGTCTCGACCGGACCCTCCGTGGTCGAGGGCATCGTGAACCGCACGGCGGTGCGGGCCCTCTGCGGCAAGGAGTGGGTGCCCGGACGGGACCCCCAGAAGTACGGGTTGTGCCCCACCTGTAAGGAGATCGCCGAATCGATGGGCTGGAAGCTCCCCGCCAACTGAACCACCCCATGGGCCCGGTGGGTCAGGGCTCGTCCTCAACCCGCCGGGGCGGAGGACTCAGCCCGGGTGGGCCGGCGCCGGTGACGTCCATTTGCGCTCCTTCAGCCCGTGCGGGGTGTAGAACACCTCACCGCCTGTCCGCCAACCCAGCTTCTCGGCCAGCCGCGCCCCGATGCTGCCGTCGGGGATGTGACCGACCAGTTCGGTGGCCCCGAGGGCACGGGCCCAACTCCCCTGCGCCGCCACGAGTTCGGTGGCGATGCCCCGTCGGCGCTCGCCGGCGTCGACGTAGAGCAGGTCCAGGCGGGCCCGGGTGTCCTGCAGGCGGACGTGACCCATCCCGACACGCGTCGCACCCACCTCGGCGACGAACAGCTCCTGTGCGCCATCGAGGGCACACGTCTGCACGAAGCCGTGCCAGTCGTCGTCCGGTGCCGCCAACACGTCGTTGAGGTCGACGTCCACCACGACCGGAAACGCCAGGGCCAACTTGATGTGCAGCCGGCGCACGTCGCGCCAGTCGTCATCGACACACGGTCGGATGACGGCCGTCGACACGGCACCGACTCGAATCACGCCTGACCGGCGACCAGGTTGGCCAGTGCCTGGGCGCCCGGTCCGTCGATGGGCATGTGCGTGCCGTCCGAATCGAGCCAGTCCGGATTCTGTTGCGCCAGGTCGTACCAGTCGGCCAGAACGGTGTTCGGGCTCTGCGAGACCCCGGCGGCCAGCACGGCGTTGTTGGGGTCCTGCCACGGCTGGTCGACGTGGATATTGACGAACACCACCCGCGATGCCCCCGAGAGAATGCCCATCATGTCGTCGAAGTCCGCGCTCGAGATCGGTCCGTTGGTGGACAAGCCCACGATGACGACGGCGCCGAGTTGGCCAGCGGACTTGAGCTGCTGCAGCTCGGCCTCGCCGGCGGACCACTGTTCGCTCACGGCCGCCTGCACGTTGACGCCCGGGATGTCCTGCTGCAGGTCGCCCTGATAGTCGAGCATGACCGAGTCGCCCACCGCCGTCACCTGCCCCTCGTTGAACCCGGGCCCCGGGGTCGCGAGGGGTGGTGAGGTGATCGGGCCATGACTTCCCGCGGCCAGGGGCACGGCAGCCGTGGTGGGGACCGGAGGGGCCGTCACCGGCGGCGCCGTGGTGGGCGCCACTGTGGTCGGCGCCACGGTGGTCGGCGCCACGGTCGTGAGCGTCGGTCTGGGCCGCACCACCGAGCGCTCGTGGGGACGGGAAACGTCCGCCACGGCGGACTTCCGAGCCGGACCCGAGCCGGCCAGGCCGTAGGCGGCGCTCGCCACGACGGCCAGGACGACCACCACCACCGCCACGATGGCCTGCACCCTGGTCGGCCTCCAACCGCCGCGCGCCGTGCTCTGCTGCGGGCTCCGACCGGGCATCGGCGTCTGGGAGTTCATCGACCATGTCCCCCTCGTGTGGCTCTCCATGGTCGCACAACGGTCGCGCCCATCTCGGCCGGCGCGCCGGGGAGCCCCGGACGTTCTCCTCGTGGCCCCGGGAGGCCGCACCCGGGACGCGGCAAGGCCCATCTCCGGGTGCCGTGGCATGGCCGTAACATCAGGACACCTCGGTGGAGGACGCGGGGACGTCGGCACCGGCCGGCGGTTCGGGATCTCACCCAGAAAGGCACACGAGCGATGTTCATCATGCGATTCGGCATGCGATCCAAGACGGAGGACCCCGCCATCCGCGCCGACATGTACGGCGCGGTGCTCGAGATGGCTGCGTGGGCCGAATCGAGGGGTTGTGTGACCGCGGCGATCTCCCAACACCATGCCGTGGAGGGCGGCTATCTGCCCTCGCCGGTGCCGCTGGCGGCCGCCATCGCGGCCAGGACGACGACGCTGCCCATCAGCGTGGCGGCCCTCCTGCTCGCTCACTACGAGCCGGTCAAACTGGCGGAGGATATGGTAATCGTCGACCTCCTCAGCCGGGGCCGAGTCTCCTACGTCGTCGGGATCGGCTACCGCGACGAGGAGTTCGCGATGTTCGGTGTGGCGCGCGCTCGACGAGCGCAGATCGTCGAAGAGCGCATCGCCCTCCTCCGTTCGCTCTGGGGCGGAGCGTGGGTCGAGTACGAGGGCCGTCGGGCCCGCGTCACGCCCCCTCCCTTCACGGCCGGGGGCCCCCCGCTGGCGTACGGCGGCGGCACGGAGGCGGCGGCGCGGCGAGCGGGGCGGCTGGGCATGCTGTTCCTGGCGGAGACCCATGACTCGACCCTGGAGACCGCGTACCAGGAGGCTGCGGCACAGGCGGGCGTGGCCCCCCTCGGCTGCCTCTTCCCCGCCGCCGACGTTCCCTTGACCGTCTTCGTGGCCGACGATCCCGAGCGGGCTTGGGCCGAGATCGGCGAGTACCTGCTCCTCGATGCCGTGGGGTACGGGGAGTGGAATGCCCACCGGTCGGGAACGGCATCGGTCTCCTTCGCACGCACCGTCGAGGAACTCAGGGCGGAGCGCGGTTCGTACCAGATCATCACGCCCGACGAGGCGTCCGCCTACCTGGCCCGGGGCCACCCACTCGCCCTGCAACCGCTGGTGGGCGGTCTCCCGGTCGACACGGCCTGGCGCTATCTCGAAACCGCCGCCGCGCTGTCCACTCCGAGCTGATCCCGCCTCACTCGCCACCGCCAGGACGGTGCGCCACCTCGGGCCCCCCGCGAAACGCCACCCGCGCCAGCGTGGCGTAGCGGTGGCCCTCGGGGGAGGCCCGCGAGGTGATCAGATCGAAGGAGTCCACGTCGAACGTCGCGGTGAACGGAACGCCGGCAAGCGTCGCCTGTCGCGCCACACCCAACCGGCGGGGATTGGCCCGGGCCAGGGTCAGGTGCCCGCTGAACCGCCCTTCGCCACGGCTCGAGACGGGGACCACGGCGCGGGTCCACGAGCGCACCGCGTGGGCGACCGGGTCGAGTCCGGCCACCGGGATCTGCAGCACCCGTGCGCCGTCGAACCATGCGGTGGCCGGGCCCAGGGCGCAACGGACCGGGGCGGCGAGCTCGCCCGCGGCACCCCGCAGGGCGTCGACGAGCACCGGCGCGCGGTCCTCGTCCACCTCACCGAGGAACCGGAGGGTGACGTGCCATTGCTCCGCCCGGACCAGACGAAGGCCCGGAGCGGGCTCCAGGACCAACAGCGAGAGGCGCTCGAGGGTCGCCCCATCGGGCCATACCGCCACGAACATCCGCACGGCCCAGTGTGCCCCATGGCTGCCGGTGCCGAGCACCGGCCCCGGCCACCTGTGCGCTCACACGGACCCGGTGAGCCTGCCGGCGTTATCCGGGCCGATGGACGCGACCGCCGACCCCCCCGCCCGCGCTCGGGGATCCGAGGCGGCCCGGCGTCACCGCCCGTCGACCGAGTCGAAGGTGGCGGCCCACGGTTCGAGCGGGACGCGGGCGCTCTTCGCCGTGAAGCTGATGGCGTGGTACCAACCGCACAGCATGGTGAGATCGAGCAGCTGCCGGTCGCCGAAGCGCCCCCTGATGGCGGCACTCGACTTGTTGGGTCGCCGCTGGGCGCTGCGCCTCTTGTGGGAACTGCGCGACGGCCCGCTGGGAGCCCGGAGCCTCAAGTCGAAGTGCGACGACATGTCGTCCAGCGTGCTGTATCAACGGTTGGCGGAGCTGACCGAGGCCGGCCTCGTCCGGCACGCCGATGCCGGAGGCTACGAGTTGACCGCGCTCGGTCGGGCGCTCGGGCAGGCCATTGAGCCGCTCGACCGATGGGCGGAGCCTTGGGCTCGTCGCTAAGGGCGCCCACTCCGCACCGAGACGCAACCACCGCACGGCGCGGGATGCCGAACGCCGAACGCCGAACGCCGGCGGGACAGTGTTCCGAGAATTTCTGGGTGCCGGTGATATCATTGGGCGGGGCACTCCGAATGAGAAGCCATGGACGCGACGTTTGGAGCGCCCTCTCTGTGTGCCTCTGGCCGGTCCACGCGAAGGAGAGGGCGCATGTCGATTCCAGACTCAGGATCCGAGGCGACCACGGAGGAGGAGCCGACGCCATCCGGTCCCCTGCCCCCGTGGATGCTGCCCGTGGTCATTGCCGCCCTCGTGGTCGGCCTGGCCGGACTGGGATTCGGCATCTATGCGGTGGTGAAGATGCCGGCCAAGACCTCAGGCCCGACCGGCGCCGTCGGCGCCACGGGCAAGCAAGGTCCGGCCGGTCCCGCCGGTCCCGCCGGTCCCGCCGGTGCGGCCGGACCCGCCGGTCCGGCCGGGACCATCGCGGCCAGCACGTTGGTCAACGCCACGACACTCACGTCGGCGGCCGACGCCCCGGTGGGAACGACGCTGGTGGCCAAGACGTCGTGTCCGACCGGAAAGGTGCTCTTGAGCGGGGGGGCGGAGGTCTCCGCCTCGAGCGCCGCCGTCAATCAGAATGTCGTCCTCCGCTCGTCCTTCCCGCTCAGCGACACGATGTGGCAGACGGTTGGCATCGTCACCGGCCCCTTGGGAGCCGGCGTGACCATGAGCATGAAGCCATTCGTCATGTGCGGCACGCCGTAGAGGGCCCGTGCGGGGCGTCCACGTCTTCGGCCGGACCGCCCGCTACGCGGGACCACGGCCCTCCCGTCGCTGACCTCGTGCGAGCCGGCATCGGATCGCACTGCCTCTGAGTAATCTGGCGCCATGCCCTCGCTCTACGAGCATGCGGGCGGCGAAGAAGGCCTCCACCGTCTTGAGGACCGTTTCTACTCGAGTGTGCTCGCCGATCCCCTCCTCCAACCGCTCTTCGGATCCGGCCAGCCGCAGCACGTCGACCACCTGACCGCGTTCACGGCGGAATCGTTCGGCGGACCCGATCGCTTCACCCGCGAGTTGGGCGGCTTCTCGCATCTCATCGATGTCCACCGTCACCTCGGGATCACCGAGCCGCAGCGCCGACGGTTTGTTGAGCTCTACATGGCTGCGCTCGAGACGGTGGGCTTGCCCGACGACGAGCCGTTCCGCGAGGCCGTACGCTCACACGTGGAGTTCGGCTCCCAGGTGGCCATGCAGAATTCCCATGCCGAATCCGACGACGAGCTCCACCCCTTGCGTGAAGTGCCGCGGTGGTCGTGGCCGGGCGACGAGTGAGGACCGACGGCGAGAGCGGTTCCCCGAGCCGCCCGTGCGCACCACGACGTTGACTGGTGAGACTGATCTACTCCGGAGTGTCCACCCACTCGGAGAGTTCGATGGTCACGTCGTCGGGTCCCACCAGGAAGATCAAGCGGCGGTCATGGAAGTTCATGACTGCGTTGCGTGACCGCACCCCGTGCGCCGAGAGCACGGCCAGGGTGGCGTCGAGATCGTCGACCGCGAAGCAGACGTGATTGAATCCCAGGCGGGCCAGATCGGACTCTTCGGTGTGAGCGGTCAGCGTCGGATGATGAAATCGGAGGAGTTGGACCTCTTGATGCGTGGGCGATCCCTTCAGGGTCAGAGTCACATGGTCGGCCTCCCATTCCGGGATGCCCATGTACTGTGACATCTCGTCACCGGACACCACGGTCGCCGCCGTCTTCTCGAAACCAAGGAGGGCGAAGAACTGCTCGGCGCCGTCGAGATCGGTCACGGCGATGGTCACGTGATCGAAGCCGCGGTGCACGCCGGTCGCTGCACCGGATTCGAAATCCCTGCGTCGGGCCATGGTGTGCCTCCAACCTGATGTCCTCGGGCGAGAAGGTGAACGAGTCTCGCACCGAAGTGCGGTGACTCACAACAGCCTATGGCCCCAGAACCAGGGGGAGGCAGAGCGCTCCCACCGGACTCACCCCGATGAGTGGGCCACGAGTGGGCCTCACGCGTGGGCCGACGCCTAGTGCTCGTCCCAGTGCCCCTCGTGGGCGGCGTGACGGTGCCCGTCGTGGACATAGTCGACGTGGTCACCGTGAGGGACGGCTTCATGACCACAGCCGTCGGCGTGGACGTGCCCATGGTCGGCGTGCTCCACATGGGGCAGGTCACGGTCGTCATAGTGGCCGTCATGGGCACAATGGGTATGACCGTCGTGGATGTAATCGAGATGGTCTTCGTGTGCGACCGTGGCGTGACCGCACTCGGGTCCGTGCTGGTGCTGGTGATCTTCGTGAACGGTGTGCTCGGAAGCGGTCATGGTGTCTCCTTCCTCCGCGGTGGGACGCCCCCGACGTCCCAGGCCGAACGCGAAAAGTCTGACACGAACCGACTGGCCCTGGACTGCTCGAGCCGGTGGCCACGACCTCGCTCCCTGGTTGCGGCCCCTGACCGGCGCGAACTCGGCCGGGCCGGGCGCCGGAGAGCCCGGACCATCTCGGTGCCGTACCTCACTTGTCGGCGGCCCCGGATGGAGCCGGCCGTCACGGTGGCTGGATCACCGCCTGGCCGAACCGCTGGAGGGTCTCGACGGCGTGATCGAGCGAATCACTCGGCACGCCGACGCCCGACCACGTAATGCCGAGGTCGGCCAACTCGGCCACGGCCTCGAGTTGGGCGGCGGCGTTGAAGCGCTCGCTGCCGGGGTCGCCTCCGGCGGTGGAGCCGAAGGCCACGTCGATCTCGGCCGGGTCCCGGCCCGCTTCCTCCACGAATCCCCAGAGCTCGTCCAGCATGGCCGTGAGGTCCTCGCGGGTCTCGAGCGGGGGTGACTTCGTGGTCTGGGCCAGTCGCCGCGGCGCCGGAAAGGGGCTCCACCCGTTGCCGTAGCGGGCCACCCGCCGACGGGATTGGCGGCTGTTTCCGCCGATCCAGATCGGGGGGTACGGGTCGGGCTTCGGGTTGGCGCTCTGGCCCGGTGCGGAAAAGGTCGTGCCCTGGTAGGCGAAGTCGTTCTCGCCCCAGACGCCCAGGATCACCTCAATAGCTTCGTCGAACAGCTCGTTGCGCCGGTCGAAGTCGACCCCCAGCGCCTGGTACTCGCCGCGGAGGTAACCGGTGGCGACGGCCAGGGTGAACCGACCGCCCGAGAGGGCGTCGAGCGTGGCGGCCGCCTTGGCCACCAGGAACGGGTTGCGATAGGGCAGGACGAGGATGTTGGGGATCAGGCGCAACCGATCGGTCACCGCGGCGCAGAAGGAGAGTGCGCTGAAGGGGTCGACCGCGTCGTGGCCGCCGGCCTGGAGCCAGCGCTCGGTCGGGGCCGGATGGTCGGTGAAACCGATACCCGAGAACCCGGCGTCCTCGGCGGCCACGCAGAACCGGGTGAGTGCCGGCTTGGTCAGGAACTCGGGATTGTAGGGATGGGTCATCAACGGATACGTAACCCAAAATTTCATGGCGTGAGGTTAACGCTCCGGCTCGCCCCTGGGTCGCTCATCCGCCAGCGGCTCCAGGGGACGGCGGCGGGCGGCGCCGTCCGAGCGTGGACCGAGGACCCATGGTCCGCCATCACCGGCGGGACCCGTCGGCGGCGTCCGGCCCGATCAATGGGGTCCGATTCGATCTAGTCTTTCCCGTCGAGGATCGCCGAATCGGACTTGGAGGGTCAGCGTGTACAAGGTCATCGTGGTTGGGACGGACGGCTCGGGTCGGGCCGGCATCGCGGTCCGGGAGGCATTGGGCATCGCCAAGTCGAGCGGGGCGACCCTTCACGTCGTTCATGTGGTGCACACCACCACCATGCTGGCGGCCGAGAACGTTGATCTCGGCGCGATCGCGGACGCCACGGCGGAGATGCACCAGGAGGGCAACCGCATCTGTGCGCAGATAGAGGCCGAGGCCGAGCACCAAGGGGTGGCGACCCAGGTGCACAACGTCGAGGGCGAGCCGGCACAGGTGCTCCTCGGCGTGGCCGAAGGCGTGAACGCGGACCTGATCGTCATCGGGAACCGAGGCATGTCCGGCATCAAGCGGTTCGTGCTGGGAAGCGTTCCCAACAAGGTGGCCCACCGCTGCCCCTGCAGCGTGCTGATCGTCAACACCGACGTCGAATCGGTCCCGGCCGGTACCTGAGGACTGGACCGTCGCCTCCGCAGGCGATCGACTCGACCGCACCTGATCCGGAAGTCCGGTCCGCGTTCCCCGAGCGCCCTGGCGTCTCCTCGGAGGTGGCTTCCACACGCCCTGTGGTGTAATGAGCCATGTTCTACGTCTTGGTCTTCGGGATCCTCGCGGTTCTGATCGTCGTCATCGGCATCGGGGGAATGACGCGCCGGCGGAGAAATCTCGACCGCCAGGATGAGCGGACAGCCACCACCGATGCCACGCGACGGAAGCGCAAGACGGCGCGGGCGCAATCACGCCACGACCGGCGCAAGCGACACTGATTTCCTCGAATCTCTCCGCGGAGCCAGGGACAGTGGCCGACAGGCTCCTCGAGTGATCAGGCCGCGGGCCGGCTCACTCCGCGGGCAACGGCATCAGCGCGGCTTCCAGATCGTGCAGGAGATCGTCGATCGTCTCGAGTCCCACGCTGAGTCGCACCAGGTCACCGGGCACCTCGTTGCTGGTGCCGGAGGTGCTGGCATGGGTCATCCGTGCCGGATGCTCAATGAGGCTCTCCACGGCGCCGAGGCTCTCGGCCAAGGTGAAAAGGCGGGTGCGAGAGCAGAGTTCGACGGCAGCGGGTTCTCCACCGTGCACGGTGAAGCTGACCATGCCGCCGAAGGCCCGCATCTGCGACTGGGCGACGTGGTGACCCGGGTGGTCGGGAAGCGACGGATGGTGCACCTGTTTGACTGCCGCATGGCCGCGTAGGAACTCGACGATGGCCAGAGCATTGGCGCAGTGCCGCTCCATCCGTATGCCCAACGTCTTGACCCCACGCTGCACGAGGAAGCAGTCAAAGGGCCCGGGAACCGCGCCGGCCGCATTCTGCAGGAACCCCAGTCGAGCCGCGATGTCCTCGTCGCAGGTGGCGGCAAAGCCCCCGACGACGTCGGAGTGGCCGCCGAGGTACTTGGTGGTCGAGTGCACGACGATGTCGGCTCCCAGTCGGAGCGGCTGCTGTATCCACGGCGTGGCAAAGGTGTTGTCCACCACGACGAGGGCGCCCCGACTGTGCGCAGCGGCGGCTACGGCGGCGATGTCGATGACGCGGAGCAATGGATTCGTCGGTGATTCCAGCCACACCATGCGCGTCGCCGGTCGCCAGACCTGATCCATGTCGGAGAGGTCAACCGTGTCGACCACCAGTCCGGCCGGGCGGTGGATCGCGGTGGCCAACCGGAACGTTCCTCCGTAGCTGTCGGTCTGCATCACGAGATGGTCGCCTGGGCTCAAGAGGCGCATCACCGCGTCCTCGGCCGCCAGCCCGCTGGCGAAGGCGAACCCGAAGTCCGCCCCTTCGAGCAGCGCCAGGTGCCGCTCAAGGCTGGCCCGTGACGGGTTGCCCGACCTCGAGTACTCGAAGCCTCGATGTCGGCCGACGGCGTCCTGCTGGAAGGTCGAGGAAAGGTAGACAGGAGTGTTGACCGCTCCGGTGGCGGCGTCAGCAGATTCGCCGCCGTGGACCGCGTTGGTCTCGAACCCGAGTCCCTCGAGATCGGGCTGACCCGTCACCGAGACCTCACCGCGTCGCCCGTCGCCAGAATCGCCAACACGTCAGAGCGGGTGATGACGCCGACCGGGTGGCCGCGATCGAGCACGAGCAGGGCCGGTGCCTTCTCCAACCTCCCGACGGCCACCTGAACCTGCTCTCCCGCCCCGATGGTGGGTAGCGGGCTGCCCATGACGTCACTCACTAGGTGATCCAGCATGGACGCGTCGGCGAAGGCCGAATCCATGAGCTCGCGCTCGGTGACACCTCCGACAACCTCGGCCAGCACCACCGGCGGTTCATGTTTGATCACGGGCATCTGGCTCACGCCGTACTCGCGGAGGATGGCGATGGCCTCTCGGACGGTCTCGTCAGGGTGTGTGTGGACAAGCGTCGGAAGTGATGCATCGCGGGCCGCCAGTATGTCGTCTACCGTCGGCCCGGCGTCATGTATGAACCCGTAGTCGGTCATCCACGCGTCGTTGTAGATCTTCGAGAGATAGCCGCGCCCGGAATCGGGGATATGGACCACCATGACCGCATCCACCGGCAAGTCACGTCCGGCGATGAGCGCGGCCGCGATTGCCGTCCCCCCGGATCCGCCGAGCAGAAGCCCTTCCTCCCGCGTGACCCGC
>JBKQIP010000199.1:0-49773 GCA_052148295.1 Acidimicrobiales bacterium
TCGTGCTCCTCCTGGAGCTGCCGGTCGACTTCTCCTATCTGGGCTTCGCCGGGCTGATCCTCCTCAACGCACTCGGGATGGGCATGTTCATCGCACCGAACCAGGCCGGCATCATGAACAGCCTGCCCCCCGATCAGCGGGGTTCGGGAGCCGGGATGGCCGCCACCTTCAACGCCTCGGCCCAGGTGCTGTCCATCGGCATCTTCTTCACCCTGATGATCCTGGGACTGGCCGCCACGCTGCCCTCGGCGCTGTACCACGGACTGATCGCCCGAGGGGTCGGAACGGCCACGGCGCTGCGGGTGTCCCATCTTCCCCCGGTGGGCAGCCTCTTCGCGGCGTTCCTGGGCTACAACCCCATGCGCACCCTGCTGGGCCCGGCCGCCCTGTCCCACCTGTCGGCGGCCACGGCGCGCCAGCTGACCAGCCGCTCCTACTTCCCGCATCTCATCGCCCCACCCTTCGGCCGCGGCCTGACCGAGGCCTTCGCCTTCGCCGCCGGTGCCTGCTTCCTCGGTGCGGTCGCCTCGCTGCTGCGGGGTGGGAAGTACCACTACGAGGAGCCCGCTACGCTGACCCGGAGCATCGACGAGCCGGTCGTGGTCTCGGCGCAAGAGGCGATCGCCGAGACCGAGCCTCTCCTGGTGGATTGACATGGCCACTCTGGCGACGAACAAGACAACCGGGGACCCCGTGCCGGACGGTCCCGCGCCGGCGACGGACCGCGGCATTCGCATCGGCGACGCCGCCGCCATGGCCGACGTCTCCCCTCGCACCCTGCGCTACTACGAGGAGTTGGGCCTCCTCACCCCTTCGCTCTACACCAGCGGTGGTGAGCGGCGCTACACCCAGGAGGACCTGACACAGCTCCATCGCATCCTCGAGCTCCGTGAGGTCCTGGGCATGAACCTCGACGAGATCAAGGAATTCCTGTCCTTCGAGACCAGGCTGGACGAGCTGCGGGCCACCTACCGCGCCACGAAGAGCTCGACGACCAAGCGGGCGCGGGCGGAGCAGAAGGCGACCTTGCGCGAGGCACTCGAGCTCAACGAATCACTGGCCGATCAGCTGAACGCCAAGCTGGCCCGCATGGACCACTTCCGGGCCAAGCTCGCCGGAGACGCCCAGCGCTGTCGTGAGCTCCTGGCCGAATTGGACTGAGCGCTGCCGCGGCCTGCACTGACCGCACCCACGCCGCCGGCCCCGCCCGGTCACGCCCCCCGGCGTTCCCCCACCAGCCGCCGGCACACCTCGTCGACCACCTCTGACGTCGTCGCCTCGCCGCCCAGGTCGAAGGTGCGGATGCCGTCAGCGGCCACGCTGAGGGTGGTGTGGCGAATAGCCCGGGCCCCCGAACCGATGGCGGGGTCGCCCTCGGTCGACGCCTGCTCGAGCACGGCGGCGCAGGCCAGGAGCATGGCCATCGGATTGGCCACGTTCTTCCCCTCCAACGAGGGCGCCGTCCCGTGGGGCGCCTCCGCCATGGCCACCTGAGGCTGCAGGTCCTCGTCGAGGGCCAGGAGGATCGATTCGGCCCCGGCAATCGAGCCGAAGAGGGCCAGCACGAGGTCGGACAGGCAGTCGCCGTCGCGATTCAGTGCCGGGATCACGAGCCCCTGCGCCCCGGCTTCGGTCAGGAGACCGGCATAGGCGGCATCGATGAGGGTGGGACGGTAGGTGACGTCGGGATGGCGGGCCGCCGCCGCGTCCATCTCCTCCTTCAACATCCCCTCGTAGACGGCCGACACGGTCCATTTCGGACCTCCGTAGACGCAGGCCTCCTGGGCCGCCGCCGTGCGGAACGAGTACTCCGCCACGTCCCGGCAGATCCTGCGGTCGATCCGCTCGGTCCGCCAGGCCCGCTCGTCGGGACCTCCCGGCGTGCCACTGCGGCGCTCCTCGGCGCCGTACGCGTCGCCCACCGCCATCCGAACCACCACGATGGGGTGCACCACCGGGGCCAGGGGCGAGACACCCGGGATGCGCCGGCCGGTTCGGACGATCACCGAACCGCCGATTCCCTCCCGAAGGATCCGGTTGGGGCTGCCGATGTCGCCGATCCTCTCGGGAGTGATCGTCGCCGCCTTGAGGCCCAGCCCGACTTCACGCATGGCCGCGGCGGCCTCGGCGACGACGCCGTTGACCGTCCTCCGCCGATTGTCCAACGACAAGTCGAACCGGATCTGCTCGATCTCCACCCCGAGCACCATGGGGTCGAGGACGCGCAAGGCCTCCTCGAGCAGCTCCTGCCCGGTCTGGTCGCCCTCGCAGACGACGAGTCGCGGACGATCGCTCACGATGATCAGGGTCGCACGGTTGGCGCAGGCGCGCCAATGCCGCCGCCGCCTCGATCCGCCGCGGTCGTGGATCCTTCCAACCCCCGTGGCCGCCCATGGGCACCGGCAGATCTGCACCTCCCGTTGAGAGGCATGAGGTGCGGCCAATCGGGGAACACGTTTGATGGAGGCAACGGGGAAGCGTCTGGTGGAGGCAAGTTGAAGTTGGGTCTCATCCGTGCCAATGACCGGGCCCGCGCCGGCCGGCCCGACCCCGAGGACGTGACGCCGGCGGCGGAACTACCGGGGCAGCGCGCCCTCGGGGCCATGGCCGTGGCGGCTCGACGGGCCCGTGAGACGGGCGCCACACCCTGATGCGGGCGGCCGATGCGGGGCCGACGACCCCCACGGTGCCGAGGACCCCCGCGGGGTCGGCCGACCCCGCGGAGCCGGCCGACCCCGCGCCGGGCCCCGCTCGGGGCGGACGCAACCAGGGTCGCAGGCTGGTTGCCCGGGCGGGACCGCCCGGCCCGGCCTCCCCCGATGTCGGGACGGTCGCTCCCCAACCCGTGACGGCCGGGCATTCCGGCGAGCCCCCGGTCGACCGGCGCGACCAGCGTCTGGTGGTGTCCATCGTGGTGGTGTCGGCGATCGTGATGGGCTCGGCCATCGCCCTGGCGTTCTCGGCCGGCACCCACCAGGACCTCGCCAACTTGACGCCGGGCACCGTCGGGCATCGGGCGCACTCCGAGGCGGCCTCCTCGCGGGGCGCGCACACGCCTCCGAGCACCAAACCGTCGGTCCCCGCCCCGCCGCCCCCGACCGCGGCCGGTGGCACTCCCGTGCTGTCCTCACTGAGCCCGGCGGCGGGGGGAGCCGGTCAGACGGTGACGATCTCCGGCTCCGGCTTCCTCAGTGCCAATGGGCAGATCGTGGCCTCCTTCGGGGGCCAGGTGGCCCCGACCGACTGTCCGGACCAGACGACCTGCGTGGTCAGCGTCCCCGACATGGGCGGCCTGTCATCCGCGGTGCCGGTCACCGTCACCACTGATACCGGTACCTCCAACACCTTGACGTTCGACTACGGCGCCGTCGGGGTCACCGGCGACGGACCGGCGTCAGCCCACCATCGCCAGGCTCGTCGGCTCCAACCCCGCGCCGAGGTCGATGGTCCCGACCGTGCTACCGGTCCGCGGTTGAGATCACCGTCACGGAGCCCGATGCTCCGTCACTCGGGATCACCACTCACCCCGATGGTGGAGGCACCGAGTTGGTCCCCGACACCCGAGCACCCGGACGACTCCATGGACGGGAGACCTCCCGACAGGACCGCACACTCCTGACGGCGAACGGCCACTGCCGCGAGGGAGAACCCTCGTTTCCACGACGCGGCGCGCGCCGGTCCCACGGACAATCAGATCGTCGGGCCCCCGGTATGACGTTCGATACCGTCGAGCAGGTACCCCAATCCGTTGACGAACTGCTGGGGGGAGGTGAAGGTGGCCAGTCGCCGCATGGTCGCGTCGGTGTTCTCTTGGGATGCCCACCCCGAGCGGGAGGCTTCCAACGCGGCAAACCCGATCGTGTACGTATGGATGGCGGCATAGGCTCGGCGGGCCGCCGGTCCGTCGAACCCAGCCTCCTGCAGAACCCCCAGCATGCAGTCCATGCGGGCGATCGCCGCCGGGGAGACGACCGGATGCCGCAGGTAGACGTGCAAGGCTGCGGGCTGTCTCACCAGGAGATCACGTAGTCGCTTGGCCGCCTCGGTGATCCAAGCCCGCCAATCGCCGGTACCGCTACGCGGCCGCCAGACCTCGGCCAGGAGCTGGTCCGTCACCTCGTCCAGCAGGTCGTCCCGGTTGCGAACGTGCCGGTACAGGGTCATCGGTGCCACCCCGAGATCGGCCGCCAGGCTTCGAATGGTCATCTGCTCGTAGCGACCGCTCCGTGCCGCCTGCACGGCCGCATCGACCACCTGCTGACGCGAGATCGTCCCCCACGGGGCCCGCCGCTCCCGGCCCGCCGATTCCCCCCCACGTCGGGACGTCGACCTGCGATCTCGATCGCCCATCACACGATCGTAGCTGTTGCGTACATGTACGTTTCGACTAAAGTGTACATGTACGCAAAACTATCCGGTCCGTCCCCCAGGAGGTGTCATGGCCGTGGATGCACGTCGGCGATGACCCTCGGCCGGGCGGGCGACATCGCGGGGGCCCCCGGCCCGAGCCGAGCAGCCGGAGCGCGATCGGCACGGGCTCAGGCGGCGCGATGGATCTCCGCCGCACCGTACCTCCAGAAATGGATCGTGCTCGGCGTGGCGATCGGAACCGTCGCCGGACTCGGCGCGGTGGTCTTCTACGAGGCCCTCCAGGTGTGCACCCACCTCTTCCTGGGCATCCTGGCCGGCTACCGGGTGCCGACACCCTTCGGCGAGGGCAACGCCACGGGTTCGGCGTCCCCCGCTCGCGCGTGGGCCCTCCCCCTCGTGATCGGCCTGGGCGCCCTTTTGGGGGGCATCCTCGTCTACTTGGTCGCGCCCGAGACCGCCGGGCACGGCACGGATGCAGCCATCTCGGCGGTCCATGACCATCCCCGGGGCGTCCGTTTCCGCGCCGTGGTGGTCAAGCTCGTGGCGTCTGCCCTGACGATCGGCTCGGGTGGATCCGGCGGTCGCGAGGGTCCGGCCGCACAGATCAGCGCCGGCTTCGGCTCGCTGCTGTCCCGCCTGCTCGACCTCGAGCCGGCCGACGCCCGCGTTGCGGTGGGGGCCGGTATCGGCTCTGGGATCGGGTCCACCTTCGGCGCGCCGCTGGGCGGAGACGTCCTCGCATCCGAGATCCTCTATCGGGACGACCTCGACCCCGCGGTGCTGCTCCCCAGCTTCGTCGCCTCGGCGGTCGGCTACGTGGTCTTCGGCGGCATAGAGGGGTTCACCCCTCTGTTCGGATTCACCGACTACCGCTTCACGGATCCGATCCAACTGGGTTGGTTCGCGCTCATCGGGCTTCTCGGTGGCCTCATCGGCCTCCTTTACGCCAAGAGCTTCTACGGCATGGAGCGGTTGTTCACGCGCGGCCCCCTGCCGCATTGGGCCAACCCGGCCGTCGGCGGTGTGTTGGTGGGGGCCATGGCTCTCGCCGTCCCGCAGGTGCTCGGCACCGGATACGGCTGGGTGCAGCAGGGCCTCGGAAACCGGCTCATGGGTATCCCTCTCTGGGTCGTGCTGATCCTGCCCGTGGCCCGCATCGTCGCCACCGGACTCTCCATCGGCTCGGGGGGATCGGGCGGACTCTTCGGACCGGGCCTGGTCATCGGCGCTTTCGTCGGCGCCGCGGTCTGGCGTCTCTTCGACCCCTTGGTGCCCTCCATGGGCCACTCCCCCGCCCCGTACGTGATCGTGGGCATGATGTGCTGCTTCGGGGGCATCTCTCGAGCGCCGCTGGCCGTCATGGTGATGGCGGCTGAGATGACGGGCAGCCTGTCGATCCTCGGGCCGGCCATGGTCGGCGTCGGTATCTCATGGTTGGTCGTTCGCCGGGTGGACGACTCCATCTATCGGTCACAGCTGCACACCCGGTCGGACGCCGCCGCTCATCCCGTCGGGGTGGGCCTCCCGCCTCTGGCCACCTTCTCGGTGGCTCAGGCGATGGCCCCGCCGCGCCTCGTGGTCGGTGACCGCCTCAGTGCGGTTGACGCCTCCCGGGCCTTGGCCGCGGTGGGCGTGACCGGTGCACCGGTCGTCGACCGTGAAGGGCGCTTCGAAGGGACGGTCATCCTGCAGGATCTCGCTGCGGCATCCGGTGCCCACCAGGGCCTCCGTGGGCTGGTCGACGCCGGCGCCCCGACCGTCACGGCGACGAGCACCCTCGACGTCGCCGTGCACGCGCTGACCACGAGTCGTGCCTCCTTCGTCCCCGTGGTCGATGACGAGCGGCGCGTGCTCGGGACGCTCGCCGTTTCCGATCTGGCGCGCGCCTGTGGGGCTCGGCTACGCGCCCGACTTCGCGCCCACGAGCCCCCGGGCACCGCGGTCCACGAAATCGAGGCCGACCCGGGTTCACCCGTGGCGGGCCGACGCCTGCGCGACGCCGCGCTCCCCGATGGGGTCGTGGTGATGGCCATCCAGCGCCACGGGGTCGTCCTGACACCCACCGGCGACACGGTGATCGAGCCGGGTGATCTCCTTTCGGTGATCGGGGGCGCGGCCGGCGGGGAGAACGGGGTCACTGACATCGTGTGAGGGCGCCGGGGCGCGGCGAACCGCGTCGGCCCGCCTCGCCCGTACGACCGTGCGGCGGCCCGCCGGCGAGCGTCTAGAGGTCACCCCACGCATGGCCCAGGGACAGCGACCGTGCGACGTCAGCGTGCGTGACCAGCCCGATGATGCGGTCGTTGTCCGTCACCGGGAGACGGCGGACCTGGTACCGGGCCATGATCGCCGCTACCTCCTCGACGGGATCGTCCGGCCCGACGGCGTGGGCTTCGGACGTCTCGACCAGGGCGGACAGGGGGAACGCCCTGGGGTCCTTGCCCTGCGCCACCACCTTGACCACGATGTCGCGATCGGTCACGACCCCGGCGAGACTGCCGTCGGGCTGGCACAGGGGGATGGCCCCGACCTCGTGGCAGGCCAGGAAGGATGCGGCGTCCGCCGCGGTCTCCGATGTCCGCAGGTACTCCACGTCGTCGCGCATGACCTCTCTGACGGTGACCATGTCCTGCCTCCTTTGTTCAACTCCTCGAACGTTTCAAGCTTCCGTCATTCATGCACGCGGCCCGGCCGGGTCACCGCGAGGCGGCACGGCTCTTGGCCGGGGCCACACGCGCCGCCCTGGTCTGCGCTGGACGCGAAGAGCGCGGCCGCACATTGGACCTCGTGGCGGGCCGCGGCACCGCGGAGCGCGGGACCGGGCGCGCCCCCGGCGTCCCGCGACGGGCGCCCGGACTCCCCCGCTGGGCCGCCCGGGTCAGATGGCCCAGCTCCTCGACCACCGACCCGGCCAGTGCATCGAGGTCCGGCACCACGTCGGGACAGGCGTTGAGGCCGACGAAGAGGGAATCGAGATAGCTCTGCACGGTGATGTTCAGGGCCACCCCGTCGATGACCGGACCGATCGGGTAGACCGCCTCCATGCGCATCCCGGCGAAGAAGAGCGGCACCTTCGGCCCGGGGACGTTGGAGATCATCAAGTTGGCCGGGTGGAGCCGGCGCAGAGCGCCCAGCTGGGCGCCGAGGCGCAGGGCGGGACGGGCCAGGAACGGCGGCACGGCGTCGGCCACCGAGGACGCCAGCGCACTGAAGCCCACCGCGCGCTCTTGGGCCTTGGCCGAGGCGCTGGCGTCGGCGACCGCGTCGAGACGCTCCAACGGTTGGCCCCGGTCGCTGGCCAGCGGCACGAACATGGCGGAGAGCCGGTTGCCCAGCGCGTCCTGCTCCGATTGACGTCGGACCGAGATCGGCACCACGGCGACCAGCGAGTCCGACGTCTCCTGGTCGTGCTCGGCCAGATAGGTGCGCAACGCGCCCGAGCACATGGCCAGCACGACGTCGTTGAGCGTGACGTCGAAGCGCTCCTTCAGGGCGTCCACATCGCCCAGGCTGACCTCGGCGAAGGAGACGGCCCGGGTGGCATTCATCTGGGTGGCGAACTGCGCGGGCGTTCCCAGCGGGATGGGGAAGGCAGCCACTCCCACCTCGCGGGCGTGGCGAGCCAGGCGGACCGAGGTCCGCCCGAGCTCGCGGGCCGCCCGTAGGACCCTGACCGGACTGGTGAGCACGTTGGGCACCGCTTGTGCGGCCATTTGGATACCCGAAGGCAGTGCCGGGACCCGAGCGGGCGGGGCGATCTCCGTCGTCTCGGGGCCCTCGGGCGTCATGTCGAGCAAGCGGGCGAGGAGCTCTGCCCCCGAGACACCGTCGATCACCGCGTGATGGACCTTGGCGATGAGGGCCACCTTCCCACCGCAGAAGCCTTCGATGACGTGCATCTCCCAGGGCGCCTGCCCGGGGTCGAGGGGCCGACCGATGACGTCCGTCGCCAGCTCGCTCAGCTCCGACGGCCCGCCGGGCGACGGCAGCGCGGCGCGGTGCAGATGGTCGTCGAGGTCGAAGTCGGGATCGTCCACCCAGCGCGGGTGATCGAGTCCGAGCGGCACCTCCATCAACCGGCGGCGGAAAGGCCGGAGCGTCGGCAGCCGCTCCGTCAGTACCCCCCGCAACCGGTCGAACGAGTACCCGCCCGGCGCCGTCGACGGATCGAACACACAGGTGTAGGCCACCTCCATGGGGTTCACCGGGGTCTCCGAGTAGATGAACATCGGGTCGATGCCGTTCATGCGCTCCATACAACTGCCTCTTCCTGGAATGAGCGAGGGCGGACTCTGGTCCAGCACGAGTGATCCCGAATTGGACGACTGGAGCTTCCTGCGCATTGACGGGAATCGACGATGCCGGGGGGAGTCCAGCGCGCTTCCTGGCGAGATAACCACACATGCCGCTTGTGTCGCTTCCAGTATCCCTCTTTTCGGGCCCCCGTAATGCAATCTTCATCGGCTGTTCGCGGCACGTTCATAAGATGTGGTCCGCCGTTCACTGTTGCATCGGGTGTTGAAGGCGGTGGGCCCGAACCGCGGAACCGGAGTGGCAGGACGCCGTGGCCCGGTGTGCACCGGGCGATGCTGCGCCTTCTCCTCACGCTCTGCCCCCCACTCCAATCGCGGTGGCGACCAGAGCGGTGTCAAGGTGGCAACCCCAGGGCAGACCCGTGCCCGCTGCGCTCACCTACCCGCCCGACCACCGCCTCGACGTCGAGCGGGCGGGCCCACCGGCAGAGCAGGGTCGAGAGCGCCTCCCCGGCCCGCCCTCACCGCGGGCATCGCCTGCGGTCTCCGCGCTAGGCCCACGACGCCCTGGTCAAGGGCAGGCCGCTCCTCCCCTCGGGGTCGGGCACGACGCCGAGGACCTGGTGGATCGAGATCCCTCCGTCGTCGAACCCGTTGGCCGACGCCGCCATGTAGAGCTGCCAGACGCGGGCCCGCCGCACGCCGACCTCGGCGACGGCATGATCCCAGTTGTCCTGCAGGTTGTGGACCCAGGCGCGCAGCGTCTTCGCATAGTGCTCCCGCAGTGACTCGACGTCGCGCACCTCGAAGCCGGCCTGCTCCATGGCCAGCACGACCGTGCCGACGTCCATCAGCTCCCCGTCGGGGAACACGTAGCGGCCGATGAAGGAGCTCCGGGCGATGCGGGACCCGCCCACGCTCGAGATGGCGTGGTTGAGCAGGCGACCCATGGGCGTGAGCAGACCGCGCAGGGTGGCGAAGTACGCGGCCATCTTCGCCGCGCCGACGTGCTCGAACATCCCGATGGAGGCGACCGCGTCGAACGGCTTCTCACGGATGTCCCGGTAATCCTGCTGGCGGATGGCGATCTGCGCCTCCAGCCCGGCGTCGGCCACCCGCGCCCGCGCCAGCTCGGCCTGTTCCCCGCTGAGGGTCACGCCGACGACCTGCGCGCCGTAGTGGCGTGCCGCGTGCAATGCCAGGGACCCCCAGCCGCACCCGACGTCGAGCACCCGCTGCCCCGGCCGCTCATGGAGCCCGAGCTTGCGGCACACCAGGTCGAGCTTGGCCTCCTGCGCCTCGTCGAGCGTGCTGGTGTCGGTGGTGAACCGGGCGCACGAGTACGTCATGGTGGGTCCGAGCACCATGCGGTAGAACGCGTTGCTGACGTCGTAGTGATGGCTGACGACCTGCGCGTCCCGTTGCCGCGAATGGAGCCGTCCGTGCGGCGACGCCTCCTCGGGCGGCGCCGGCAGGGGCGGGCCCAGCGCGCCGAGGCGGCGGGCCGCCGCCAGCGCCAACAGGGGGAAACGGACCCCGGTGCGGATGTCGGGCCGGGCGGCCCGGTGGAGGAGCTCGAGGACCTCATGGATGTCACCCTCGAACTGCAGGTCCCCCATCACGAAGGCCCGGGCCAGACCGAGCTCGCCCGGGGCCCACATGATCCGGCGCACCGCGTCGGGCGAGCGGACCAGCAGGGTCGCCTTCCCGTCGCTCGGCCCCAGGGAGCTCCCGTCCCACAGCTCGATGCGCACGGGCAGTCCCCGGGGGAAGAGCTGGTCGAAGAGGGGGGCCAGCGCGCCCGCCGCCGCGCCGCCCGGGGACGGCGTGGGGCGCTCGATGGACACCGGGTGCGGTGGTGCCGGCTGCGTCACCGGGGCCAGAGATGACTTCACGTCGGATTGCATGACTGCCTCCTCGCACTGTGGGGTCCGATCATGTGATGCCTCTCCGGGAAGTTTCGCGAAATTTCGGCCCCGGCGCCCGGAATGCGATGATCTCGCCGTGGGACGCCTCGACGCCATCGACGGCGGCATGTCCGTCCACGCCGGCCACGTCGGAAGCGATTGAGGCCCGGCGGATTCTCCCCGGGCGGCGCTCCGCCCCCGGCTCAGGACGGCCCGAGCACGTAGGCGCCGCTCTCGGGGTGGTGGTACCAGCCACTCGAGGCCTGGGTGCCGCCGTCGACGTGGATGGTCTGCCCCGTCACGTAGCGCGAGAGGTCGCCGGCCAGGAACACGGCGGCGCCGGCCAGGTCGTCGACGTGCCCGGCCCGGCCCATCGGGACCGTGTCCGCGAACCGCTCTTCGGCTCCCGGCGGCGCCACCGCGACCATGCCCTCGGTCATGGTGATGTCGGGGGCCAGGGCGTTGACCCGGATCCCGTGGGGCGCCAGCTCCAGCGCCGCCGTCTTGGTGAAGTTGATCACGCCGGCCTTGGCGGCGGCGTAGGCGGCGTATCCCGGCGCGGCGCGCACACCTTCGATGGAGGTCACGCTCATGATGCTGCCGGCGAGTCCGGCCTCGACCATGCCCCGGGCCACCCGCTGGGTGCAGACCAGCACGTGCTTCAGGTTGGCCCGATAGAGGGCGTCCCAGCCGTTCTCCGAAGTCTCGAGGATCGACGACCAGAAGACGCCCCCGGCGTTGTTGACCAGGATGCTGACGGGTCCCAGCTCGGCCGTGGTCCGGGCCAGCGCGGCGTCGACCTCGGCGGACTGGCGCACATCGGTGGTGAGGGCCAGCCCACCGACCTCGGCGCCGGCGGCGGCGGCCGTCTCGGCATCACGTTCCCAGATGGCCACCGAGGCCCCGAACGCCGCCAGGCCGCGCGCGATGCCCCGGCCGATGCCCGCCCCGCCGCCGGTGACCACGGCCACCCGGTCGTTGAGCAGGACCGACTCGGGGTTCAGGGTCACGGCCTCGACAGTACCGCTCGCCGGTACACTGGGCCCGGCGTCGGCTCACCGACGCCGGAGAACAGGGGGTTCTGTGCCGAGGATCGAACCAATCCCGCTGGATGCGCTTGCCCCGGAGCCGCGCCGGATCATCGAGGAGGGCGTGGCCGACGGGACCTACGCCACGCCGATCCCCCTCCAGATCTTCGCCTACAAGACGGCGCAGATCGTCATGACCAGCATGGCGCGCCGCGCCTTCGGGAAGGACACCCTCCTCGGCGCCCGCATCCACGAGCTCATCCGGATCCGCTCGGCGCAGCTGGGCGAGTGCCAACCGTGCATGCAGTCCCGCAAGCACGATTCCATCACCGACGAGGACGTCGCCTGCCTCCTGGCCCCCGGCCACGCGGCCCTGACCGAGCAGGAACGGTTGGCCGTGCAGTTCCTCGACCTCCTCTCGGCCGACCACCACGCCGTCGACGACGAGGTCTACCGCGAGCTGGGCCGCGTCTTCACCGCCGCCCAGATCGTCGAGCTGGGCTTCGCCTGCGCCAACACCATGGGTGTGCACCGCTTCCTGCACACGCTCGACCTCTACGGCGACGGCGAGCCGGTGATCCCCTTCGACCCGTCCCAGATCGACGCCGCCCGACCCGCCCCCCAGCCCGCCTCGGCGTGAGCCAGACGGTCTTCGTCACCGGCGCCACCGGCCTCGCCGGCGCCAACATCTGCAAGCTGCTGACCGAACGGGGCGACCGGGTCCGGGCCCTGGCCCGCCCCGGAGCCGACACGGAGCCGCTCGCCGCCCTGGGGGTCGAGGTGGTGACGGGCGACGTCACCGACGCCGGGGACGTCCGGCGGGGCGCCACGGGAAGCGAGGCGGCCATCCACTGCGCCGCGCTGCTGGGCGGCGCCAGCCAGAACCTGGCGGACTTTCAGGCCGTCAACGTCGACGGCACCAGGCACGTGCTCGACGCCGCTGAGCGCCTCGGCCTGCGCCGGGTGGTGGCCGTCAGCACCGGTACCTTCTTCGACACCGCCGGCGGGCTGGAGCGCGAGGACGCCCCGGTGTCCAAGGAGCCGAGCACCGATCCGTACACCATCACCAAGATGGCCGCCTTCGAGGACGCCATGGCGCGCAGCGCGGCGGGGCAGGACGTCGTCAGCACCCATCCGGGGGCCATCTTCGGCCCCTCGCCCGTGGTCAGCAACGCGCTGGGGAAGACGAGCTTCAACCGGGTCCTGGTGGCGGCGCTGCGCCGGCGCCTCGAGCGCTACCTGACGTTCCCGGTCAGCTGGGTGTTCGCCGACGACATCGCCCGGGGCTGCATTTTGGCCCTCGACCGCGGCGTCTCCGGCGAGCGCTACATGCTGGACGGGCGGCCCGAGGACGTGGTGAGCATCGCCCAGGCCTGCACCCGGATCTGCGCGCTGGCCGGCCTCGATCACCGGGTGGAGGAGATCGCTCCCTCCGACGACCCCGAGCTGGCGCGCGTCTTCGGCCCGACGCTGGTCGCCATCGCCGAGGGTGCGGCGACGTCGCGGCCCGCTCGCAGTCGCCCCTCGAGCGAGACCAAGACCTTCAAGCGGTTGGGCTACGACCCCATCAGCCTCGACGACGGGCTCGAGCGCACGACCGAGTGGCTGCGCCGGATCGGGCGCATCGACGCACCGGTCTGACGGCTCACGCCGCCGCCCGCTCTCGGAGCGGAGCCGACCCCCGGCGCGGGTGAGTGTTGGCCGTGTGCCTCAGCGTCGCTGCCACACACCTTGTGGTTCTCGTTCACCTCTTCATTCTCTCTCCGGAAGTGGTCGCCGCGGCTTATGGGCCGGTCCCGTCGATCAGGACGGCGTTGGCGAGCGGGGTATGGCGGGTGATCCGTCGTTCGGTCGGCTGACCAGAGAACGACCTCGCCGGTCACTGGCCGATGTCGATGGATCGCTTGACCGTGTTGCCGGAACCGCCGGTATCGGGCGTCGAAGAGCTGATCGGCTGAGACGTCGTTCCAGCAGCGGTGGTCACTGTCGCCGAGGTGACGACCGCACGACCAGGCCACCAGGCGAGGAAGAGACCGTTGCCAGTGGTGGTGACGATATCCGAGCCATCGCCCAGCACCAACGTCGCGGCCGTTACGCCGGGGCCGACCGAGCCTTGGGCGATCGTGTAGGTCTGGCCGTCGTTGGCGGCATCGGTTTGGAGCCGGTCGACGGCAATCTGCCCAGCCTCGGGTATCGGCTGGCCGGCGATTGACCGCATTTGCGAGTTGGCCTGGGCGCTGGAATCGATCGAGGGGCCACTCACGCACATGAGGGTGGTAGATGCGTTTCCCCCGAACAAGACCAGGGTGAAGGGTCCGCGAGTGTCGACCAGCGACACGTGGGTCGCTCCCGTGGCCAATCCCGCCGTCTTGTCAGGTGGTGGTGTCGTCGCCGCGGCTTCGCAGGTCGCCTCGGCGCTCGACACCTGGCCGGGCGCGGGCGTGGTCGGCGCTGCCGTCCAGGCCGCAAACGCGTTCGCGGTGCCCGGACCGGCCAGGACGAGCAAGGCCGTCGTGGCGCCACTCGCGACGAGGGCTCCGCCGCCGAGCGCCAGGCCACCTCTCCGTCGATTTCGGCGGTGTGCCGCGATCTCCTGCACGAGGTGTTCCTGGCGGGTTGACAGTCGGAAATCACTGAGGGTGGGGACGGGTGGGGTGTCGAGAACGTTCATTGGTGCTCCTTTTCTCATCGGGTGAGGGTCGTCGAGGTGGTGAGGGCAGTGTCCTTGAACTTGGCACGGGCGCTGGCCAGACGAGAGCGGACGGTGCCGACCGGGATACCGAGCGCCGTTGCCGCGTCGGCATACGTGAACTCGCTCCACAGGACGAGAAGAACGACGTCCTGTTCCCCTGGGGTGAGCGCCGATATCGCCTCCAGAGCGCGGGCGAGTGCCTCTTGTGCCCCGAGGCGTTCCATGGTGTTCTCTTCGGAACTGGCGCCGTGCGCCGGGACAGGAAGGCGAACGAGTGCCGATCGATAACGCCGGAGTGAGCGATCAGCGTTTCGAACGACGTTGTTGGCCACACCGATCAACCAGGGCAGTGCGCTCGCGTTCGAGAGTTGCAGCTTGCGCCGGCGTCGGAACGCCTCCATGAACACGACACTGGTGAGATCCTCGGCGAGATCGAGGTTGCCGGTCCGCCGGGCGCAGTAGGCATGGACGGAGCGCGCATATCGCCTGAAGAGCTCGCCGAGGGCCTCCAGTTCGCTCCCTGCCGTCGCCAGCAGGTCGCTGTCGGCAGCTTCGGAGAGCGCGGGCATACCTAATTGTGTCCGCGGGACGCCGGAAAGTTCGAACAGCGGGCACGCTCAACCGCCTGGGGCACGACAGACGTCTGGCGAGATGCCCGTGGCCGCTGTTCAGACCACCCGAACCTCGGCCAGCCGCTTGACCGCGTACTCGTCGTCCCAGCAGACAGCGGCTTCCCATGCGGCGGAGGCTTGGGCAGCGATGTCGTGCGCCTCGTCGTCGAGACCGGCGGCGTTGTGGGGCAACACCAGGTCGAGGTCGGGGACGTCGACGTGCGACTCGTCCCAGTCGATCAGCGCGACCCGATCCGCCGTCATGCGGACGTTGCCAGGGTTGGGATCGCCGTGGACGACGCATGTCTCACGACCGGTGAGCCGCGCCCAGGCTGCTCGGCATCGAGCAACGCCCTCAGTCGGCATCGCGCCGAGGTCGATCCTCGTCCCGGTCTCGGCGTGCAGGAGGTCGGTCGACGACCGCCAGCCCGGGCGCTGCGGCCAGCCCTGCGTCAACCGGTGTAGCTGGCGGAGCATGTCGGCCACGCGACGCCAGTCGGCCCGCGTCTCGGGCGGTCCGCCCTCCACGTAGGTCGTCACCACCAAACCTTCGGCGAACAGCCGGCCGTCCGCCGTCGGGATCGGCAACGGCACGGTCAGACCTTCACGGTCGAGGTGCCGGAGCAGCCCGGTCTCCCATGCGAGATCAGCGTCGTTCCTGGTACCGAGACGACCGATCGCGTAGTGCCCGTTGACGCGCACGCCCCACACCTCGTTGGCAACTCCGCCAGCGAGCAGTTCGATCCGAGCGACGCCGTCGCCCCACTGCTTGAGTGCTTCCCAACCCACTGACCACATCTTCTCAGAGTTCCGTATATCGCAAGCGTGCGGGCGTGGGATCGCGCTGGCGAAGGTTGCCTGTGGCCGGCACTTTCGGGCTCGGCCGGGGGCGGCCACAATGGCGGCATGGAACACGGACAACGCCCAAGAATCTGATTCACGGTCCACTCGCCAACAGGAGAGAACAGTGCTTGACCACATTTACATCTCGGTAAGCGACGTGCCGCGCTCCCTGGCTTTGTATGCAGCGACCTTGGAGCCCTTGGGGTGGAGAGAACTCGGGAGCTACGACTCCTCCACCGGACCCGCGGAAGTTCCTGATCTCTACGGATTGGCCGACGGGGCCTACGGCTCTGGCGTCGCCGTCGGCTCCAGTATCTGGCTACGCCGGCGCCAACCCGGTGAGACCGGACTGTACGTCGGGTTTGTGGCCGACGACGAGGCCGAGGTCAACGCCGCGTACGCTGCAGCGATTGAGGCGGGCGGAACGAGCGAGGGCGAGCCGGCGATACGGCCGCACTTCGGCCCGAGCTACTACGCAGCCAACGTCGCCGACTTCGACGGCAACCATCTGGAAATAGTTCACAAGAGCTTCAACCCGCCAAGCCGTCAGCATCTCGAGTAGATGGCGTCAACGGCATGGCGGTGCAGGCCGAAGTCTCGCCACGCGGAATGTTCAGGTTGTCACGGTCGACAGGGCTTCGGGGCTCGGACGTTCACCGAGGTGAGATCAGATTCCTGGGGGCCGGTGCACGGGGTGCTCATGCGGGTGCCGGGTCTGCACATGCGGTGCGCGCTCTCCGATCTCACCCCTGAAGCCCAAACACCGCAGGATCCATGTGCCAACCCGGCTGGGTGGCTTGCGCAGCTGTGCCTCCTTGGCCTCGGCCTCGTGGGCGTCGTTGAACCAGATCGGTCTTGGGGTGCGGGCTCGCCAACTCCGAGACATGGCGCCAGCGTATCGAGGAAACCAGGTTGACCTCGGCTCTTGCTGACGGAGGGTTGGCCCGTTCGCGGCCGGGTAGCGGTCACGTCGCGGGTGCGGTGACGTGCGGTCAAGCAACCCCAGAGGACGTCAGCTCACCCTTACTCTAGCAATGAGCTCAATTTCGACGCCGAGATCACCTCGGCAGCCTATTGCGGGGTGTCCCAGTCGCCGGGACGGGGGCCACCAGAGGGCCCGGGTGCTCGCTTCAGTTGACCTGCCGCCAGTCGACCCATCGGGTCACTCGATTCGGGTCACCGGGCGCACTACCTTGGGACGGAGTCCGATCCTCCCGAAGGCGATCTCCATGGCCAAGCTGATCTTCTCAGCGATCACGTCGCTCGACGGGTACATGGAGGACGACGATGGCAACTTCGACTGGGGGGCGCCCGACGAGGAGGTGCACGGCTTCGTCAATGACCTGGAACGACCGGTTGGCACCTACCTCTACGGGCGCCGGATGTACGAGACGATGGTCTACTGGGAGACCGTGCAGGCTCGTGCCGACGAGCCGCCCTGCATACTGGACTTCGCGGAGATATGGCAGGCGGCCGACAAGATCGTGTACTCGAAGTCGCTGGAAACCGTGTCAAGCGCCAAAACGCGCATAGAGCGCACGTTCGAACCGAGGGTGATCCAAGAGATGAAAACCTCCCAAGAACGAGACATCACCGTAGGCGGCCCCGACCTGGCCGCCCAGGCTTTCCGGGCCGGGCTCGTCGACGAATGCCAGCTTTTCCTGACGCCCATTGTCGTGGGAGGTGGCAAGCCATCCCTGCCCAACCACGTCCGCCTTGACCTCGAACTGCTCAGCCAGCGCCGTTTCCACAGCGGCGTCGTATTCCTCCACTACCGCACCTCCATGGCTGACTCAGAGCATCCCTGAACGCCGGCCTTGTGCGCCGCGGTTGGCCGCTCGGCATCACGGCGGGCGATCAGGTTCGACCGGTGGGGGAAGTCGTACTCGCCGCGATGGCCTTGAGCGTGCGAACCGTGGTCTCGACGTCGTTCAGGTCGAATTGGCCGAGCAGGGTCACCGTCGCTCCCATGACGTGTTCCCGGAGCCCCTCGAACAGGTCCCTTCCCTCTCCGGTCAGGTCGACGGCATCGTCCCCGGCGATCAGCGGGCCATTGACCAACGGCTCCCGCAGGGCACCACGAACGGTGGCCGGCGTGACACGTGCCCCGCTGAGCGGAGCAGAGTGCTCAGACGCCCCGACTCTCGGGTGCCGGGTTCGGGATCGAAGCGACCTCGGCCTCGAAGATCGAGATCTCGGGCGGGCGAAGGGCCAGGGCGGCCGCCTCGCGTACGAATGCCCCCGACGCCGGGACGCGGAAATGAGCTTCGAGCGCGGCGGCATCCTCCCACCGCTCGATGAACACCACCCGCAGCTCGTTCTCGACGTCACGGTGAATGCTGTGGAACAAGCATCCCGGCTCCTGACGGGAACGCCGGACGTGTGCCAGACCCAGCTCCACGATCCGATCGATCGTGTCCGGTCGGGCTTCGATGCTGCCGGTCACGATCACCATGCTCGGACGAGCGTACCGAAGGGCGGAATCATGGGCTCACCGAGAGTCGGCGATCGATCTCGGCCCCCATGATCTTGCAGTCCGTCGCCGGGTGGTCGTAGCGGCAGAGCAGCGCACCGGACAGATAGGCACGGGCCTGACCCAAGGTGGCGATCTGCTCGTCCAGAGCCTCGAGTCGTCGCGTGGCGATGGCCTTCCATTCGCTGACGTCCGCGGCGTCGAGGATTCCCGCGATGTCAAGGAGGGAGAGCCCGGCGTCTTGGAGCATGCCGATGAACACGAGCCTTCGGAGGGTGGCGACGCGGTAGCGACGCTGCCCGGACCTGCGGGCATCGGCGACGAGCAGGTTGAGGCGTTCGTAGTAGCGGATGGTCGAGGTGGCCACGTGCGCTCGCGCCGCGACCTCCCCGATGGTCAGAAGTGGCTCAGGCACGCACCCACTTGACTTGAAGTCAGGTTCAACTGTCAAGGTGGAGCAGTGGACGAACCGCACGCACCGCCGAATCACCACGCCGACTACCCCGGCTTTGCCGGCATCGCTGGGCTCGTCGCCGCCCTCAGCATGGCCTTCGGTCGCCAGGGCGACGCCCAGCTGGCCGTGCGACTGAGCGGCATGGCATCCGGCGACTCGGTCGTGGACATCGGGTGCGGCCCCGGCGTCGCGGTCCGCTACGCGGCCCGACACGGAGCGATCGTCACCGGAGTCGATCCGGCGACCGTCATGTTGCGGATGGCAAGATTCCTCTCCCGACGCGGGGCGAAGGTGCGGTACGTCGAAGGTGCCGCTGAGGCGATCCCCTTGCCAGAGGGCTCCGCTTCGATCGTCTGGTCGATCGCCACCGTGCACCACTGGTCCGACATCGACGGCGGGCTCCGAGAAGTGCGCCGGGTGCTTCGGCCCGGTGGCCGTCTGGTCGCCATGGAGCGGAGGGCACAGCCGGGGGCACGAGGTCACGGGAGCCACGGCTGGACCGACGAACAGGCCGCTGGCTTCGCCGATCGATGCCGCGAGCACGGCTTTGGCGACGTTCGTCTGGAACGAGCGACCATCGGGCGCCGATCGACGATCAGCGTGGTCGCCAGCGCGCCCTGACGTTCCGGTGATCCGCGGTCATCGACCGGAGTGCGGCCGCCATGGCGCGTCGACGATGGCGACGGTCGACGATGCCGCCGCTCGGCGACGGCGCCCGAGGCTCAGGACGGCCGGTCGCCTCGGAGCGTGACCCGCTGGATGACCCGATGCGCCGTGCCGTAGTCGGTCACCACGCAGTGCATGGTGGAGCGGTTGTCCCAGAAGCCGAGGTCCCCCTCCTCCCACCGGTACCGCACCAGGAACTCCTGGCGGGTCATGTGCCCGTACAAGAAGGCAAGCAGGGCATCGCTCTCGCTGCGCTCGAGTTCGTCGATGTGGTCGGTGAAGCCAGGGTTGACGAACAGGCTCTTGCGACCCGATTCGGGGTGCGTGCGCACGACGGGATGGATGACCGGCGGCAGGCTGGTGACGGCCTCACCGTCCCACTCGCCCTCCCCCACCATGTTCAGCACCGCCTGGAAGGCGGGGCGCCCGTCGTGCACCGCGTGCAATCCACCCAGGAAGGCGCGGAGCGGCTCGGACAGCGCCATGTACGCGGCCTGGGTGTCGGCGAAGACGGTGTCCCCGCCCGCCTCGGGCATGACGACGGCGTTGAGGACCGACCCCATGGGGGGATGCTCCATGAAGGTGACGTCGGTGTGCCAGGGACTCCTCGCCCTGGCGCGCTTGTCGGAGAGCCGGGCGTCCATCCCGCGGGTCTTGCTGTAGTCGATCTCGAAGACCTCCCGGTGCTCGCCCAGGCCGGGCACGACCGGATGGGCGTTGGTGATCTCGCCGAACTGGAGGGCGAAGGCCTTGTGCTCGGCCGCCGTGAGGTGTTGCGCCGGGAAGAAGATGACCTTGAACTGCACCAGCGCCCGGTGGATCTCCGCCACCGACGCGGCATCGAGTCTCTCCTTGAGGTCGACGCCCCGGAGCTCGGCGCCGATGGTCCCCGACAGCGGGGTGATCTCGAGTCGGGTGTCCGTCCGGATGCTGGTCATGGGCTGCTCCTGGGTCGGTGGATGCCTTTTCACACTACACCCATAGGGATTCTTGAGATTTGGTCACCATCATCCCCTCCCCGCACCCGGGCCCACCGGCTGGTGGGAGCGCCGGGCGCGGCGCTGGGACCGTCAGTGCGCGGACAGCACCAACTCCAGCACCGTGCCCACGCCGGCCACCGCCAGGGCAAACGACAACAGGACGGCGGTGACCCGCACCACCCGGGAGTGGCGCGGCCCCCACTCCTCTTCGACCTCGTCGATCTCCCACCATTCGGGCTGGACCGGGTCCCGCTCCTCGAGCGGTTGCGGCTCGCGCGTGGCGACGTACCCGATGACGGGCGCCAGGCCGATCGGCCACTGGGGCTGCGGCGGCGTGGGCAGGTGCCCCTGCATGCGACCACGTTACTCCGGTCATCGGGGAGGAGGCGGGGCCTCGCGCCTACCCTGTGTCGCCATGCCCTCCACTGCGTCCGCGCCCCGCCCCTCATGAACCCGGCCGAGCCTCCTCAACAGATCGGCTTCACCCCGGCCGAGTCGACCACCCGCCGCCCGGCCGATCCCCGTCCGCCGGCCGGGGCACCCAACGTGGTGGCCATCGTGCTGGACGACACCGGTTTCGGTCATCTCGGCTGCTTCGGCTCGGACATCGCCACGCCCCACCTCGATGCGCTGGCCGCCCACGGCGCCGCCTACAACCGGTTCCACGTCACCTCGCTGTGCTCCCCCACCCGGGCCTCGTTCTTCACCGGCCGCAACCACCACGCCGTCGGGATGGGGTTCCTGGCCGACATCCCCCTGGCCTACCCGGGCTACACCGCCCGCCTCCCCAAGTCGGCGGCGACCCTGCCGCGCCTGCTCCGTGACGTCGGCTATTCGACCCTGGCGGTCGGGAAGTGGCACCTCACCCCGCGGTGGCAGCGCTCGGCCGCCGGCCCCTTCGACGCCTGGCCCCTCGGCTTCGGCTTCGAGCGGCACTACGGCTTCCTGCAAGGGGACGCCAATCACTGGGCGCCCAACCTGGTCTGCGACAACCACTACGTCGAGCCGCCCCGCCGGCCCGAGGAGGGGTACCACCTCAGCGAGGACCTGGCCGACCAGGCCATTCGCATGGTGCAGGACCAGCAGCAGGCGGCGCGGGGCAAGCCGTTCTTCCTCTACTTCGCCCTGGGGGCCATGCACGCGCCGCACCACGTGGCCCCCGAATGGATCGCCCCCTACCGGGGCCGGTTCGACCAGGGCTGGGACGCCTGGCGGCGCGAGGTGTTCGCCCGTCAGCAGGAGACGGGCGTGGTCCCTCCGGGCACCGAGCTGACCCCGCGGCCCGCCTGGGTGCGGGGCTGGGACGATCTCGGTCCCGACGAGCGCCGCATGCTGGCCCGCCAGCAGGAGGTCTTCGCCGGCTTCCTCACCCACGCCGACGCCCAGATCGGGCGCGTCCTGGCCTCCTTGGAGGCCTCGGGACTGCTCGAGGACACCCTGGTGATCGTCTTCTCCGACAACGGCGCCAGCGCCGAGGGCGGCCAGATCGGGAGCGTCAACGAGCACCGCTTCACCGCCCACCAACGGGAGTCCATGTCGGACAACCTGGCCGCCTACGACGACTGGGGGGGCTTCAGCACCTACAACCACTACGCCTGGGCCTGGGCCTGGGCCGGCAACACCCCCCACAAGCTGTGGAAGCGTTACACCTGGCTGGGGGGCACCCGCACGCCGCTCATCGTGCACTGGCCGGGCCGGATCGCCGAGCCGGGCACGGTGCGACCCCAGTTCACCCACGTGATCGACCTGATGCCGACCGTGCTGGACGCCGTCGGCATCGACGCCCCCGATCGGGTGGACGGCGCGACCCAGCAGGCCATGGACGGCACCAGCCTGCTCCCCACACTGGCGGACCCGGCGGCCGGCGAGGTCCACCGCACCCAGTACTTCGAGATGATGGGATCGCGCTCGATCTACCACGACGGGTGGAAGGCGACCACCGACCACATCAGCACCGGAGTCCTCGACGAGGAGGAGCTGGCCACCGGCAGCCGGGACTTCGCGCAGGACCGCTGGGAACTGTTCGACCTCTCCGAGGACTTCTCCGAGGCGCGTGACCGTGCGGCCGAGGAACCCGGGCGCCTGCGTCAGCTGACCGAGCTGTGGGCGGCCGAGGCCGGGCGCAACCAGGTGCTGCCCATTTCGGACGGGTTGCTGGACCGGTTCGCCGGCTTCATCGCCCCGGCCTGGCCCGCGGGGGCCGCTCAGACCTACCGGCCCGGCGGCGGCCCGGTGCACGACGAGTCGGTGCCCCTTCTCTGGGGCGGCTTCCAGATGACGGCCGACATCGAGTCGGCCGGGGCCGGGACCGAAGGCGTCGTCTGCGCCCTGGGTGACTGGTTCGGCGGGTACGCCCTCTATCTCACCGAGGGCTCGGTGTGCTTCACCTTCGCCCGGGCTTCCGACGCGCTGCACCTCAGCGGCCCGGCCCCCGAGACGACGGGATCACACCGCCTCGTCGTGGCCTACACCCTGGGTGAGGCGGGGGGACCGGGTCGGATGGTGCTGCGCATCGACGGCACCGTGGCCGACGAAATCGCGGTGGAGGGGATGCTGCCCATGGCCCTCCAGCACGGTGGCGCCGGGCTGCGGCTCGGCTACGACAGCGGGTTCCCCGTCTCGTCGCGCTACGCCCCGCCGGCCCGCTTCACCGGCGAGGTCCACCAGGTGACCATCGCCACCCCGGCGGCGATCACCCCCGATCCGGCCGAGGACGTCCGGGCCGCGCTCCACGGGGACTGATCCTCGCCGGGCACCACGGTGCGCCACTGGTCCTCCGAGCACGAACGGGCGAAGGCGACGGCCGCGGCGTTGGCGGCGGCGAACTCGTCGGCCAGCGCGGCGGCGCGCTCACTCGGCACCGGGCACCCCGGCCATCCGGCCCAGCTCCTCGGGTGTCCAGGTCCCGGGCGGGCGCCCCTCGAGAGCGGCCTGCAGGGCAAGGCGCTGCAACAGGGAGTTGACCGGAGTGGCCACGCCGTGCAGCGCCCCCAGCAGCACGATCTCCCCGTTGAGGTACTCCGCCTCGATCGACCCGGTGCTCCGGGCCAGGCTCTGCCAGCTCGACCCGCCGGTCCACTCCCCCGACGACGTGGCCCGCATGCGGAGATGGTCGTCGCGTCGGTCCCGGTCCTCCTCGCGGGTGGCCACCTCGATCCCGGCCGCCGCCAGGGCCGCCACGCCCTCCTCCTGCGCCACCTTGGTCAGGGGGGCGAAGCGCCCTTCGGGCCCGCACAGTGCCTCGGCGGCGTTGGCCAGGTTCATGAGGAGCTTGCGGTACTTCCAGCGCATGATGTCGGGTCGGGCCACCGACTGGAAGGAGGTGGCGTCGACGGCCGCGGCGATGGCGCGGGCCGTGTCATCGAGCCCGGAGGGGTAACGGCCCAGGTCGAGCAGCCCGGTGACCGGTGCCGAGTGGGCCTGGACCACGCCGGGCCGCAGGTGCGTGGCCGGGCACATGACGCACATGGCGTAGGTGTGCGAGAAGTGCCGGAGCACCCGGCGCTCGTTCTCGACCCCGTTCTGCATGCAGACCACCGGGGTCGACGGGTCGGCCACGGCGGCCAGCCGGGTCAGCGCCGGGTCCGTCTGCTGCCCCTTGACCGCCAGCAGGACCACCGTGTCCCCGGTCCACGTCACGTCGGCGGGGTCGGTCACGACCGGGATGGGCAGGGTGACCGATTCGTCCGGGGCCTCGAGCACCAGGCCCGAGCGCAACGCCTCGGCGTGCGCACCCCGGGCGATCAGCGTGACGTCGGCGCCGTGTTGGAACAGGCGGGCCCCGAGGGTACCGCCGATGGCGCCGGCCCCGAAAACGACGAAGCGCATCCGTGCACTCTGCCACGGGTGGCCGTGCCAAGCTTTGGGCATGTCGCTGCTGACGCCGGTCCAGCGGGCCACCGCTCTGGGTGGCACCGTCGCCTCCGCACCCCTGCGCCTGGTCGATGACCTCACGGCGCCGGCCCGGGCCGGCCTGACCAGGGACGTCCGGCGGTCGATCGGCATCACGGTGGCGCCGGCGCCCCCCTCCATGGACCCCGAGGAGGCGTTTCTCGCCCCCGGCAGCGTGGCCCGGGCCGTGCATGCCGATCTGCCCACCATGCTGATCGGAGGCCTGGGCGCCCTCCTGGTGCAGATGCTGCACCCGCTGGCCATGGCCGGCGGGGCCGAGCACTCGAGCTACCAGAGCGACCCGCTGGGGCGCCTGCGCCGGACGGCCGACTTCGTGGGGACCACGACGTTCGGCACGGTGACCGAGGCCGAGAAGGCCATCGAGCAGGTCCAGCGGGTCCACCGGCGGGTCCGGGGCGTCTCCCCCGACGGGCGGGCCTACTCGGCGGACGATCCCGAGCTGGTGACCTTCATCCACGTGGCGGAGGTGTCCAGCTTCCTGGCTTCGGCCCGGCGCTACGGGCCCCGTCCCCTCACCCCGGACGAGTGCGACCAGTACTACGTGGACGTGGCCCCGGTGGCCATGGCCCTGGGGGCCGCCTGGGTGCCCCGGTCCGCCGCCGAGGTGGAGAGCTACTTCGGCCGGATCCGCCCCGAGCTCTACGCCGGTCCCCAGGCCCGCCAGGCCCGCGACTGGCTGCGGCGTGGCGTGGCCAAGCGGCCCGAGGAGCGGGCGGTGTACGCCGTCCTGCTGGCAGCGGCCATCGGGACCCTGCCCACCTGGGCCCGCCGCGAGCTCGGGCTGGCCCCCCCGGCCCCCCTCGACGTCCTGGTCGACACGGTGGCCGTCGTCCCGCTGTCCCGGATGGTCTCCGCCGGGTTGCGCTGGGTGACCGCGGGCGGTCAGAGGGCTATGGACAGGCCGCCGTCCACGCCGACCACCTGACCGGTCACATAGGACGACCGGGCCAGCGCTACCACCACCTCGGCCACGTCCTCGGGCCGTCCCACCCGCCGCAGCGGGGCCACCAGCGCCACCCCTTCGCGTAGGTCACCCCAGTCGGCGGTCCAGGGCGTGTCGATGAGGCCGGGGGCCACGGCGTTGACCCGGACGGCGGGTCCCACCACCTTGGCCAGGAGCACCGTCATGTGGTTCAGCGCGGCCTTGCTGGCGGCGTAGGGGATGGAGGAGCCGGTGGGACGCACGCCGGCCAGCGACGACACGTTGACCACCGAGCCGCCGACCTCGCGCAGCGCCGGCAGCGCGGCCTGGGTCATGGTCCAGGTGCCGAAGACGTTGACCTCGAAGATGCGGCGCCACACGTCGACGGTCGCCGCCTCCAGATCGTGGTGGGGGATGACGGCGGTGGTCCCCGCATTGTTGACCAGGGTGTCGAGTCGGCCCCAGCGCTCCCGGGCGGCCGCCACCATGCGCTGTGCCGCCGCGGGGTCGCAGATATCGCCCTGGACGTAGCAGGCGTCGGGCAGCGCGGCGGCGACCGCCTCACCCTCGGCCACCGAGCGCGCCGAGTTCACCACCACGCCCGACCCGAGGGCGCCGAAGGCCTGCGCCACGGCGGCGCCGATCCCGCTCGACGAGCCGGTCACCAGCACCACGTGATCGGTCATCGCGGCACGATGCCCCAGCCGGCCGACCATTCCTGGCCGGGCTCGAGCGCCAGCAGGTCCTTCCCGGTGCGGAACGCGTTGGGCGGGCAGGTCATGGGCTCAATGGCCACGGCCCGGCGGCGGCGGGACACGTCGCCCAGGGTGTCCCCGGTGTAGACCATGAGGTAGCTGAACCCGGGGTCGCACCACAGCGAGGCCCCGCTGGCTCCGCCGGGCACATCGAGGCTGGCCCAGGCGCGGCCCTCGGGGTCACGGTCCAAGGTGGTGAAGGCGGTGTCGAGGACGGTCGGCCCGATGAAGCGTGCGGTGGTGAAGTCGCGGTCGGTGCCCGCCACCGGCGTCAGGCCTCCCGTCGGCAACCCACGGTCGTCGAGGTCGAGGGTGTGCCGGGCCGGCAGCTGCAGGATGGCCCCGTCGACCGTCTCGGGACCGGCCGTCAGGTACGGGTGGAACCCCAGGCCGAACGGGATCGGGCCGTCCCCGAGGCTCTGGGCCGTGGCGGTCACGCTCAGGCCGTTGCGGCCGACGTGATAGGCCAGCTCCATCAGCAGGGAGAACGGGTAGCCCGGGGACGGATGGAGCTGGAGGCGCAGCGACACGTGGTTCTGATGCCGGGTCTGGAGGGTCCAGGGCAACCAGCGCACCAGGCCGTGGATGGCGTTGTGGCGCTCCGGCTCATCGAGGGCGGCCTGGGCCTGCGTGCCGTTGAACGTGTAGCGGCCGTCGGCCAGCCGGTTCGGCCACGGAGCCAGCACCTGGCCCCGCCCGCTCTGTGACCATTCCGTCGGTCCGAAGCCGTCGATCACCGGGTGTCCCCCGGCGCTATAGGAGCGCAGGGTGGCGCCCACCTCGCAGATCACCACCCGCTGGTCGCCGTGCCCGATGCGCCACTGCTGCCCCGTGGGCGAGGCGACGGAGATCTGGGGCGACGAGGAGGGCATGGCGCAGTGAATTGAAGCAGACCCAGCACCTGGGGTGGGGTTTGCTCCGTGGGCGGGGCCCCGCGGGCGGGTTGGCGCGGGCGGGAAGGGCGGCGAGATGGGCGGCGGGACCGGGGCGGGGTGAGGGTGCGGAGCGGGCGTAGGGCCGGTGGCCGACAGGTGAAGGGACGGTGAGGGGACGGTGATCTCGCGGCCGGAGGGGGCGGACGATGGGCCAGCCGCCCCCGGACGGCCGGTAGGGTTCGGACGCGTGAGGGTGCTGGTGACCAACGACGACGGGGTGGACGCGCCCGGTCTGGCCGCCTTGACCAGGGCACTGGTGCGCTGGGTCGATGCCGTGGCCGCGGCGGGCGGACCGACGCACGAGATCGTGGTCGTGGCCCCCAGTTCCAACTACAGCGGGGCCGGTGCGGCGGTGGGCTCCGTCCAGGATCGCACCACCATCCCCTACGCGCGGGCAGCGGTGCAGGGGGCCGAGGGGGTCGAGGCCTACGGGCTCGACGCCTCGCCCGCCCTGTCGGTCATCGCCGGGGCGCTGGGTGCCGTCGGCCCCAAACCCGATCTCGTGCTCTCGGGCATCAACCACGGCGTCAACGTCGGCCGATCGGTCCTGCACTCGGGGACGGTGGGGGCCGCCCTGACCGCCTCGCAACTGGGCATCAGTGCGCTGGCCGTCTCCCTGAGGGCCGGGGTGACGCCCGACCCGTGGGACTCGGCCGCCGAACTGGCGGTGTGCCTGATCCCGGTCCTGGCCAAGGCGCCGGCCCGGACCGTGCTCAACCTCAACGTACCGGCTCTGCCGATCCACGAGATCCTCGGACTGCGCTGGGCCCGGGTCAGCGGTGCGGGCCTGATCAAGGCGGCCAGCGGCGCCGGCGAGTGGGACGCGCCCAACCGTCCCGAGATGGAGGGACCGGCGGCGGCCGAGGGCGCCCAGGCGGTGATGGAGGGCGGTGCGAGCGACCGGGGCGAGATCACCCTCACGGTCGGATCGCCCTTCCCACGCTCGGGTGATGTCGACCTGACCGACGCCAACGAGGACGCCGCCCTGGTGGCCCGGGGCTACGCCGCCCTCACCGCCCTGCGCGGACCGCGGGCGGACGACGACGCCGAGCTGCTGGGCCTGCTCGATTCGGGTCTGGCCGCCGCCACGGCGACGTTGGGTCTGGGCACCTGAGGGGCGACCGGATCCCGGCGCGGCACCTCTCCCGAAGAGCTCGGGTGCTGCCGTGACGATCGGCCGCGGGGAGCGCGGCGGCGCGGAGCGGGGAGCGGTCAGCGGTCAGTCCTCGTGCTGGTCGGGAGCGCGGCGCTGCCGCTTGGTCTCGGCGCGGCGCCGTTTGGCCTCGACCCGTCGGATCTGCGATCCCTTGGTGGGCCGCGTCGGGCGGCGGGGGGGCTGTACCCGCAGTCCCTCGGCCAGTTTCTCGGCCAGGCGGGCCAGTGCCACCTGACGGTTGCGTGACTGCGAGCGGGACTCCGATGCGGCGGCGCGCACCACGGGGCCGTAGCGGCCGAGGAGGCGGGCCCGCTGGCGCGGCCCCAGGGTGGGGGAGCGGGCCGGCTCGAATTGGACCTCCACCCGGCTCAGCGTCCGGTTTGCGTGCTGGCCGCCCGGGCCGCCCGAGGTGGTCGCCCTCCACGTGATCTCGCTCAGTGGGATGGCCAGCGCCTTGTGCACGCGCAGCGTGGCGCCGGGGAGCTGACCCGGGGCGTGGTCCCGGTCCTCGTCCTGGGCCGGAGCCTGGTCGTGGTCCCCGGCCGGTGACCGCGTGGGCGCCGGTCCGCTCTCGGCGCCGTATTGGTCGTCGGGTCGGTCGGGCACCGGGCCCGAGCGTAGGGCGGCGGGATAGGGTCCCCCGCATGGACTACCGCCACCTCGGGAAATCAGGGATGTTGGTCTCGTCGTTGTCGTACGGCAACTGGATCACCCACGGCAGCCAGGTGGAGGAGCAAGCCGCGCTGTCGTGTGTCAAGGCCTCGCTCGACGTGGGCATCACGACCTTCGACACGGCCGACGCCTACGCCACCGGCGCGGCCGAGTCGGTGCTGGGGCGCGCCCTCAAGGGCGTGCGGCGTGATTCGATCGAGATCTTCACCAAGGTCTACTGGCCCACGGGGCCCAACCCCAACAACCGCGGGCTGTCGCGCAAGCACATCTTCGAATCACTGCACGGCTCCCTCGAGCGGCTCCAGACCGATCACGTCGACCTGTACCAGGCACACCGCTACGACTACGCCACCCCACTGGAGGAGACGCTGCGCGCCTTCGACGACCTGGTGCGCCAGGGCAAGGTGCACTACGTCGGGGTCTCGGAGTGGACGGCCGAGCAGATCGCCGATGCGCTGCAGCTGGCCGACGAGATGGGCTTCGACCGCATCGTCTCCAACCAACCCCAGTACTCGCTGATCTGGCGGGTGATCGAGCCCGAGATCATCCCGCTCTGCCTGAAGGAGGGAGTGGGCCAGGTCGTCTGGTCGCCCCTCTCCCAGGGCGTGCTGACCGGGAAGTACCTCCCCGGCGGGGCCGCTCCCCCCGAAGGGTCGCGCGCCGTGGGCCCCGAGGGCGGGGAGATGAGCTGGCTCCTGCGCGACGAGGTGCTCGAACCGGTGCAGGTGTACGCCGAGCTCTGCCGCCAAGCGGGGTACACCCCGGCCTCGGTGGCCCTGGCCTGGGTGCTGCGCAACGAGAACGTGAGCAGTGCCATCATCGGGGCCAGCCGGGCCGAGCAGATCGACGAGAACGTCAAGGCGTTGGACGTCGAGCTCGAGCCCGACTTCGTGGCGGCGATCGAGAAGGCGCTGGAGCCCACCACGCTGCGTGACCCCGCCTTCACCATCAGCCCGGCCGAGCGCCCGTAGAGCGGCGGCCACGAACCTCGCCGCGCCGGGAGCGGGCTTCGGGGTTCAGAAACCGGCGCAGGGTATTCGGGAGCCTTCGGGCCCGGGTGGCCCCGGGGCCGGCGGCCCGCCCGGCTCAGGCGCGTGGTTCGAAGCGCGAGCTGAACGAGTGGACGGCCAGGGTGGAGTGGATGCGGTGCTCCTCGAACACCCGCATGTAGCCGGTGTGGGCGATGCGCCACCCATCGTCGTTCTTGACGTAGCGGTCGGAGTAGAACGCGGTGCCGCCGATCTCGATGTCGGCCGAGGGGACGATCACCCGGTCCTGCAGGTACCAGGTCCCCGTGGCCTCGGTGTCCGAGACGAAGTCGATCTCGGGATGATGCCCGTGGTGCTCGGTGGCGATCCCGGGGCTGCCCAGCGATTCGGAGAGCCAGGCCACGATGGCGTCCCGCCCGCTCAGACGCGTCTTGCCGTCCTCGTAGGCCGCCGTGGCATCGTCGGTCAGGAGCTGGCCCAACTCGTCGAAACGCTTGAGGTCGAGCGTCCGGAAGTAGGCGTACTTCAGCCGACGGATGGCCTCCAATTCGTTTGCCGTGTCCATGCCGGACCCCCTTTGCCCCGACGGCTCCTGCCGGGCCCGGCCCAGGGTACCCGGCCCCGGACTTGGCGGTCCGGGGTCGGTGAGGACAGCATGCAGGCATGGCAGAACGGCAGCGGGTCGCCGTCTACGGCGTGTGCACCGACCAGGATGGGCGCCTCCTCTTGGCCCGGGCGGCGCCGTCGCTGCGCATGAACGGACGTTGGTTCCTGCCCGGGGGCGGCATCCAGCACGGGGAGAGCCCGACCGAGGCACTGCACCGCGAGATGGAGGAGGAGACCGGCCTGCGCGTCGAGCTGGGCCCCCTGCTCGCCGTCCTCTCCGATGTGCGCTCCCTGCTCGACGGCACCGACCTGCACACCCTGCGCGTCATCTACCGGGTGGCCCGCTGGACGGGGACCCTGCGTCCGGAGGAAGGCGGGACCACCGACGACGTGCGGTGGTTCACCCGGGACGAGCTCGCCACCGTGCCGCTGGCGCACTACGTGGCAGAGGTCATCGAGGAGTACGTGTGATCGGTGGACAGCTCGACGAGCGGCACCATGTGGTGATCATCGGCTCCGGCTTCGGCGGGTTGTTCGCCGCCAAGGCGCTGCGGCGGGTACCGGTGCGGGTCACCCTGATCGACCGCACCAACCACCATCTGTTCCAGCCTCTCCTCTACCAGGTGGCCACCGGGATCCTCTCGGAGGGCCAGATCGCCCCGGCCACACGCGACATCTTCCGCAACTACGCCTCCATGAGCATCGTGTTGGGCGAGGTGGAAGGCATCGATCCGCGGGCCCGCCAGATCAGCGTGAGGGAGCTCGATCGTCGGGTGACCACGGCCTACGACAGCTTGATCGTGGCCGGCGGCGCGGTGACCTCGTACTTCGGCCACGACGACTTCCGCCGCGCCGCCGGCGGCATGAAGTCGCTCGACGACGCGATGGGCCTGCGCGGTCAGATCTTCGGCGCCTTCGAGCGGGCCGAGGCCGAGCCGGACGAGGAGCAGCGCCGGGCCCTGATGACCTTCGTCGTGGTGGGGGGCGGTCCGACCGGGGTCGAGATGGCGGGGCAGCTGATGGAGCTCTCGCGCCGGGCGCTCCGGCGCAACTTCCGTCACATCGATCCCCGCCAGACCCGCGTCCTGCTGGTCGAGGGAGGAGACGGTCTGGTGGCGTCCATGGGCGCGCGTTTGTCGCGGATGACCGAGCGGGACCTGACCGGCATGGGGATCGAGGTGCATCTCGGGGCCATGGTCACCGGGATGGGACCCGACGGCGTCGAGATCACCCGGTCCGACGGATCGAACGTGTCGGTCCGGGCGGCGACCAAGATCTGGGCCGCCGGCACGACGGCGGCACCGCTGGCGGCGCAGCTGGCCGAGGCGACCGGGACCGCGGTCGACGGCAGCGGGAGGCTGCGGGTCGGCCCGGAATGCTCGGTCCCGGGCTACCCCGAGATCTTCGTGGTGGGCGACATGATGGCCCTCGACGGCCTGCCCGGCGTGGCCGAGGTGGCCATGCAATCGGGGGTCCACGCGGCGCGCACCATCGGCCGGCGGCTGCGCGGCGACACCGTCGTGCGGCCGTTCCACTACCGCGACCTGGGCACGCTGGCCACCATCTCCCGCTTCCGGGCCGTGGCCAAGATCGGCCCCCTGCGCATCGGGGGCTTCTTCGGGTGGGTGCTCTGGCTGGTGGTCCACGTGACGTTCCTCACCGGCTTCAAGAACCGCTTCGGCGCTTTGGCCCGGTGGGTGGTGAGCTTCGTCGGGCGCGGCCGCTACGAGCGGGCCCTCACCGGGCCCTGGACCGTGAGGGAGAACACACCGAGCGAACCTGCCTAGGCTCACCGACGCCACCACGACGCCCACAGCCGAGGACCCGACCATGCCGATCACCGTCACCGCCACCCCCGGGCTGAGCGATCACATCAATGACATCCGCCTCCGCACGGCCCGGATCGTCAACGAGAAGATCCTGCCCGACGAGGCGCTGCTGTGGAGAGGGCGCCGGGAGGACGCCAGCGAGGTGGAGCGGGCCGAGTCCGAGGCCCTGCGCGAACAGGTGAAGCAGAAGGTCAAGGCCGAGGGTCTGTGGGCCCCCCACCTCCCGCCCGAGTACGGCGGCATGGGTCTCGACTTCCTGGCCCACGCCTACATGAACGAGATCCTGGCCTACGCCGTGGGCGCCGCCTCCCTCTTCGGCGTGGTGGCCCCCAACTCGGGCAACCAGAGCATCCTGGTCAAGTACGGCACGGAGGAGCAGAAGCGGAAGTGGCTGCTGCCCCTGGTCGAGGGGACCATGCAATCGGGCTTCTCGATGACCGAGCCGGAGAACGCCGGCTCGGACCCGCGTGCGATCCGGACGACGGCGGTACGCCGGGGCGACGAGTGGGTGATCAACGGGCACAAGTGGTTCACCTCCAACGGGTTGGAGGCGGACTTCTTCATCGTGATGTGCCGGGCGGCCGAGTCCGGTGACGACGACCGCCGGGGCCCGATGGTGCAGATCATCGTCCCGACGTCGACGCCCGGCGTGACCATCGAGCGGGGCATCGGGATCTGGGGCAGCACCTCCTCGGACCACTGCGAGGTCCGCTACACCAATGTCCGGGTGCCCGTCGAGAACGCGCTGGGCCAGGTGGGCGACGGGCACCGGGCGGCGCAGGACCGGCTGGGGGCGGGCCGCATCTTCCACTGCATGAACTCGGTGGGCCAGATGTGGCGGGCCTTCGACCTCATGATCGAGCGCCTCTTGACCCGGGAGGTCCACGGGGGCCTGCTGAAGGACAAGCAGTTCATGCAGGGGTTCGTGGCCGACAGCTACACGGACATCCAGGCCGCCCGACTGCTCACCATCCACGCCGCCGAGAAGGTCGACCAGGGGGACCCCCAGGCCCGGACGGAGATCTCCTCCATCAAGGTCTTCGTGCCGGCGGCCTACGCCCGGGTGGTCGACCGGGCCATTCAGGTGTGGGGGGCGGCCGGCGTCTCCCAAGACCTGCCGCTGGCGGCGATGTACCTCGGCGCCCGGACCCTCCGCCTGGCCGACGGGCCCGACGAGGTGCACCGCATCCTGATCGCCAAGAACGTCCTCCACCATTACGAGAAGGGTGCCGGCAGCTGGGACTTCGCCGGTTGAGACGCCGCGGGTGAACTGGGAGCGCGGGCCCGGCGTCTCGATCCCGCCTCAGCCCGGTGCGCTGACCTGGTACTCGTCCTTCCACCAGCGGGCGGCCCGGACCTCCTCGGGGTCGGTGCGGAGCGACGCGTCCTGGCCCAGGTCGGCCGGGGTGGGCCCGATGCGGTCGGCGATGGGCTGGAGGACGGCCAGGTCGAACCCGTAACAGCGGGCCGCCGTCTCGCCCAGGAGCTGGCGGGTGTCCTCCACCGGGATCCCCGAGAAGTCGCCGCGGAGGCGCTCTTGGGTGTGGGGCCAGGTGCCCTCGGGGTGCGGGTAGTCGGTGCCCCACATCACGACATCGCACCCCAGCACGTAACGACGCCGGATCTCCTCCTTGGACATGGTGGAGGCCCCGATGAAGATGTTCTGGCCGAAATAGTCCGACGGGAGCTGGGAGATCTTGCCCTTCAAGAGCGCCGCCATCTTCTTGGTGGTGTGCCCGCCCCCCATGTACTGGTCCCACTTCCACATCATGTCGGCCGCCCAGAAGGCTGCCGCCTCGGTCACCACGTACTTGAGACGCGGAAAGCGCTCGAAGACACCGGAGAACAGCAGGTGCCACATGGGGCGGGTGGCCCACCAGATGACCTCGGCCAGGTAGATGCCGATGTTGTCGTTGTACTCGTCCTGCGCGGCCTCGCCCGAATGGGTGTGCACCGGGAGGCCGGCGGCCTGGCAGGCGGCCCACACCGGGTCGTAGTCCGGATGGTTGTAGGGCTGGTGGTCGTGCCACATGGTCGGGATCATGATCCCCTTGATCCCCGACTGGGCGGCCAGCCATTCGATCTCGGCCACCGAGCGCTCGACACCGTGGGTGATGGGGACCAGCGCCACGCCGCCGTGACGCTCGGGGTTCCGGCCGCACATCTCGACCAGGAAACGGTTGTGGGCACGAGCGCCGGCGAAGGCCAGCTCGGGATCGGTGATGGCGCCGGCGGACAGGCCGGCACCGAAGGGCGGCGAGGCCATCCCGGTGATGGCGTCGGCATCGGCGAACATCACCTCGGCGGACACGCCGTCGGCGTCCATCTCCTTGTCGCGCTGCTCGATGTCCCAGGCGCCGCGCAGACCCTCGGCGTTCTCGGTCTCCCAGCCCATGATGTAGTCGTAGTTCATCTGCAACGCCTGCGAGCGGTTCGCCTCCCGCTCGGCCAGGTAGTCGTCGAACGGCGCCATGTACTTGGCGTCGAGGAAGGGCCGGTACTCCTCGCACGGCAGACCGGCGTGGGCGTCCGCCGAGATGATGGTGTAGCGGTCCGTCATCGCTCGGCCCCCAGCACCGAGAGATCGTCGTAGCGCTGGTGGAGGTACGGGGCCAGGTCGGCGCGGGGCACCGGTCCGATGATGCGGCCGACCTGGGTCGACGCCCGCTCCGTCCAGTTGATGTCGACCACCCGGCGGATCACCAGGTCGGCGATGGGGTCCAGGGGCGCCTCCTTGATGACGAGCTCGCCCTCGATCCCCTCGTGCAGCCGGGTCCGTTCGGTCTTCTCCCCGTAGACCAGGAGGGGGTCCTGGTCGAGATCGCCCGGCGTCTCCGCCGAAGGCGACAGCTTGAACCAGAAGTCGGTCTTGTCCAGCTCGTAGTTCTCCCGGGGCTCGGTCACCCGGCCCACGATCTCGCAGAGCAGGGCACCCATGCGGGCGATGCGCGCCTCGACGCGTCCATCGGTGCGCGTCACCTCCACCTCGGCCAGCTTCTTGGGCTCGCCGTACGTCTCGCGCCCGCCGACGGTGGACTGCTCGGTGGTCATGGGCATGAGGATGGGGTACTCGCCGACGCGGTCACCGTGACGGGCCTGCACCCCGATCCACCCGGCCCCGAAGGTGGGGAGCCCGGGCATCTCGACCCTGGTGATGGTGATCCGCACCAGCGGCTTGGGGCCCGGCTCGAGCGGCGGGGGAAGCACGGCCGCGACGATCTCGGGATCGGTCTCGTAGAGCGCGGTGACCGCCTCCGACCAGATGTCCGCTTTGGCCTTCGCCGCGATCTCGTGGCTGACCTGATCGTGGCGTGCCCCGTACCTGATGGTGTCCATGTGCCCTCCCTTCTTGAACACTGTTCCACAAGCGGGCCCCGGTGTCGAGGGTGGCTACGCTCGCCCGGCATGCCGTCCCCCAGGACCCCCCCACTGCCGGCCGCCGGCGCCGAGCCGACGGGGCAGCGCCTGGTGGCGGCCGCCCGGGAGCTGCTGCTGCGGGACGGGGTGCCCGGCGTCACCATGCGCAAGGTGGCCACCATGGCGGGCGTCACCCCGACCTCGGTGTACTGGCATTTCGGCAGCCGTGAGGCGCTGCTGGGCCAGGTGTTGACGGCCCTGATCGAGGAGGTCCCCGAGCCCCGGGCCCGGGGGCGCACGCCGCGGCGGCGCCTGATCGAGCTGGCCACCGGCCTGCGCCGGCAGGTGGCGGAGACCCAACCGGCGCAGGAGCTGGCGCTCGAGCTGGGACGGGCGGCCGAGCTCTCCTTCCCGACCCAGGTGGCACTCGCCCGTGAGGTGGCGGCGGCCGGGTTGCGAGGGGACGCCGCGGCCATGGTGGTCCGCGCCATCCTCTTCACCGTCGGCGGGTTCATCCTCCTGACCGACAACTTCGAGCACCGCGTGCCCGGGAGCGAGACCACCCAGGAGCTCTGGCACCGCCTCGGTGGCGGCGCCGTCGACGCCGGGCTGCAGCGGGCCATGGAGCAGGGCGTGGACACCGACGTCCTGTTCGCCTTCACCCTCGAGAAGCTGTTGGACGGGCTGCTCCCCTCCTGAACCACCCGGAACGCGGAACGACCGGGAGCGCGGAACGACCAGGAGCGCGGAACGACCGGGACTTCGGAACGACCGGGACTTCGGAACGACCGGGACCCCGGGATCACCAGGACCGCAGGATCACCAGGACCGCAGGACCGCCGTCTGGTCGAAGGCGTTGCAGGTGGAGTCCCGCGGCCACTCCTGGGGGGCCAGCGGGGCGCCCACGTCGCCCACGGTGGGTCCGATGCGGTCGCCGAGCGGGCGGAGCCGCTCGAGGTCGAACCCGTAGAAGGAGGCGGCCGTGCCCTCCACCATGGCCCGCACCTCGGGAGGCGTGTAGTCGGCGAAGGCCACGCGGAGGGCCTCGGTGGTGTAGGGGTAGCTGCCCTCCGAGTGGGGATAGTCGGCCCCCCACATGATGCGGTCGACGCCGAGGTCGTGGCAGAGCGGCGACTCGCTCGGGCGGAGGAAGCTGGCGCCGACCCAGAAATTGCGGGCGAAGTACTCCGACGGGGTCATGGACATCCCCTCCGCCGCCGCCCCGAAGAACCGGGCCTCGGCCGCCTCGGCCAGCGTCATGCGCCCGTAGAACCAGTCGAGGGTCTCGAGCCCACGCGGCAACCAGGCCACCCCTTGCTCGGTGAGGGCAATGCGCAGGGTCGGGTACCGCTCCAGCACGCCGGAGAAGATGAGGTGCCAGGCGGCGCGGTGGCTGAACCAGGGGAGCTCGATCAACATGATGGCCCGGGCCGCTTCGTGCTCGCCGTAGTCGGGCAACGCGCTCCCCCCGTGAATGTTGATGGGCACGTCGAGGTCGGCGCAGACCTGCCACAGGGGCTCGTAGTGCGGCTCCCACAGGGGGGGCAGGTGCGAGTTGGGGGGCACCGAGGGCAGGAGGATCCCGCCGAAGGGGTGGAACTGCTCCACGGCCCACCGGACCTCGGCCACGGCGTCCTCCATCCGATTGGCGAACACCTGGACGACACCGGCCCGTCGCCCCGGCGCACGGCCACAGAAGTCGGCCAGCCAGCGATTGTGCGCCTGTACCCCGGCCCAGCGCGCCTCGTAGTCCTCCGGGGTCGGTGGCAGGGCCACCAGGTTCCCCTCGGAGAAGAAGGGCGGGACGGTGTTGGGGAACAGCACCTCGGCGGCGATCCCGTCCGCCTCGGTCTCGGCCAGGCGGCGGTCGCTGTCCCAGCTCCGGTAGGCCACGGGCGCCAGGAGATCGGCGAAGGGGTTCACGTAGTCGGCCGCCCAGGCGTCGAAGGACTCGTGCCAGCGGCTGGCCAGATAGGGGCGGTAGTCCTGAATGTCGCCTCCGGCGTGACCGTCGGCCGAAATGATGGTGTAGCGATCAGCCAGTGCGTTGGGCATCGTGACTCCTCAACTCAGTGCGGCCGGCGGCCGGCCCGCCCCGAGAGCATCGTCCCGGGCGCGGAGCATGGCGGCGGCTTCGCCCAACCACCCGTGCCCCACGGTGGTGCCGGCCGCGCCGCCGGTGACCCGCTCGACCTGGCCGCTCGGCTCATCCACATCATCACCCCCGGGTTACCGTCGGACGCGCCACCCTACCTGGGGGGCAGGTGTTCTGTTACACCGTTGCAGAAGCGGCGCGGCCCGGCGGCGCCGTGGCACCCGTCGGGGGCGTGGGCGACGCTCAGGTCGTGGGCGTGGTGGTGGGGACCTCGCCCGGGCAGAGCTTCCGAGCGTAGGCGTCGAGCGTGCTGAGCGCCGACTTGATCTTCGGGCTGGTCTCGGCCGATTCAACCGCCGTCGAGAACGACGTGATGCTCGTCGACTTCTCGATGATGCCCTTGAGTGTGCCGTCGAACTTGAGGATCACGCTGGCCGCGGACTTCACCTTGCTCGGGGCGCTCGACAGGGCGGCGACCATTTCCTTCTCGGCCGTGGTCTCGTTGCCGAACGCCGCCAACATCGCCTTCTGCGCGGCGGCCCAGTTGCCGGACTCCATGGCCTTGACCAGGGCCGTGCCCTCGGTTCCCTCCTCCGCCTTGGCGTCGGACTTGTAGGCCTTGCAGAGCGAGCTGGTCTGCAGGGCCTCCACGGAACGCACCGAGGTGACGCCCCTCACGCTGGCCGAGGCCGAGACGGCGGGCACCAGGGCCAATGCCATCCCTATCGTGGCGATCCCGATCCCGATCTTTGTTGCATGCAACATGATCATGCCCACCTTCCAGACCCTTCGGCACCGGGTACCCCGATGAAGTCTGGACAGCCTAGAGGGGCCCAAGCTCACCGGACAAGCACCCCCGGGGGTCCTTCCTGCGGATACCGGCGGGGATCGTCAGGTGGGGTTCGACGAGGGCGGCGGGGACGAGCCCCTCATCTGTTGCTCCAGGCGGTTGAGCTGTGCGGCGATCGCTTGCAGCTGGGCGTCCTGCCGACCGGCCTCCGCGGCGACGCTCCCGGACTCCCGGGCCCGGACCCGGGCGGCCTGATCGATGAAGGACGAGGCGATCTGGGCGGTGAGGGTGGCCAACACGGTGAAGCCCACGGCCATCAGGATCACCGCGGCCACCCGGCCCTCCCAAGTCACCGGGGTGTAGTCGCCGTAGCCCACCGTGGTGACGGTGACGACCGCCCACCACGCCGCATTGCCGAACGTCTTGATGTTGCCGTTGGGCGCCTGCCGCTCGAAGAAGTAGACGATGATGGTCAGATTGACGAACATCAGGCCGGCGGCCAGGACGAAGCGACCAATGGCGCCCCGCTGGAAGACGGAGCGGAGCAGGCGCAGGCTGAACGTGACGCGCAGGAACGGAATGAAGACGGTGGCCACCGAGAGGAGGTTGTGGCGAAGGTAGAACCAGTGGTGCGGAGCCAGCCGGGTCCTGATGGTGATGTCGATGGCATAGGTGATCGAGAGGGCCGCACGCAGCGCCAGCAGGAGCACCTCGATGTGGTGGTCGGACGTGATGACCCCCGGCGGGACCACGACGAACCAGAGGGAGATGAGGGCGAGCAGGTCGAGCGGCATCTGGAATCGACCCTGGTAGGCCTCCACCCGGCTCCGGTCGTCGCCCGGCTTGAAGCCCCGATCCCGGAGGAGAGGGCGGACCGGGACCGAGGCCGGCTCCCCCTCGACGCCGGAACCGACGGCAGACGCTGGCGTGCCCGTCTTGTCGTTCAATGGACCAGGTAGTAGGTGCTCTTGCCGATGAGCCAGAGGCCGACGATGACGGAGAGGTAGACGATGACCTGCGAGCGGTGGACGTCCATCCACTGGCGCAGGCCGGCCAGGCGAGCCTGCGCCGCATCGGGGGCGAGGATGGCGTAGGCCTCCATCACGAGCAGGCTCAGGGTGGCCAGAAAGGCGAAGAGGACGATGGCCAGCACGTTGCTCGCCTTGGAGGTGTCGGCCTGGGTGATGGAGAGGGCGCCCGCCGCCACCAGACCCCACGGCTGGAGCAGGAAGGCGAGCACCGCCGCTGTCCAGACGGACATGTGGTCGACCCGCTTCATCCACTTGGGCTGGCTGCGCTCTTTCGGCGCGTTGCTCGTCCGAATCCGGTAGCGCCAGGCGAAGACGATCAGAGCGACGCCGAGGGCGATCTTGGCGGCCAGGACGCCCACGGACGGCTCCGTGTTCGGGGCCGGGGGCTTGCCGGACGTGAAGGCCAGGGTGATGAGGATGACGGCGGCCAGGCTGGCCACCCATCCGGCCAGGAAGAAGAGGCCCTTGCGGGTCCCGTGCTCGGTGCTGAGCGTCAGGATGAAGCCGGTGAGCGGAATGGGCTCGAGCGAGCACGCCAACCCGATCAGGACCAGATCGAAGGTCATCGGCTCCCCCGGCCGGGTCCGCCGGCCTCGGGCGTCACGCTGGGCCGGCAGGATCCTCGCACGGCGAAAAGGCTAGAAGCTGGCGCGCCGGCGTCCGGGGATGTCCGGTCCGGCCCGACGGCACGCCGATGACGGATCCCGATGCCGGGTCCCGTCGGCCCGGGCCGCTCAGATGCCCGACTGGGCCACCACCCGTCCGTCTCGAATGGCGTCGAGCAGGGCCTGATGGTCGGCCTCGTTCTGATCGGCGTAGGCCACGGAGAAGTCGGCCAGGGCCCGGTCGAAGACCGGGCTGGTGCCCAGATAGGCGGCCAGGGTGACGACATCGCCGGAGCGGGCGTGGGCCCGGGCCAGGGTCCAGGCGCACATGCCGGCGTAGATGCGCAGCAGTTCCGGGTCCATGACGTCGACCACGGCCGAGTACTTCCAGTCCCAGAGCTGGCGGACGTAGAAGTCCCGGGTGACGCCGTCGGGAGCATGGATCCGCTGCCACCCGAGGAAGATGTCGCTGGCCGCCTGCATGACCCGTTGGCCCTCGACCACCCGCTGCCCGTGGTTGGATGCCGTGCTCTTGGTGGTGAACCGCTCGAGCACCGACGCCTCCGCCTCCTTGAATTGGAGGAAGAGCGCATCGTCGTTGTCCCCCCCGACGAACAGCGCCAGCCAGCACCGCGTGCCCACCGATCCCACGCCGACCACCTTGCGGGCCGTGGCCACGTAGCGGAAGGTGTTGAGCAGCGCCTTGCGGTCCGAGGAGAGGGTCCGCCGGTAGGAATTGAGCGCGTTGGTGATCTGGGACTCGAGGATGGCCGCCTCGGCGGGATCCGTGAAGACGTCCTCAATGGGGACCAGCAGCGGCGGGTCGCTCAGGAAGGCCAGCTCGCCGTCGACCACCCGGGTCAGCTTGTTCCGTGCCTTCAGGCGGTCCTTGCTGCCGGCCTTGGCCACGGCCCGGCTCAGGCTGGCCAGCGCCCCCTTGCCGGCCTCCTTGCCCCACCGGGCCAAGATGGCGGCCTCGTCGAGCTTGGCGTACCAGATGTCGAGTTTGTTCTGCCCGGCGAACAGGCGGACGGTCTCCCGGTAGGTCCGGACGGCATCGAGCACGATCCTGCGGTTCTCGGCGGCGTCGAAGCCCCGGCTGCGACCGGCGATCTCGAGGCTGGCCGCCAGGCGCTTGACGTCCCACTCGAAGGGCCCGGGATGGGACTCGTCGAAATCGTTGACGTCGAAGACCAGGTCCCGTTCGGGCGAGGCGAAGCCGCCGAAGTTGGACAGGTGGGCGTCGCCGCAGAGCTGGACGCGGATGCCGGTCCGGGGCGCGGTGGCCAGGTCGGCCGCCATGGGCAGGGCGGCACCCCGGTAATAGGTGAAGGGGGAGACCGCCATCCGCCCGTAGCGGATGGGCACCAGGTCGGGCACCCGGGTGATCGCCTGCTCCTCGAGCAGGGCCAGGGGCTCGAGCGTGCGCTGGGAGGCGCTCCAGTCCGCCTGGCCCGCTCTCGGGCTCAACTTGCGAGCGGCCTTCCCCGCAGCGGCGCGTTCGGCAATGGTTGGATGGGTGACCTTGCTCTGCATGGCAGTGGCCATCGGGCTACCTCCTGTGTGCGGGGGATCGGTGTGCGGGGGTTCGGCGGGCCGGCGTGGGGTGTGCCGGCGGTCGGTGGGCCGGCGTGGGGTGTGCCGGCGATCCGACAGATCGATGCCTCACGACTGGCCCGATTCGTAGACCTCGGTGAACAGGCCGCCCTGGGCGGCGCCCGAGCCGGCCTTCCCGCCGCCCCGGCCGCGCAGGATGAAGGCAATGCCAACGGCCAGCACGGCACCGGCGAGGGGGCCGGCCACGTAGACCCAGTAGCCGGTGAAGGTGCGGGAGACCAGGTCGGGGCCGAAGGTACGGGCCGGGTTCATGGAGGCGCCCGAGATCGGGCTGCCCCACAAGCCGGCCAGGGCGATGTAGCTGCCCACGCCGAAGGCGCCGATGATCCCGATGTTCTGGGCCCCCGAGGCCGTGCCCAGGATCACGCTGACCAGGCCCATGGTCAGGATCAGCTCCATCCAGAAGGCGGCCAGGTCCGAGTAGCCATGGGCGGGATAGTTGGAGCCGTACATGGCCGAGACCTTGATCACCTCGTGTAGGAAGAGCGCGGCGAGCGTGGCCCCGATGAGCTGCACGACGATGTAGCCGGGGACACGGCGCCAGGGGAAGTCCCGGCGCAGGGCGAAGGCGATGGAGACCGCAGGGTTGAGATGGGCACCCGAAACCTTGCCCATGAACAAGATGATGGCCATGACCATCAGCGCCGGAGCCACCACCGCGGCCGAGCGGCTGATGGTGTCCGGGAAGGCGTGGCCCATCATGCCCCCACCGGCCGCCACCAGGACCAGGAAGAAGGTGCCGAGCAGCTCGGAGAAGAGGCGCCGCCACTCCTGGCGCGGGTCGTTGAAGTTCTCGATGCGCTCCGTGACTTCCTGCTCGTAGCGGACCAACGGGCCCTCGGTGGGCACCGCTTGCCCCGGGAGGGGCGTCATCGCCTCATCGCTCGGGGTCCACCGGGCCCGGTCGTGGGAACGGACCGTGGCCGAGCGGTCCGGTTCTCGACAATGGGCACGTTCACCGGCCCGAGTGGGCCGGACTTCCCCGATGCCATTCGCCCCCGTCCCTTCGACGTGCCTCAAGGCGACAGTTCCCGGGCGGTACGTCCTGTCACGCCCGTTACGGAACTCTCGCCGCAGCTTCGGTGAGCTGCGACCTGGGACTTTAGCCCGTGCGGGCCCGGCGGTCCTCCGAGAGGTTCCGTGCCACGTGCCGCGGGGCACGCCGTAGACGGCACCGATCCCGGGCTCAGGGCGTCGATGGAACGGCCGAGCGCCTCGCCACCTCGGCGGCCGACTCAGAGCGGGCGCGCTGCCCGATTGCGAGCAACCTCAGGGACAGTTCCAGGTTCCCTTGACGCGGAGGAGCCCACGCGTCGACGAGCCGATTTGCGGCTTGAGGACCATGTTCGCACTTCCCGTCTTGCCTTTGACGGTGAAGCTACCGGACTTCGCGGTCCACGACTCGGAGATGCTGCTGTTGATCTCGGTGCTGAAGGATTGCGCCGCCGTCAGTCCAAACTTCTTGTACGTCCCGCTACCGTGATCGTTGTAGAAGAGAGACCACTCGTTGCCGGCATGTCCCTTCAGCGAATGGTAGAAATCGATCTCACCGGACTGCGCCGTGGCGTCGCTGCAGTCAGATGCGGGCGTCGTAAGGTGGCCACTGGCCGCACCGCTGAAGGTGAACGAGGCGCCGGTCGGCGTCGAGGCGCCACCCACTCCGGGTTGAGCGAGCAGCACGACAGCCAACAGGGCGACCGCCAGTGAGCCGAGAGCGGGCCCGCTACGAAGCTCGATCAATGAGGAGGTCCTCATCGGCTCCAAGTCTAGGCACCGGTGCCGGCGATGCGAAAGCGGGCGTGGGTCACACAGGGGTGTACCCGAACACCCCGGGCTCTGGCCACGGTGAGAGGTCCCTGGCCCTGGCGCTGACCTGGCGACTCCATGTCACCGAACGCGATTGACCTGCGTCACCGAAGGGGGTTTTTCACACTACGAGCACCCGCTGGTGGTCCCGCAGCTGCCACAGACGTAGCACGACCCGGCCCGCTGCATGATGTCGCCGCAGCTGTAGCAGTAGGGCGCGTCGCGCTGCTCGGCCCGGGCCAGGGGTTGCGGGCCGCCGGCAGTGGGCGCCCGTCCCGGCGCGAACTGCGGGGGCAGGGTCGCCGAGCTGAGGCCGTCGTCGATCAGGCCGACCGACGGGGTGGCCATCTCCTCGACGCCGGGCAGGGTGGGCTGGGTGCGCTCGGCGGTCGAGAGGATGCCCAGGTCGGTGCGCTCGTCCAGGGACAGGTAGTCCAACGCCATCCGGCGGAAGATGTAGTCCACCAGGCTGGTGGCGATGCGCAACTCGGGGTCGTCGGTGATCCCGGCCGGCTCGAACTTCATGCTGGCGTACTTGCGCACGTAGGTGGCCAGGGGCACCTGGTGCTGCAGGCCGAGGCTGAGCGAGATGGAGAAGGCGTCCATGATCCCGGCCAGGGTCGAACCCTGCTTGGAGACCTTGATGAAGACCTCACCGGGCCTCCCGTCCTCGTACTCGCCGACGGTCACGTAGCCCTCGCAGTCCGCCACCCGGAAGGAGAACGTCTTGGAATTGCGCCGGCGGGGCAGTCGCTCCCGCACGGCCCCCACCACCACCGACTCCGTCTTGCGCTGCTGCTCGCGGGCCAGCGCCGTCTCGAGCTCGGCGATGCGCTCGGCCACGGCGCGGTCGCGGGCCTCGGCGTCGGATCCCGGAGGGGCGACGTCGCCCCCCTCGACCACCGTCCCCGCCTTCTTGGTGGTCGACAGCGGCTGGGCCACCTTGCAGTTGTCCCGGTAGATGGCGACCGCCTTGAGCCCGAGGCGCCAGGCGTCGATGTGCATCTGCTCGACGTCCTCGACGGTCACGTCCTCGGGCATGTTGACCGTTTTTGAAATGGCACCGCTGATGAAGGGCTGCACCGCCCCCATCATGCGGATGTGCCCGGAGTAGTGGATGGTGTTGTCGCCCATGGAGCAGGCGAAGACGGCCAGGTGCTCGGGGGTCACGTAGGGCGCGCCGAGGATCGACATGTGCTCGTTGATGTAGGCGACGATCTCCTCGCTCTGATCGGGGCCGTACCCCAGCTTGGCCAGGGCCCGCGGGATGGTCTGGTTGACGATCGACATGGTGCCCCCGCCGACCAGCTTCTTGGTCTTGACCAGCCCGAGGTCGGGCTCGACGCCGGTGGTGTCACAGTCCATCAGCAATCCTATGGTTCCAGTCGGCGCCAACACGCTGGCTTGCGAATTGCGGACGCCGTAGTGCTCGGCCAGCTCCACCGCTTCGTCCCAGGACTGCTGGGCCGCGGAGAGGAGCTCGGGGGGGACGACGTCCTCGTCGATGCGCGCCGCCTCGGCCTGGTGCATGCGCAACACGTTGAGCATGGCCTCCGCGTTCTCGTGGAACCCGGCGAAGGGGCCCATGCGGGCGGCGGTGCGGGCCGAGGTGGCGTAGGCGTGACCGGTGAGCAGCGCGGTGATGGCGGCCGCCCAGGCCCGCCCGGCATCGGAGTCATAGGGCAGTCCCTGGGCCATGAGCAGCGCGCCCAGGTTGGCGTAGCCGATGCCCAGCTCGCGGAAGGCGCGCGTGGTCTCGCCGATCTTCTCGGTCGGGTAGTCGGCGTTGCCGACGATGATCTCCTGGCCGGTGAACATGATGGACACGCCGGCCTTGAAGCCCTCGATGTCGAACTCGTCGTTGTCGTCGAGGAACGTGAGCAGATTCATGCTAGCCAGGTTGCAGGCGCTGTTATCGAGATGAACATATTCCGAGCAGTTGCGTACAACGACCCCATTTACCACGTACGAGTGGTTGCGGGGCTCGCTGAGGTTGTAGGTCAGCTCGACTCCGTCGTTGGTGCGCTCGAGCAGATGCGCCGTGGTCCGGGCCGTGTACGGACCCTCGGGCGCGTCGACGACCGCGCTGCGCAGCAACGCCGACTTGCGCGACAGAGAGAAGCCGATGTGCTGCGCGAAGCGAACCACGGATCCGGACGTGATACGGAGCTGGTAGGCCGACGAGCGGCCGTAGTTGGTCGTCTCGCCCGCCTTGTTGATAGAGGTGAACGACCCCTCCCGAGACGCCACCTTGGTCTGGTGGATGCGGCTCATGATGCCGAACGTGCTGAGCAGCTGCTGCACGCCGCGCAGCAGCACCGGGGAGGCAGAGCCCAGCCCCACGTAGGGGTTCCTGGTGGACGACACCACACATCCATCGGCGTCGAACAGGCCACGCAGGAACGCTGCCACCATCTCAGGTGGCGCCTGCTCGACCGACCACGGAACGCTCTTTTCGGGACCCTTGACCGAGCACACGCCCAGCGCTTCGAGAAAACCCTTGTAGGCACGGCGGCCGAGTCGCAGCTGCACCGTTCCGTTGGCCTGTTCGGACAGTTTGATCGGGCGCTCGCAATTGACCCAGTCGAGGAGCTCGGCGTGCCGGGGCAGGATCTCCGCCCGGTCCTCCTCGCTCCCGTAGATGGTGGCCACCGTCGTGCCCGAGGTGGAGCCGTCGCCGATGACCCAGCCCAGGTAGTGCGCGAATTCCTCGGACCACGAGTCGGGGAAGCGCATCGGGAGGCTCGTGTCCCACTTGGTCCAGTAGTCCGCTGGATCCGAGGAGACCGGCAGTCCCGGGTCGGCGTTCACCGCCGGCGCTTCCAGATCGAGCAGCTTGACCTCGTCGTCGAAGGTCAGCTGCCGGGCTTCCACGTAGCCGCGGTTGGTCGTGTAGATCCTGTGCGAGGGTGTGCAGCGCAGCTCGAGGCCGTTGTCGAGCCGAAGCCGCACGATGTCGTTGAATCCCGTGATCATGAACGCCTCGGGGGACGTGATCTCCATCTTCTCGGTCGGGTGATCAGCATTCGTGGCGTCGTGCGTGTAGATGCCGAAGGTCTCGCCGACGTTCGCCCGCTGCAGCAGCTCGGAGAAGGCGATGAGCCCCTTGTCGGTGTGGACCTTGGCCGAACCCGGAAAGCAGGGGTTGCTGCCATTGATCCGGCCGGTGATGGGCGCCGTGTGCCAGCGGTTGATGGTGGTGTCGTACTGCAGCCCCGGGTCGGCGCATTCCCAGGCCGAGTGGGCGATCTGGCGGAACAGGTCGCGGGCCGGCACCGTGCGCACGACCGAGCCGTCGGTCCGGGCGATCAGCTCCCATTCCCGGTCCTCGATCACGGCCTCCATGAACTCGTCGCTCACCCGCACCGAGTTGTTGGCGTTCTGGTACTGCGTGGAATGGCTGTCGGCCCCGTCGAGGTCCATGTCGAAGCCGGCGTCGCGCAGGACGCGGGCCTTGCGCTCCTCGATGGCCTTGCACCAGATGAAGTCCTCCACGTCGGGATGGTCGGCGTCGAGGATGACCATCTTGGCGGCGCGGCGCGTCTTGCCACCGGACTTGATGGTGCCGGCGGACGCGTCGGCCCCTCGCATGAAGCTGACCGGCCCCGAGGCCGTGCCCCCACCCTTGAGCAGCTCGTGTGAGGAGCGGATCTTCGACAGGTTCACTCCGGCTCCGGACCCACCCTTGAAGATGGTCCCCTCCTCGGTGTACCAGTTGAGGATGGAGTCCATCGTGTCGTCGACCGACAGGATGAAGCAGTTGTGGACCCGCAGGTTGGCGCTCAGGTACTCGCCGCTCTCGGTCTGGATGTCGTAGACGTCCGTCTCGCCCAGCTCCTCGATGCGGTCGATCTCGAGTCGCTCGGTCGCTGTGGACCGATGCCCCTCGAGTTCCAGGCTCTCGAGGAGCTTGGCCTCCTTCGATGGATCGTTGAACCCGATCTCATCGGCAAAGGTGATCCGGTCACCGAGTGTTCTGATGGAGAGCGACCAGCAACCCTTCCGATCTGGTCGGCGATCGGCCTTGAAGCGGACCCTCGAGAAGATCCCGAATCGGGCCAGGAGGGATTGCGCGCCACGAACGACGCCCTCGGAGATCATGTCGAGTCCGATGTAGGCGGAACGCTCGCCCACCATCACGTCTCCCTCCGCCTGGAAGATGCTCCGCAGGTAGGCCGCGACCACAGGGAGGGGGGCCTCGAAAAGTGCGTCGGGAACGGTCAGGTCGACCCCGTACCCGTCGGACTGGAGCCAGCCGGCCAGCGCCGCTTCGGCAATCTCGCGACGGCCGATCTCCCCGGCACCGAAGGACTCGCTCCGGTGCCAGGCGAGTTTGTCATTCGGGCGGAGCTCGGCGGCCGGTACGAACCTCCCGTAGCGCTGGTCGCTCGCCCTCCACACGAGGTGATCGCCGGTCACGTCAAGCTGATGACCGGACTTGGTGTGAATGCGCAACACCGGCTTCCGGCCGTTGTGCTTGACCGCCACGATCTGGGTGATGCCGTGAGCGTCGAGAACCTTCCGGCCCACCGCGCCGTCCTCGACCAGGCGACCGATCGGCACCATGCCGTCCGGCGTGCTCACGAGCGCGTCATAGGGCTGACACGCGCTCCCCTGCTGCGGGACATCGGGCACGCCGATGTTGAACCAGACCGGGGAGTTGAAGGCGGCCTTCTGGTGGATGATCAGGTACTTGAGCTCATGGTTGAAGATCTGGGCCTCGGCCTCGTCGACGAAGTACCCGTCCTTGAGCCCCCACCGGGTGAGGGTGTCGGCCACCCGGTCGGCCACCTGGCGGAGCGACGACTCGCGCCCGGGGGTGTTCAGCGTGCCGCGGAAGTACTTCTGGGCCAGGATGTTGGTGGCGTTGACGCTCCACGATTCGGGCACCTCGACGTCGAGCTGCTCGAAGGCCACGGTGCCGTCCCGGAAGTTGGTGATGCGGGCGTCACGGCGCTCCCAGCGCACCTGGTCGTAGGGGTGCACGCCTTCGGTGGTGTAGTGCCGCCGAATACCAATCTCGGATCGCTGGGGGGCGATGGCCATAGCGGTGGGGACCTCCTCGTGGTCTTCCGTTGGTGCGCCGAGCGAGGGCCTCTAGCAGTCTAACCACAAGATGTTGTGGTCAACCCCCACCACTGACGCGAGATGCTGTGTCATTACAGCACTGTAGTTACGCTCTTGTCAATGGATTCCTTCGCCCGTCGTCCCTGGTCACGGGCTGCTCGCGATGGTTTGCGCGGCGGGTCGTCCCGGCCGGTCCGACCACCCCGGTGGCGCCTCCATGTCCCCCGCCGCGGGCCGGTTGGTAGCGTCCGCGGGCGTGGACGAATGGGTGGGGAAACTGGTGGCCATCGATGCCGGCACGACCGGCGTGCGGGCCCTGGTGGTCGACGAGCGGGCCCAGGTGACCGACGTGGCCTACCGCGAGATCACCCAGTACTTCCCCCGGCCGGGCTGGGTCGAGCACGATCCCGCCGAGATCTGGGACGCGGTCCTCGGCACGCTGGCGGAGGTCGGGGGCCGCCTCGCCGAGGCCGGCGAGCGGGTGGCGGCCATCGGCATCACCAACCAGCGGGAGACCCTGGTCGCCTTCGACCGCCGGAGCGGCCGACCCCTGCACCGGGCCATCGTGTGGCAGGACCGCCGGACCGCCGCCCTCTGCGCCGAGCTGCAGGCGGCGGGGCACCTCCCCCTGGTACGCCGGCGCACCGGCCTGGTGCTGGACCCGTACTTCACCGCCACCAAGATCACCCACCTGCTCCGGCACGGGGACCTCGGGCTCGACCCGACGTCGGCCGCGCTCTCCTTCTCCACCGTGGACAGCTGGGTGCTGTGGAACCTCACCGGGGGCGTCGACGGCGGCGTCTTCGCCACCGATCCGTCCAACGCCAGCCGGACCATGCTGCTCGACACCGCGACCCTCGCGTGGTCCGACGAGTTGTGCGCCCTCTTCGGCGTGCCGCCGCACACCCTGCCCGAGGTCCGTCCCTCGGCCGGCCGCTTCGGCCTGTCCGTCCTGCCCGATCTGGGCGCGGCGGGCGGGGTGCTGCACGGGGTCCCGGTCTCGGGCGTGTTGGGCGACCAGCAGGCCGCGCTGTTCGGGCAGGCCTGTTTCGAACCGGGCATGGTCAAGGTGACCTACGGCACGGGCAGCTTCGTGCTGGCCAACGCCGGCAGTACCCGGCCCGACGCGCCCGACGGGCTCACGGTCAGCGTGGCCTGGGACCTCGGCGCCGGCGCCGGCGACGGTCCGGGTCGGGCCTATGCGCTCGAGGGATCGACCTTCGTATCCGGCGCCGCCATCCTGTGGCTGCGCGACGGCCTGGGCATCATCGAGCAATCGTCCGACCTGGGGCCGCTGGCCGAGTCGGTGGGCGACAGCGGCGGCGTCACCTTCGTCCCGGCCCTGACCGGG
>JBKQIP010000200.1:0-33686 GCA_052148295.1 Acidimicrobiales bacterium
TGCTCACGAAGGGCAAGCCCATTTCGGCGCAGAGCCTGAAAAGGCAAAAGAGTTCGAGCAGACTTGCAGGCCCCGGCCAGAGGCTGAATCCTTGCTTTTCGTCCCATTCCGGGATAATATGTTTACAGTAAGGTAACGTTCACCCTCACTCGACCCTTTTCCTGCCCGGGTACCTTTTATGAACGGTGATTTGAACTTCCACATCGGCGATAAAGTCGTCTACCCGAACCATGGCGTGGGAATTATCGAACAGATCAGCAGCCGATCCATTGGCGCCACGGTGGAAAAGTTCTATCTGCTCAATATCAAGGCAAGCAGCCTGAAGGTGGGTCCGTGGGCGCCCGGCGGCCCCCGTTGCACGCTACCGGTGCAGCTGCGCACCAGGGTACCCACACCGGCCCCGCCGATGACAGCCCGCCCGCTCAGCCCGCCCGCTCCGCCCGCCCGCTCCGCCCGCCCGCTCAGAACGTCGGCCCCTCCATCCGCCCGCTCAGCCCGTCCGCGCCTCCGGCCCCTCCGGCCCCTCCGTCCAGACGACATGGGCTCGGATCCCCCCGTCGGCCTCCACCCAGCCCTTCCCGGCGGCGTACGCGCACATCCCGTCGAACCCGGCGACCCAGTCGGCCGTGGCCGCGTCCCCCGCCAGCCGGTGGACGGAGCGGGGATCGACGACGACGTGGGTCCCGTCGGGATCCACCCGCCCCAGTCCGGAGCGGACGACCACCGCCGCCAGCTCATCGGGGGAGCCCGGGCCGACGACCTCGACCGAGAAGCCGTCGAAGGCGTCGGGTGTGCGCAACGCAAGTGAGCGACGCGGGAGGTCGACCTCGATGATCACTCCGGGGACGCTACCGGCTCCCGCCCGGGTCCCCCACCGACCCGGTAACGGGCGCAGGTCCGGGCACGGGCCGAGAGGTCAGCCGTCGAGCGGGCCCTCGGCATCGGTGGCCACGCCGCCGGCGCGCAGGCGCTCGGCCAGCCACTCGACGCCGTCGTCGCCCGCCATTGCCTCCTGCCAGCCCTGAAGGATCCGGTGCAGGCTCTCGACGTCGGCGATCTGCGCCACCACCCGCACCGTCATCTTGTCCTCGAATCCGGGTTGGGTCGAGACATGGATGCCTCCGAAGGGATCCTCCCATTCGTGGGGCACCGGCTCCTGCATGACGTAGAGCTCTCCGGTGTCCTCGACGTAGTTCACCTCGTAGCGGACGCCGTGCTTGTCCCGCCATTCCGCGCCCAGCTCGATCTCCGCGGACGGCCGCCGCCGCGGGTCGCCGTCGTAGAACTCCTCGATGTCCATCGCGGGAGGTTATCCCCGACCAGGGCGGCGACGGACTCCGTCGCCCAAACCGGGTGGGAGCGGCCCGGGGGGAGGCATTGGGGGAGGCAGGCGCGGCACCGTCGGCGTCATGCCCCCACCCCGACAACGCATCGCCCCCATCGAGCACCTCAACGCCGAATGGCGCACGCTGGGCCGGTCTCCCGAGGCCGTGCGGGTGCTCCATCAGCTGGCCGCCCGCGATCCGGAGCTGTCCCGCCTGGTGCACGGCACCGATCCGGACGGACCGGCCCCGTGCCCCACCCCCTACGACCTGATCGCCTTCATGGGCCGCGCCTCGGGTCGGCCACGGCGCGAGCAGGCGGCGGAGCTGGTGCGGGTGCTCCTGCGCGAGGCCCGGCTCGATCCCCTCGTCGGCCGCTTCCTCCTCCAGGCGCTGGTGCCGGGCATGTTGACCATCGCCGGTCGCCTGCGCTGGGGCCAGGGCGGGGGATGGGAGGACGGCAGCGAGTTCTTCACCGAGCTGGTCTCGGTCACCTGGGAGGTCGTGCGGGACTGGGCCGGCCAGGATCGCCCCTTCGCCGTGCTCGACCTGCTCTCGGCCGCGCGCTGTCGCATCCGCCGACAGCTCTTCAGAGAACGCGACCGGCGCCGCCTCCATGTCCGTCTGACGCCCGCCGCCGTGGCGCAGAGGACCGCGCCGTCGGAGACCGGGCTCGAGGAGCTGACGCGGACCCTCATCGACCTCCGGCGCCGCGGGTTGCGCGACGAGGAGGTCGAGGTCCTCTATGCCCAGTACGTCCTGGGCTTCTCCATCTCGGAGCTGGCCGCGAAGACCGGTCGTGACCGTCGCGGCCTCTACGCCCGGCGGGACCGGGGCCAACGCCGTCTGTGCGCGTAGCGTTCAGCCCGTCAGTCGGTCGCGGTGGGGGAACCAGCCGTCGCCTGCGCCGCCTGTTGGAGTGACGCCACCACGGCCTCCATGCCCGAGACCCTGCTCCCTTTGACCAGGATGGCGTCCCCCGGGCCCAGTCCCCCCAGACGGTCCAGCAGCTCGGCGGCCGTTCCGACCGTGACGCCGCCGTAGGCGGGGGCCTGATAGCCGATGACGACGATGCCCAGGGACTGGGCCAGCGCCCCCACCGACCGGTGCAGCGCCTCCGAGCCCTCGCCCAGCTCGGCCATCGCGCCGAGCACGGCCACCCGCCGCTCCGCCTCGATGGCGCCCAGGGTGCGCAGGGCGGCCTCGGCCGAGGTCGGATTGGCGTTGTAGGTGTCGTTGACGAGCACGATCCCCGGTGCCGGCGAGCTGAGATTCATCCGCATGGGCGGGTCCCCCGCCTGCGCCAGGGACGCCACCACGTCCTCGAGCCGCACCCCGGCCCACAGCGCCGCCGCCGCCGCGGCCAGGGCGTTCTCCACCTGGTGGGTTCCGTGCAGGGCCAGGCGAACGTCGGCGTCGCCCCAGGGCGACGACAGGCGGAACGCCGCCTGCGCCCGGGCGCCCAGACGCACGTCACGGGCCACGACGTCACAGCCGGGCCCGGTCCCGAACACCAGCACCGGGGCGGCGGCGCGCCGGCGCAGCGTGCGGGTGAACGGGTCGTCGCCGTTGAGCACCGCCACGCCGGTCGGCGGCAGCGCCTCCACCAGCTCCGCCTTGGCCGACGCCACCTGCTCGAGGGAGCCCAGGAACTCGGTGTGCGCCAGTCCGATCCGCGAGATGATGCCGATGCTCGGACGCGCCAGCCGGCACAGTGCCGCGATGTGCCCGGGCCCGCGGGCGCCCAGCTCCGCCACCACGACCTCGACGTCGTCGTCCGCGTTGGCCAACGTCAGGGGAAGACCGATCTCGTTGTTGTACGACAGCGGGCTGGCCTGGGTTCGGTAGGTCGATGCGAAGGCACCTCTCGCCAGCTCCTTGACGGTGGTCTTGCCGACCGAGCCGGTCACGCCGACCACCCGCCCGTCCATGCGGCCCCGGGCCAACCCTCCGACCGCGGTGAGCGCGCGCGCCGTATCGGCGACGACGATCGCCGTCGCGCCCGGTGAGGTGGCGCCGTCGGTGAGATAGGCGACGGCGCCCGCCTCGATCGCGGCGCCGATGAAGGAGTGCCCGTCCCGTCGATCGCGCAGCGGCACGAACAGCTGCCCGGGGTGCAGCTGGCGCGTGTCCGTGGCCACACCGTCGATGGTGACGTCGGGACCGATGACGTGGCCATCGAGCGCCTCGGCCAGGCCCTCCGCGCTGAATCGCATCCGAGAAGCCTTCCATATGCGTGCGGTAGATTGACCCCTACGTATGCATGAGCGCATCAAGCTGGTTGTGTTGTTCGGCGGTCGATCGGCCGAGCACGACATTTCTTGCATCTCGGCCTTCAACTTGGTGCGCGCCGTCGACACCCGGCGCTACGAGGTCGTCCCCGTCGGGATCACACGCGACGGACGATGGGTCAACGCCGGCGACATCTCCATCGAAGCGGCGGCCGAGACCGGGGCGCTGCCCTCCCCCGACCTGGCCCCGGCGGCATCGGTGGTGCCCGTGGCCAGCCTGCTCCCCGCCGCACCGGACCGTCGGACCACGGTGGTGTTCCCGCTGCTGCACGGCCCCATGGGAGAGGACGGGACGATCCAGGGGCTCCTCGAACTGGCGGGCGTGCCGTACATCGGCACCGGCGTGCTCGGGTCGTCCCTGTGCATGGACAAGTCCGTGGCCAAGGAACTGCTGTCGGCCCATGGCATCCCCCAAGCCCGATGGATGGGAGCGCGCGTGGGCGAGCTCAGTGAGCGCTACCGGCGCGAGCTGGGTGAGTCGCTCGGGTACCCCCTGTTCGTCAAGCCTGCCAATCTCGGATCGTCCATCGGCATCAGTCGGGTGGCCGACGCAGCCGAGCTGGACCGAGCCATCGCCGAGGCCAGCAGGTACGACGAATACCTGGTCTTCGAAGAAGGGGTCCAGGGTCGTGAGATCGAGGTGGCCATCTTGGGCGACCTGGCTCCCCGGGCGTCACTGCCCGGGGAGATCGTCTGCGACGGCGCGTTCTACGGGTACGAGGAGAAGTACCAGTCCCCGGCGACGAAGCTCCTCATCCCGGCGCCCCTGTCGGAGCCCGAGGTGGCCGAGGTGCAGGCGCTGGCCCTCAGGACGTTCCGGGCCCTGCGGGCCGAGGCGATGGCTCGGGTCGACCTCTTCTACCGCAGCGACGGTCGGTTCCTGGTCAACGAGGTGAACACCATCCCCGGCTTCACGCCCATCTCCATGTACCCCATGCTGTGGGAGGCGAGCGGGCTGCCCTACGCCGACCTCATCGACGAGCTGGTCGACCTGGCGCTCCGCCGCCACCAACGGCGGGCGCAGTTCGCCACCGACCGTCCGCCGGACGAGTGGCGCCCCGACTAGGCCCAACCCCCGGCGTAGGCCACGAACTGGCCCGTGGTGAACCCGCTCGTCCCGTCGATGAAGGGCAGGCAGAAGGCCGCGAACTCCTCCATCGTCCCCAGCCGTTTCATCGGGACCATCGACTCCACCTTGCGACGCGAGGCCTCGTCGGTGACGCCGTTGGCCCTGAGGAACTCGGGAAAGTCCATGAAATTGGTGCCGACCGTGTTGACCTGCACGCCGGTGCGCGCCACCTCGAGGGCGACGTTCTTGGCCAGCATGGTCGCACCGGCACGCGCCGCCGAGTACAGCGGCGCACCCGGAGTGGGCCGCACGGCCGAGGCGCTGGTGATCAGCAGCATCTGACCGTGGCCCTGCTCGACCAGGGCCGGGACCACCGCACGCAGCAGGTTGAAGGCCGCGACCAGGCAGCCCTTGACCACGGCGTCGAGCTGATCGGCGGTCGAATCGAGGAACCTCCCGACGATGATCCGGCCCGAGCCCCCGACCGCGGCGTCGAGGCGGTCGAACCGCTGCAGTGCCGCGGCCACCAGGCGCTCCGCAGCGGTCGGGTCGGAGAGGTCGCCGACGCCCTCGACGGCGACGACCGACGCGCCGGTCCCCTCGAGCTCGGCGACCAGCGCGGGTGTCGGGTCGCCCAGGACGAGGTCGTGACCCCGGGCGGCCAGCAGCCGGGCCAGGTGGGGCCCGACATAGTGGGCGGCATCGGTCACCAGGGCAACCCTGCGTTCGGTGGCAGTCATGCGTCCCTCCCGGCCGGCCGGGCCGGCCCATGGTGGCGGGGATCGGAGAGTGGCACCGGCGTCACCCTAGTGAAGCGGGTGCGCCGGAGGCCCTGAGGCAACCGTTCGGTACGGTGAGGAGGTGGTCACCACCTTCGAGGGAGAGGCCTGGGAGCGGCTGCCCGGCGCCAACCGGCTGACCCCGGCGCAGCGGGAAGCCATCGAAGCCGAGGAACCCCTGCTCTGCATCTTGGCCGGCGCCGGCGCCGGCAAGACCAGGGTCCTCACCCTGCGGGTGGCGCGCCGGGTCCGGGACGGGTCGGTGCAGGCGGACCGGGTCCTGGTCACCACCTTCAGCCGCAAGGCGGCCGAGGAGCTCCGCACCAGGCTGTGGTCGCTCGGCGTGTCGGGGGTGAGGGCCGGGACCTTTCACCGCACTGCGCTGTCCCTGCTCCGCGAGCACCGGGCCCAGCGGGGGCGGCCCGAACCACAGCTCCTGCCCGATCGTCGGCGGCTCCTGGCCGAGGTGGCGACCGGTGACCCGCGGCGCGTGCGCTCCCTCGACGGGGAGATCGGGTGGGCCAAGGCCCGCCTGGTCCCGCCCGACCGCTACGAGGCCGAGGCGCGCCGGGCCCGACGGCGCCCCGGGATCAACACCGCGCAAGTGGCCGAGGTCTACGCCCGCTACGAAACCGAACGGAGCCGGCGTCGCCTGCTCGACTTTGACGACCTGATCGTGACCTGCGCCGACAGCCTGGCCGGCGATGCGGGGTTCGCCGACGCCGTCCGCTGGCGCACCTGGCACCTCTTCGTCGACGAGATGCAAGACGTCAATCCCGCACAGTTCCGGCTCCTCACCGTCTTGTTGTCGGACGAGCCCGACCTGTTCGTGGTGGGCGACCCCAATCAATCGGTCTACGGGTTCAACGGCGCCGATCCGACCCTGCTCCACTCGTTGCCCGACATCCTGCGGGGCACCCGGGTCATCCGGTTGGACGAGAACCACCGGTGCACGCCGCAGGTGGTGGCGGTGGCGACCGCCGTGCTGCGGGAGAGCGAGCCCGGGGGCCTCGGTCCCGACGCCCTGGCCGATCCGACGAGCAGCCGGGTCGACGGCCCCGTGCCGCAGGTGATCGCCCACGAGAGCGACGCCGAGGAGGCGGGCTGGGTGGCCCTCCGGGCCAAGCGGTCCCGTGGGCCCGGGCGTCGGTGGTCCAGCATCGCCGTCCTGAGCCGGACCAACGCGCAGCTGGCCGTGGTGCAGGCCGCGCTCGAGTCCGCCGGCGTGCCCAGCCAGGTGGCCGGCACCGACCTGGGCCCGGCCAGCGACCTGCGCGGCTCCCACGCGCCGTCCTCCCGCCCCCTCGACGAGGACCAGGAGGACGACCACGGGCTCGACCGTGACCGTGTGGTGCTCACCACCTTCCACCGGTCCAAAGGCCTGCAGTGGCACACCGTGATCATCGTCGGGCTCAGCGAGGGCTTGATGCCGATCGCCTCGGCGCGCACCGCCGACGCCGTCGACGAGGAGCGCCGCCTGTTCTACGTGGCCCTGACCCGGGCCGAGGAGGAGCTGTGGTGCAGCTGGTCCGCCGGTGACGGCTCGGTGTCCGCCTCGGGAGACCCCCGGCGACGCAATCCCAGTCCCTGGCTGGCCACGGTCGAGCGCGCCATCGCCCGCCTCACCACGGCGGCGGCGCCCACGGCGGCCTCGGAGGTCTCGGCCCGCGTGGCCGAGCTGCGCCGGCGGCTCGAGAGCGGGGGCGAAGGCGCGACCCGATAGGGTCGATTGGCCGCTGCGACTCGGGGAGGACTCCGGTGACCGACATACTCGAAGATATTCGCCGGGCGGTCGGTGAGGCCCACGTGGTGAGCGGTGCCGCCGTGCACGACGACTTCACCCATGACGAGGCCCTGACCACCGCCCCGGTGACGCCGTTGGCGGTCGTGTTTCCCGGCTGCACCGAGGACGTGCAGAGGGTCTTGCGGGCGGCGCATGCGCACCGGGCACCGGTGGTGGTGCGGGGCAGCGGCACCGGGCTCTCGGGCGGGTGCCTCCCCGTGGCCGACGGCATCGTGCTCGCCTTCGACCGCATGCGGGCCATCCGTGAGATCGACACCGAGAACCAGGTGGCCACCGTCGAGCCCGGCGTGACGCTGGACCAGCTCGATGGCGCGCTGGCGCCGCTCGGGCTGATCTATCCGGTCTCGCCGGGCGAGCAGGGCGCGTCGCTCGGCGGGAACGTCGCCACCAATGCCGGTGGCATGCGGGCCGTGCGCTACGGCGTGACCCGGCACCATGTGCTCGGCCTGCAGGTGGTGCTGGCCGACGGGAGGGTCATGCGCACGGGTGGGAAGTTCGTCAAGAGCTCCTCGGGGTACGACCTGACCCAGCTCCTCATCGGATCGGAGGGCACCCTGGCCGTCACCACCGAGGTCACCGTCAAGGTGCAGCCCCGCCTGCGCGAGGCGGCCACCGTCCTGGCTCCGTTCGCCACCCTGGACGAGGTGGCCCACGCCGTCCCCCACATCGTGAGCAGCGGGGTGGACCCCAGCATCCTCGAGTACATCGACGTGCTGGCCATGTCGAGCATCACGTCGAGCGCGGGGTTGGACCTGGGTGTTCCCGACCCCGTCAAGGCGGAGGCGACGGCGTACCTGGTCGTGGTCCTCGAGGGCATGGAGGCGCCGCGGGTGGAAGAGGACGTCGAACACCTGGCCACCCTCCTGTCGAAGCGGGGGGCGCTCGACGTGTACGTCCTCCCAGCCTCCGCCGGATCTCAGCTGATCGCGGCGCGGGAACGGGCGTTCTTCGTGGCCAAGGCGGCCGGGTCGGACGACATCGTCGACGCCGTCGTGCCCAGGGCCGCCATACCGGACTACCTGGTCCAGGTGGCCCGGTTGGCCGGCCGTCACGGCGCCCTGGTGACCGGGTGCGGGCACGTGGGCGATGGCAACGTGCACCTCTCGGTGTTCCAACCCGAGGCCGACCGGCGCCACGAGCTGATCCGGTCCATCTTCGCCGCCGCCGTGGCGGCGGGAGGAGCGGTCTCGGGTGAGCACGGGATCGGCACCGAGAAGCAGGAGTACTTCCTCGATTCGGTGGATCCGACCGCGCTGGCCCTGATGCGGGCCGTCCGTGCCGTCTTCGACCCCAAGGGGATCCTCGGGCCCGACCGACTGTTCCCGACGAGCGGAGAACCCACATGAACGGGGCCCGGTCGCTGCTCAGCACCTTGGTGGGTGCCGGGGTCGAGGTCTGCTTCAGCAACCCGGGCACCTCGGAGATGCACTTCGTGGCGGCGCTCGACGACGTGCCCGACCTGCGGGGCATCCTGACCCTCTTCGAGGGGGTGGCCACCGGCGCCGCCGACGGCTACGCCCGGGTGCGCGGCCTTCCCGCCGCCACGCTGCTGCACCTGGGTCCGGGTCTCGGCAACGGCCTGGCCAATCTGCACAACGCCCGCCGGGCCAGGGTCCCGGTGGTCAACATCGTGGGCGAGCACGCCACGTACCACAGCCGATTCGACGCGCCGCTCGAGTCCGACATCGCCTCCATCGCCCGCTCGGTCTCGGGCTGGTACCGGGTGGCGGCCCGGGCCGACGACGTGGGGGGCGACGCCGCGGACGCCGTCGCTGCCGCCTGCCGCCCGCCCGGGTGCGTGGCCACGCTCGTCCTGCCGGCCGACTCGTCCTGGACGGAGACGTCGACCGGGGCGTGCCCACCCCGGCCCCGCGACCGGCCGGGCCTCGTGCCGGACGAGACGGTCGAGGAGGTGGCCAAGGTGCTGCGTTCCGGCGAGCGCACGGCGCTCCTGCTGGGCGGCCGCGCCGTGCGGCCCCGGGGGCTCGACGCCGCCGGTCGGATCGCCGCCGCCACCGGTGCGTCCCTGTTGGGCGAGACCTTCCCCACCAATCTGGCCCGCGGGGCCGGCCTCCCGGCCGTCACCCGGCTGGGGTACCTGGCCGAGCTGGCCCAGGCCCAGCTCGACGGGGTGCGGCACCTGGTGCTGGTGGAGGCCACGTCGCCGGTCTCGTTCTTCGCCTATCCCGGCAAACCGAGTGACCTCGTCCCCGCCGGTTGCACCGTCCACCACCTGGCGCGTCCCGGAGAGGACGCGCCGGCGGCGCTCGAAGCGGTGGCCGACGCCGTGCGGGCCCCCCTCGACAGCGCCGTCCCCGCGCCGGCGGCCCGGCCCGATCGCCCGACGGGGGCGCTCTCGCTCGAGACCCTGGCCGCCGCCATCGGTGCCACCCTGCCCGGCGAGGCCGTCGTGGTGGACGAAGGGAACACGGCGGGGCTGTTCGTTCCCGCCGCCACGGCCGGCGCCCCGCCGCACGACTGGCTGACCCTGACGGGCGGGGCCATCGGATTCGGCTCGCCGGCCGCCACCGGCGCCGCCGTGGCGGCGCCCGACCGACCGGTGCTGTGCCTGCAGGCCGACGGGAGCGCCATGTACACCCTGCAGGCGTTGTGGACCCAGGCCCGCGAGGGCCTCCACGTGACCACGGTCGTCCTGGCCAACCGGAGCTACGCCATCTTGAACCTGGAGCTGTCCAGGGTCGGCGCCGAGGCCGGCGGCCCGCGCGCTCGCCGCATGTTGGACCTGACCGAACCCGACCTCGACTTCGTCGCCCTGGCCAAAGGGATGGGCGTGCCGGCCCGCCGCGCGGAGTCGGCCGAAGACCTGACCCGGGCGCTCGAGGAGAGCTACGCCACACCCGGGCCCTCCCTCATCGAAGCCGCCCTCCCCCAGGGGGTGCGCTAGCTTCCGCCCGACGGGGCCGCCCGCGCCGGCGCGCCCCCTGAGCGACGAAGGCGTCGGTTTCGGGCGTCAGGTTCGGGCGTCGTCGCCGAGGTCGACCACGACCGGTGCGTGATCCGAGGGCTTCTGGCCCTTGCGGGCGTCGCGGTCCACGAAGGAGGCCGTGGCCCGATCGGCCAGGTCCCGACTGACCAAGAGGAGATCGATGCGCATGCCGCGCCCCTGGTGGAAATCGCCCCTCCGGTAGTCCCACCAGCTGAACACGCCCGGGTCGTTGAAGCGGGTGAACACGTCGTCGAGTCCCCAGGCCAGGACGCGACGCAGGGCAGCCCGCTCGGGCTCGCTCACGTGGGTCATGCCCTCGAACTGGGCCGGGTCCCACACGTCGGTGTCCCGCGGCGCCACGTTGAAGTCGCCGCACACGGCCACCGAGCTGCCCGGGGGGCACGTCTCGTCGAGCAGGGTGCGGAGCCGGGCCAGCCAGGCCAGCTTGAAGGCGTAGAACTCGTGGTCCAGGCTGCGCCCGTTGGGCACGTAGACCGAGTGCACCCGCACGCCCCCACAGGTGCCGGCCACGATGCGGGCGCCGTGGGCATCCTCCGCGGCGCCGAACCCACCGGCCACGTCATCGAGGCCCACGCGACTGAGCAGCGCCACGCCGTTCCAGCGCCCGTCGCCGTGGTGGGCCGACGCATACCCCATGGCCGCGAAGGTGTCGGCCGGGAAGCGGTCGTCGGCCTGCTTGGTCTCCTGCAGGCAGAGGACGTCGGGACCGTGCTCCTCGATCCACGCCGTGACGCGCGGCAGTCGGGCGGTCAGGGAGTTGACGTTCCAGGTGGCCAGGCGCATCAGCCCGGGGCACCGTCGACGATGACGAAGAGGAGGTCGGCCTCGCACGCCCGCTGCCCGTCGACCGAGGCGAGGCCGTGGCCCCGTCCGGACCGGGCCGAGAGGTGGTCCAGGCTCACCTCGAGCTCGAGCGTGTCGCCGGGAAGCACCTGGCGGCGGAAGCGGGCCCGGTCGACACCGCCGAAGAGCGGCAGCCGGCCGGCGTAGCGCGGGTCGAGCAGCAGGGCGACGCCGCCCAACTGGGCCAGGGACTCGATCATCAACACGCCCGGCAGCGTGGGGCGACCGGGGAAGTGGCCGGCGAAGAACGGCTCCCGGCCCGACAATTCCCAACGGCCCCGGGCCGACAGCCCGGGCTCGACGGCGTCGACCGCGGTCACGAAGAGGAACGGCGGCCGGTGGGCCAGCACGTCGATCGGTTCCGGCGGCTTCATGGCGCCGAGACTACCGAGCGCCGCGTCAGGGGGATTTCGCGGTGGGCTTCTTGGACCGGCTGCGCCGTTTCTTGGGCGCGGGCGCCGGCAGGGCGAGCTCCGCCACCCGGCGGGGCGGATCGAGCCCGGCCAGGACGAACGGGCGCACCTCGCCCTTGGTCAGGACCTCGCGGGCCTTGATCGGCGGCGGGTTCCCCATGGCGCTGAGCGGGATGTAACAGTGCAACGCCCCACCGTCCGGCAACGCCACGTCGACCATGGCTCCGTGCGACGTGAAGGAGACCACCTCCCCCTCGATCGTGCTGCCCACGGTGTACGCCGCCACGAAGTTGATGAACGAGAGCGGCGCATTGACCGCCGGAGGCGGGCTCGTCGTCGACTTCTTGGGCGCCGGCGGTGCGGCCGCCAGTTGTGCACGCGTCGTCCTGGCCGCCCCGACCTTGGCCGCCGCCTTCTTGGGCGCCTTGTCGGCCGGGGCCTTGGTGGTCGCCGCCTTCTTCCGGGCCGGCGCCGCCTTCTTGGCCGCGTCCTTCTGGGTGGCCTTGACCTTCTTGGGCGTCGTCACTTTTTTCGACGCCGCCGCTTTCTTCCTGACCGGAGCCTTGGCCTTGGTGCGGGCCCGCGGCGGGTCGAGCGCCTCGGCCACCGCCTCGTCAATGGCCGTCGACAGGGCGGGGTCGGCGGCGGCCGGCGCCTTGCGAGCGTGGCGGGCCGGCGGCGGCTCGCTGGGGACCAGCGGCCAGGAGGTCTCGACCACCGGAGCCTTCTCCTTGGGCGCCCGCTTGGCCGCCTTCTTGGCCGCCCGGGCCAGCTCCGCCGCCTTGGCCGGCGCCGAGTCGGGATCCACCTTGGCCCGCGCCTCCGCCGTGGCCGCCCGGCTCTTGACCCCACGGACGGGCAGACGCGGCGTGAAGATCCAACCCACGCCGGGTACCGGCTTCCCCCCGATCAGCCGGCCCTCCTCGAACAGCCACGGATGCTCGCCGTGGAACTCCTGGAAGGAGTCGTTGGAGAGGACCACGGCGCCCGTGCGCTCGGCGATGCGCAGGACGAAGGCGTCACCCCGCCCGATGGCGCCGGCCGGAGGAGACACCAGTTCGCCGTTGAGCAGGGCCTCGCGCACCTGCTCGCGCTCGGACTCCTTGACGCGGTGCTCGAACGAGGCATCCACCACCACGGTGATGCGGCCGGTGGGATCCTCTTCGGCGTACGCCCGCACCGCTTCGTCCAACTGAACCAGGCTCGGCAGCGTGCGCCCCTCGGTGGCCAGGTTCGACCCGTCCACCACGACGTGATGCGGTTCAGCCAATGGCGCGCCGCAGTAGGTCTGCCTGTTCCAGCTGATGGAGCGCGGCGCTTCCGATGGCGGGACTCGCCGACTCGCTCCGACTGACATGGCGCAGCACCAGGCGGGCCGGCAACAGGGCATGGAGGCGGGCATGGACGAACGACCAGGCCCCCATGTTCTCGGGCTCCTCTTGCAACCACACGACCTCTTCGGCCTGGGGGTACCGGTCGAAGACGGCCTCGAGGTCCGCCGCCGGCCAGGGGTACAGCTGCTCGATCCGCACGATGGCCACCGCACCGGCCGCGTCGGGGTCGCCCCCCGCCAGCTGCTGGCGCCGCTGGTGGGCCTCGTGGGCCATCTTGCCGCTGCAGAGCACGATGCGACGGATCGCACCGGGGTCGACCACGTCGGTGTCCGGCAGCAACGGGGCGAACGATCCCGTCTCGAAGTCCGCGAACGGCGAACGGGCGGCGTGGGCCCGCAACATCGATTTGGGCGTCACCACGATGAGCGGTCGCTTCGGCGTGCGCACCGCCTGGGAGCGCAGCAGGTGGAAGTACTGGGCCGAGGTCGACGGGACGACCACCCGCATGTTGCCCCGGGCGCAGAGGGCGAGAAAGCGCTCGAGACGGGAGGAGGAGTGCTCCGGTCCCTGGCCCTCGTAACCATGGGGGAGCAGGAGGACGAGGCCGGCGTACTGACCCCATTTGATCTCCGCCGCCGCCAGGAAGTTGTCGATGATGATCTGGGCCCCGTTGACGAAGTCACCGAATTGGGCCTCCCAGAGGACCAGCGCCTCGGGCGCCTCCACGGAATAGCCGTATTCGAACCCGACGGCGGCGTACTCCGAGAGGAGCGAGTCGCGCACGGTGAAGCTCCCGGTGCCCGCCGGCTCGGGCAATGCCGGCGCCACCCGGCGCAGGCCGTCGGCGATGTGGGCCAGCGGCACGAACTCCTCGCCGTCGGTGTAATCCACCAGCACGGCGTGGCGCTGGCTGAACGTGCCCCGACGGGTGTCCTGCCCGGTCAGGCGGACGTTGACCCCGTCGTACAGCAGGGAGCCCATGGCCAGCGCCTCGGCCAGGGCCCAGTCGACCTGGCCCTCGGCCACCACGTCGTCCCGCGTCCGGAATTGGCGTTCGAGCTTGGGGTGCATGGTGAAGCCGTCGGGAACGGTCCGGGTCAGTGCCGCCAACGCCCGCAGGAGGTCGCCGTCCACTCCCGTCTCCTCGGGCACCTCGGCGGCCGGCGCCGTGTCGTGGGCCGGGAGCAGCTCGGGTGCCAGCGACGGTTCGCCGCGGACCTCGTCGAGCACGGACTGCAGGCGGGCGTTGAAGTCGTCCAGCGCCGATTCGGCGTCGTCGAGCGTGATGTCGCCCCGTCGCACCAGGGTCTCGGTGTAGAGCTTGCGCACCGATCGCTTGGCTTCGATCCGCTGGTACATCAACGGTTGGGTGTAGCTCGGGTCGTCGCCCTCGTTGTGGCCGTGCTTGCGGTAGCAGACCAGGTCGATCACCACGTCCTTGTGGAAGGTCTGCCGGAAGGAGAAGGCGAGGCGGGCGGCGCGCACGCACGCCTCGGGGTCGTCCCCGTTCACGTGGAAGATGGGCGCCTGCACCATTTTGGCCACGTCGGTCGGGTAGACGGAGGTCCGGGCCGACACCGGCGCCGTGGTGAACCCCAGTTGATTGTTGATGACCACGTGCACCGTGCCCCCGGTGCGGTAGCCCGACAGCCCGGAGAGGTTGAGGGTCTCGGCCACCACGCCCTGCCCGGCGAAGGCGGCGTCTCCGTGGACCAGGACGGTCATGCACGGGAAGCCGAAGGTACCCTCGGACATGGCCCGGGGCGTCCCGTCGGTGGGCGGCGACAGGCGGTCCTGCTTGGCCCGCGTCATGCCCTCGACCACCGGGTCGACCGCTTCGAGGTGCGAAGGGTTGGAGGCCAGGGTGATGGGGAGCTCCTCGCCGGCGCTGCCCCGGAACGTCCCCCGGGCACCCTTGTGGTACTTGACGTCCCCGGACCCCTGGACGGACTCGGGGTCGAGATTGCCCTCAAACTCCTCGAAGATCTCCCGGTACGACTTCCCCACGATGTTGGCCAGCACGTTCAGGAGGCCGCGGTGCGACATGCCCATGACCACTTCGGCCACCCCGGACCCGGCGGCGGCGTCGAACAGCGAGTCGAGCAGGACGATGGCCGATTCGGCGCCTTCGAGCCCGAAGCGCTTCTGCCCGACGTAGCGGGTGTGGAGAAAACGCTCGAACACCTCGGCCGCGTTGAGGCGATCGAGGATGTGGCGCTGCTCTTCGTGGTTGAGCGTGCCCGGCTGACCTTCGACGTGCTGCTGGATCCATCGCTTCTGCTCGGGGTCCTGCATGTGCATGTACTCGATGCCCAGGGTGCGGCAGTAGGCGTCGCGCAGGACGTGGAGGATCTCGTCGAGGGTGGCCACGTCGCGCCCGGCCAGCCCGTCGGCCACGAAGGATCGCGGCAGGTCCCAGATGGTGAGGCCGTAGGTGAGCGGGTCGAGCTCGGGATGGATGTGGGGAGGCTCGGCATCGAGCGGATCGAGGTGGGCGATCAGGTGGCCCCGCACCCGGTACATGTTGATCAGCGTCTGCACGTGCACCTGCTTGATCAGGCGCTGGTGCTCGCCCTCCTCGGTCCCGTCGCCCGCATTGCTGTCACGCCGCCAGCGGACGGGCTCGTAGGGCACGCCCATCGATTCGAAGAGGGAGTCGTAGAAGCCGTCGGCCCCGGTCAGCAGCTCGGCCACGCGGCCCAGGAAGATGCCGGACTCCGCCCCCTGGATGATGCGGTGGTCGTAGGTGGAGGTGAGGGTGACCACCTTGCCCAGACCCAGTTGAGCCACCACCCGCGGGTCGGCGGCCTCGAAGCCGGCCGGGTATCCCAGCGCGCCCACGCCGATGATGGCCCCCTGGCCGGGCATGAGCCGGGGCACGGACTGGACCGTGCCCAGCGTCCCCGGGTTGGTCAGCGTGACGGTGGTGCCGGCGAAATCGTCCGGTGAGACCGATCCGGAGTGGATCTTGCGGATGAGATCCTCGTAGGCCATGACGAACGACCGGAAGTCGAGCGTGTCGGCGTCCCGGATGCACGGGACCAGCAAGGTGCGCGACCCGTCGCTCTTCTCCTGGTCGACCGCCAGTCCGAGGCCGACGTGCTTGTGGTGGATGACGCCGGGCTTGCCGGCATCGCCGGCGTGCTCGACGAAGGCGGCGTTCATGGCCGGCACGTCATGGAGCGCCCGCACCACGGCGTAGCCGATGAGATGGGTGAAGCTCACTTTTGCCCCGGTCGTGCGGGCCAGCTGGTTGTTGAGGACCTGGCGGTTCACCTCGAGCAGGCGGGCCGGGACGCTGCGCACGCTGGTCGCCGTCGGCACGGAGAGGCTGGCCTCCATGTTGGCCACGACCCGCGCCGCCGCCCCCCGCAGGACCGTGGCGTCCTGGGTGTCCGATGCGGTCCCGACGCGGGGTGCGGTGGCTACCGCGGAGCTCGCCGTTGGCCCGGTGGCCGGTGCGCCGGGTGCGCTGGGTGCGGCCTGGGGCGCGGGCACGGGGGCCGGGCGGTAATCGGCGAAGAACTCCCGCCAGCTCTCGCTGACCGACGTCGGGTCGACCAGAAACCGGTCGAACATGTCGTCGACCAGCCACGCATTGGGCCCGAAGGAACCCGGCGTGGCGTTGGGCGGCGACATGGTCACACCCTACCGGGGGCGCTCGGGCCGCCGGGGCGGGACGATAGCGTCAGCCCTGCCCATGCCCTACCCCGACGGACTCCACGTCATCGAGCGGCCGGCGTCGGAGTCCTCGGCACCGACGGTGGTGCTCGTCCACGGCTCGCTCGACCGCGGCGGGAGCTTCCGGCGGGTGATGCGGCGGATGCCCGACGTCACCACGGTGGCCTACGACCGCCGCGGCTACGGGGGCTCCCGGGCGGCGGGGGTGGTGGGCCTGAGCGGGCACATCTCCGACCTCATCGACGTGGTGGCCCACCTGCGCTCGCGCCGCCCCGTGTCCCTCTCGGTGGTGGGGCACAGCCTGGGGGGCGACGTCGTGGTGGGCGCCGCCCTGGCCGACCCGGCGGCCTTCGACGCCATCGGCGCCTTCGAGCCGCCCATGCCCTGGCTCGGGTTCCGACGGGCCCCGGCGGACGGGGGCCGCGCCCGGGGCTGGGCCCCCGTGTCCGAGGACCCGGGCGTCGAGGCCGAACTGTTCTTCGGCCGGATGGTGGGCCCGAACGCCTGGCAGCGGCTCTCCGACGAGGCACGCTCCACCCGTCGGGCCGACGGCCCGGCGCTGGTGGCCGACCTCACCAGCGTGCGCGGGCAGCAACCGTTCGACGTGCTGGCGCTGGCCGTGCCGGCGGTCTTCGGCATGGGGGGCGAGGGGAGCCAGGAGCACCACCGCACCACCGTGGCCTGGCTGGGGTCCCACGTGCCGGGGGCCGAGTCCTTCGCCATTGCGGGGGCGCAGCACGGCGCCCACCTCTCCCACCCGGATCACTTCTCCCTCTACGTGCGTCGCGTGATCGCACGCGTGCGGCCCGAGGCGCGCTGACCCGCTACGTCGGGGAGAACGGGGGGAGGCCGCCCTCGGGGATGCGCGACTCGACGTCCTCGTGTCCGAAATGCTTCACCCGGCGGGACAGGAGCTGCTCGTATTCGGCCCCCTTCCCCTCGCCCTTCAACCCGGTGACCAGCGGTGAGTGCGACAGGAAGACGGCACCGACGAACATGACCAGCAGCGAGAAGGCCTCCAGCGGTCCCCATGGGTTCGAGGTGCGCAGGCTGTCGCCGTACAGGGCGATGCCGATCAGGATGCTGGCCAGCGGGTCGACCAGGACCAAGGTCGACTGCGAGGCGGCCAGCGGTCCGGCGTGGAAGGCGTTCTGGGTCAGGAACAGGCCGGTCAGCCCGAAGACGATGACCCCGTAGGTCTGCCAGTGGACGAACAGCGTGATCCAATCGCGGGCGGCGTAGTCGCTCATGACCTTGATCAGCGCGGCGGTGAAGGCGAAGGCCACCGCCCCGGCGGTCCCGAACATGGCCGCCTTCCACCAGCGTGGGCCCCATCGGGTGGCCACCACGGTGACCACGATGGCGCAGACGGCCATGCCCCCGACGACGATCCATTCACCGGTGGTCGGCACCCGGTTGCCTCCACCGGGATCGGCAAAGGCCAGGAAGCCCGCCAGCCCGAAGGCGATGGCCGAGGCCCCGATCCACTCCCGCGCGGTGATCGTGTAGCGGAAGTACGTCCCCAGGATGAACACCAGGAACAGGAGCTCCATGGTCAAGATGGGCTGGACCACCGACAGCCGGCCGACGTGGAGGGCGAACGCCTGCATGAGGAACGAGCAGACCATGAAGAAGAAGCCCAGGAGCCAGATGCCGCGCCGGATGGCGTGGGCCATCAAGCTGAGGGTCATGGTGGACTCCTCGGGCGCGTCCTCGACGCCCATGCGCTGAAACACGCTGGTCAGCGCATTGGAAAGTGCCGCTGCGAGTGCAAGGACGTAGACCATCGGCGTTCATTTCGAGTGTATCCGTGAAATTTATGATCCACGCAGTTCGTGCACAGGCTGCTCCCAGGTTGGCGTTATGGGACGTCCGGGCCCCCGAGGGCGCACGAATCGTGTGTCTCCAGGGAGCAGACACCGTTCCCCCTCGCCCACTTTGCCCAGGCCGACGAAAAATTGCCGTCAAGGTGGACACAGAATGTGGCAATTGCGTTACGTTTACGGAATCTTCGATCACCGAGGTGAGAGGAGACGGGAGCCGCCGTCACCGGGACGGCCCGACAGCAAGGGAGTGCAATGGGAATGAAGGGGTTTCTCAGGCGGTCGGCCATGGTCGGCGTGGCTGCGGGTGCACTGATGGCGGGCATGATCCTCGCTACTCCGACGACCAGCGGAGCGTCGACACCCACCTCGGCCACGTGGGCGGAGGCGCCCTCGACCACACCGAACTTCATCTTGCCCTTCTACCCGGGGTCACTGTGCTCCGTGGCCAACACCGATCAGTTCCAGTACCTGATGTTCCGTCCCCTGTACTGGTTCGGCGACGGCTCCAGCCCCAACGTGAACCCCACGCTCTCCATCGGGAACACCCCGACGTTCTCGAACGGCGACACGACCGTCACCCTGAGCCTCAAGAACTACAAGTGGTCCAACGGTGAGCCCGTCACGGGCCAGGACGTCGTGTTCTGGATGAACATCCTCCACGCCGAGAAGGCCAACTGGTGCGACTACACCCCGGGGTACCTGCCGGACAACATCAAGAACGTCACGGCCAACGGCAACAGCGTCACGTTCACGACGATCGGTGCGGTCAACACCTACTGGTTCCAGTACAACGAGCTGTCGCAGATCACCCCGTTGCCCGAGGCCTGGGACATCACCTCGGCCGGCGCCGCCCCGGGATCCGGTGGCTGCTACAACGCCGCCTACGGGTCCGACGACACGGCGTGCACCGCCGTGTACACCTTCCTGTCGAACTCGGCCGGGTACAACGCCAGCAACCCCAACGCCACCAACAACTCGCTCTCGACCTACGCCACCAACCCGCTGTGGAAGGTGGTCGACGGCCCGTGGATGCTGAAGAGCTTCAACGCCGACGGTCAGGTCAGCTTCGTCCCCAACACCAAGTACTCGGGACCCGTGAAGCCGACGCTCAAGACGTTCACCGAGTTGCCCTACACCAGTGACAACGCCGAGTTCAACGCCCTGGTGGCCGGCAACCTCAGCGTGGGGTACCTGCCCTTCCAGGACATCACCACGGCGGCTCCGTCGCCGAGCGAGACCGGACCGAACAACTCCCGGGTCAGCGCCAACTACAACCTGGCCCCGCTGTACACCTGGAGCATCACCTACTACCCGATGAACTTCAACTCGACCGCCAACAACGGCACGGCCGGGAAGGTGTTCGACCAGCTGTACTACCGCCAGGCCGTGCAGTACCTGATCGATCAGCCCTTGTACATCAAGAAGCTGTACAAGAACTACGCCAACCCGACCTACGGACCGGTGCCGGTGGTCCCGGCCAACCCGTTCGCCTCCACGTACGAGAAGTCCAACCCGTACCCCTACAACCCGAGCAAGGCCAAGAGCCTGCTGTCCTCGCACGGCTGGTCCATCGTGCCGAACGGCACCGACACCTGCCAGCGTCCGGGAACGGCGTCCAACGAGTGCGGCGCGGGGATCCCCAAGGGGACACCGCTCTCCTTCCAACTCCCCTATGCCACCGGCGTTCAGGCCACCACCGAGATGATGACGGCCGAGCAGTCGGCCTGGGAGTCGGTGGGCATCCACATGACGCTGACCCCCCAGACCTTCAACACGGTGATCGGCAACGCCGTGGCCTGCACCCCGGGACCCAGCTGCACCTGGCAGTACGAGCAGTGGGGCGGAGGCTGGCTCTTCGCGCCCGACGCCTACCCCTCCGGCGAGACCCTGTTCTACAAGGGCTCGGTGGCCAACTACGGCAGCTACTACAGCTCGCAGAACCAGTCCCTCATCAACGACACCCTGACCAAGGATGTCAGCCTCACCAACTGGGAGGACTACCTGGCCAAGCAGCTGCCGGACGTCTTCGAGCCCAACCCCGCCACCATCGTGTCGGAGTACAACAAGAAGATCTCCGGCTTCACGCCGCAGAACGTCTACGAGTCTCTGACGCCCGAGAACTGGCGCTGGTCCTAGGCCACAGCCGGAACCCGCGAGCAGTCCTGCCCCCGTCAGGATGCGCGTCGTGACGAAAGAGGCCCCCCCCGCGCCGGCAGCAGCCGGCCTGGGGGGGGCCCTTCATTTCGAGGCCGGTAGGGTGCAGTTCCGGTGATCGGGTTCCTGCTCCGACGGGTGGTGCAGGCCATCGTCGTCATCCTCGGTGTGACGGCCATCGTCTTCCTGTTGGGGCGCCTGATACCCGGCGGCGAGGCCAAGGCTGCGCTGGGGCCGCAGCACGCAACGCCCTACAACATCGCCCACTTCAACAAGATCAACGGCCTCGACCTGCCGCTGTACGACCAGTTCTACCACTACATCAGGGGCTTGGTCTGGCCCATCTGGCACCCCAACCTGGGGTACTCGTTCCACTACAACCAGGCCGTCTGGGACGTCATCGCCCAGCGACTGCCCCGGACGCTGGCGTTGGTCGGGGCCTCGACCGTGCTGGCTCTGATCGTGGCCGTGCCCCTCGGCATCGTACAGGTGGTCCGGCGCAACACCCCCGTCGACTACTCCCTCACCGCCGCCTCCTTCATCTTCTACGCCATGCCTTCGTTCCTGCTGGGAACGCTGCTCATCCTCTGGTTCTCGTTCGACATACCACTGTTCCCGGTGTCACCTCCCTCGAACAGCGACTTCTGGACCATCTTCACCGATCCGCGAGCCTTCGTGCTGCCCGTCCTCACCCTCGCCGCCATCACCATCGCCGCCTTCAGCCGCTACATGCGATCGTCCATGATGGATGCCATGGCCGAGGACTACGTGCGCACCGCCATCGCCAAGGGAGCGAGCGGCCAGCGCGTCCTCTACGGGCACGCCCTGCGCAACGCGCTCATTCCGATCCTCACCCTCATCGGGCTCTCGCTGCCCGCCATCGTGAGCGGCGCCCTCATCACCGAGGACGTGTTCAACTACCCGGGGATGGGCCTCCTCACGGTGAACGCCGCCCTGGCCGACGACATTCCGGTCGTCCTGGGAACCACCTTGGTCATCACGGTCGCCACCGTGGTGGGCTCGCTGCTGGCGGACGTCCTGTACGCCATCGCCGATCCGAGAATCCGCTTCGGGAGCTCCTCATGACACAGCACGAGGCCGCCGAGCACCAGGAGGACCCCGTCTTCGGGTTCGATCCGGCCACGACGCCGGTGGCACTGGGCTTCGAGGCGGTGGTCCCCGAGCACATGACCGCCATCCCCGAGGGCGGCGAGGCGGTGAGCACCGGCAGCATGACCCGGCAGATCCTCCGGGTCTTCGTCGAGAACAAGCTGGCGGTGGCCGGCGTCGCCATCATCGTCTTCTTCGTGCTGTTCTGCTTCGTCGGCCCGCTCTTCTACCACACCAACCAGACCAACTCCCAGGATGCCCTGCTCTATTCGACGCAGAACACGCCGCCCAACAGCGAGCACCCCCTGGGCACCGACGACAACGGCTTCGACATCTTGGGACGGCTGATGTACGGGGGCCAGGCCTCGCTGATCGTGGGCTTCGCCTCCGCCTTCGTGGCCACCGTGGTGGGCGTGGCCTACGGGGCCATGTCGGGGTTCTTCGGCGGCTGGGTGGACGCGCTCTTCATGCGCATCGTTGACATCCTTCTCTCGATCCCGGCGCTCTTCCTCCTGGTGGCGCTGGTCACGATCTTCCACTCGAGCGAGGTCCTCCTGATTCTGGTGATCGCCTTCATCAGCTGGCTCGTGCCCGCCCGCCTCATACGCGGTGAGACCCTCTCCCTGCGGGTGCGCGAGTACGTGGAGGCGGTCAGGATCATGGGCGGCAGCCGCAAGCGGATCATCGGGCGTCACATCGTCCCGAACTCCGTCGGGACGATCGTGGTGTTCGCCACGTTCCAGGTGGCCGACTCCATCCTCCTCCTCGCCGCCCTGGGCTTCCTCGGCCTGGGCATTCCTCCTCCGGGAACCGACTGGGGCACCATGCTGTCCAACGGGGTGAACTACGCCCTGAGCGGCTATTGGTGGGAGATCTATCCCGCCGGGCTCTGCATCATCCTCGTGGTGATCGCCTTCAACTTCGTGGGTGACTCGCTCCGGGACGCTCTGGAGGTCCGGCTGCAGACGCGTTGAACGCGAACGCTCGCCGCCTCAGACAGCCGAGGCGGCGCTGGCCAGGCGAACCGGCGTCTGCAGCGGGAAGTGACAGGCCGCCACGTGCCCGTTCTGGTACTCACTGAGCCCGGGCTCTTGGCGGGCACAGATCTCCTGCGCCCTCGGGCACCGGGTACGGAACCGGCAGCCCGAGGGGGGGTCAACCGCCGAGGGCAGTTCGCCGGACACCCGGATCTTGCGATCCGCCTTGGCGTCCTTGACCTCGGGCACCGGCACGGCGTCGAGCAGGCCCTGGGTGTACGGATGGGCCGGACGGTCGTAGACCTCGGCCGCCGGCCCCATCTCCACCAGCTTGCCCAGGTACATCACCCCGATGGTGTCCGCCATGTAGCGCACCACGGCCAGGTCGTGGGAGATCATGATGTACGTCAAGCCGTGGCGGGCCTGCAGGTCCTTCATGACGTTGAGGAGCTGCGCCTGGATGGAGACGTCCAGCGCCGACACCGGTTCGTCGGCCACCACGAGCTTCGGGTCGAGCGCCAGCGCCCGCGCGAAGCCGATCCGCTGGCGCTGCCCGCCGGAGAACTCGTGGGGGTACCGGTTGACCGAGGCCGGGCTGAGGCCCACTTCGCGCAGCAGCGAGGCGACCTTCTCCCGGCGTTGGGCGGCATTGCCGATGTTCTGCACGGCGAGCGGCTCCTCGATGATGGGACCCACCCGCATCCGCGGGTCGAGTGAGGCGTAGGGGTCCTGGAACATCAGCTGGATGTCCTGGCGCCGGGAGCGCAGGTCCCGCTTGCCGATGCCGGTCAGCTCGGCGTCCTCGAACACGATGGACCCCGAATCGGCCTTCTCGAGGGACACCAGCAGCCGCCCCACGGTGGTCTTGCCACAACCGGACTCGCCCACCAGCCCGAACGTCTCACCCTTACGGAGGCGGAACGAGATGTCGGACACCGCCTTGACGCTTCCGACCTGGTGGCGGAACACCGTTCCGGCCAGCACCGGAAACTCCTTGACCAAGTGGGACACGACCAACAGGTCCGGTGCGCCCTCGACGTGGGCGGCCCGGGCCGATTCGACCAGGTTGATGGGCCCGGCGAGCCTGGCCCCCTCGTCCCACCCGGCGTCGGGGACGGGGATCGGATGGAAGCAGGCGTAGAGGTGTTCGTTCCGCGAGCCCGCCCGATCCCTCTCCATGGGAGGATCCTCGGCCCGGCAGAGGTCCGTCGCGTGGGTGCAGCGGGGGGCGAACCGGCAATTGGTGATGGTCTGCGACAGATCGGGTGGGAGCCCGGCGATGCTGACCAGGCGCTCGGTGCGATCCTGGTCGAGACGGGGCACCGAAGCCAGAAGCGCCTCAGAGTAAGGGTGGCGCTTGGCCCGGAAGAGGTCGCTGGTCGTCGCCTCCTCCGCCACCTTGCCGGCGTACATGACCACGACTCGATCGGTGCGGCCGGCGATCACCCCCATGTCATGGGTGATGAGCACGACGGCCATGTGGAGGCGCTCCCGGAGCTCGTCGATCAGATCGAGGATCTGCGCCTGAATGGTGACGTCCAGGGCCGTGGTCGGCTCGTCGGCAATGAGGAGCGTCGGCTCGCAGGCCAGGGCCATGGCAATCATGACCCGCTGGCGGAGGCCGCCCGAGAGCTCGTGGGGGTACTGGTCCAGACGCTCGGCCGGTCGCGGCATCTCGACCATGGTGAGCACCTCGAGGGCCCGGGACCGGGCCTCCTTCTTGTTCACGTCACGGTGCAGGACGACCGCCTCGGTGATCTGCTTGCCGATGGTGATGGTCGGGTTGAGCGAGGTCAGCGGGTCCTGGGGGATCAGGGCCACCTCGTCCCCGCGCACCTGGCGCATCTCCTTCTCCGACAGTCCGGCCAGGTCGCGCCCGTTGAGGGAGATGACGCCGTCTGTCACGTGGCCGTTGCCCGGGAGCAGGCGCATGATGGAGAAGCCCGTGGTGCTCTTGCCACAACCCGACTCCCCGACGATCCCGACACATTCCCCCTGCTCGACCCGGAAGGAGACCCCGTCGACGGCCACCACGTTGCCCGTCCGCATGCGGAACTCGGTTCGCAGGCCGTCCACTTCGAGCACGGTGCTCATCGGACTCACCCTACCGCGGACTGCCGGGCCACAACGGGCGCAGGTCCTGGTCACGTGAGGTTTTGTCGACCTCGGGCATCCCGGCGCTCCAGGGCAGCGAATTGACGTAGGCCCAGCTGCGCCGGTGGATGGCGGAAGGCCCGTACCCGCGCAACGCGGTCTGGTGGACGGGTGAGGGGTAGCCCTTGTTGCGCTCGAAGGCATAGGGCGGGAAGTGGTCCGCCTCCCGCCGCATCAGCCGGTCCCGCACCACCTTGGCCAGCACCGAGGCGGCGGCCACCGAGGCGCACCGGGCATCGCCGCCCGTGATGGGCCGTACCATGCCAGCGAAGGGGTCGTCGGGATGGCGCAGCAGGTCGACCGGGCCGTCGACCAGCACGGCCTCGGGCTCCCGGGCCAGCCCGGCGAGGGCCCGGCGCGCCGCCACCCGCAGGGCCTCGGTCATCCCCCACGCATCGCACTCGGCGGGGCTGGAATGCCCGACGGCCCAGGCTTGGCACCAGGCGCCGACGGCCTCGAAGATCTCCTCGCGGCGGGCTTCGCTCAGCATCTTGGAATCCCGCAGCCACGCCGGCATGGAACGGCGCGTCACGCCGGGGCGCACGACGGCGACGCCGACGGTCAGCGGTCCGGCCCAGGCGCCGCGCCCCACCTCGTCCAGCCCGGCCACACACTCGTACCCTTCGGCGCGCAGGCGACGCTCCTCCTTGAGGTCCGGTGTGCGGACGGTCATGGGATCACGACCGCGCGCACCTCATACCATGGGGGCGTGAGCACTGGAGGGGAGTCGCCGCCGGATCCGAACGCCCGCACCCCCCTCGCCCCGGGGACCCCGGTCGATGTCCGGAACCGTTACCAGGGGACCTGGGTGCGCGGCTTCGAGGTGGCGGAGGTCACCGACGGGGGCTACCGCCTCCGCCGCCTCTCCGACGGCACGATCCTGGGGGACCTCTTCACCCGCGACGACGTCCGTCGGGAGCGGCGCCGCCAAGGCTTCTGGTGGCACTGAGCCGGATCAGGTCCGGCCGACGTGGCGCACCGAATCGATGTAGTCATCGATCGGTATGGCCGAGAGGGTCAGGGTCTTGAGGGTGCCGCGCGCACCGAGCACCAGGGCGACGCGGGACATCGTCTTCTCGTCGGGCGCCTCGAGCACGGTGCAGAAGTCGTAGGGCCCGAGGAGGGCCCACTGCGCCAGGACGCGCACACCCATGGCTTCGACCTCGGCATTCACCGCCTTGAGCCGGTCGGGATTCTCGGCCAGCGTTGCCGCTCCGTCAGGCCCCACCGTGGAGAGCATGAGAAAGGTCGACATACGCTCACGTTACCGCAGGTCGATGGCCCGGCCGTCCCTTTCCGTCACGGCTGCAGATCCCTCCGGACGACCTTTCCCAGGGCGTTGCGGGGCAGGGCGTCGACCACGCGATAGTCCCGGGGACGCTTGTAGGGCGCCAGCTCGCGCCCGGCCAGCAGCGACAGTGCGGCCAAGTCGGGCGGTCCACCGGCGCCCACGACGTAGGCGACGACGGATTCACCCCACTCCGGCGAGGCGGCACCCACCACGGCGATCTCGGCCACCGACGCATGCCGGCCGAGCACGGCCTCCACCTCGGCGGGGTACACGTTGTGACCCCCCGTGATGATGAGCTCGGTGCGCCGGCCCCGGATGGCGACGTAGCCGTCGGGCTCCCGCGAGGCCAGGTCACCGGTGGCGAACCACCCGTCCCGCACCATGGAGGCCGTCGCCTCGGCCCGCCGCCAGTAGCCGCGGCACAGCGACGGAGCGCGCACCATGAGCTCGCCCACGCCGTGACCGTCCGCACCGGCGATGTCGACCGACACCCCGGGCAGGGGGAGCCCGACCGACCCCGGTCGGCGCTCGCCGGCCAGCGGATTGGACAGGGTCAGCAGGGTCTCGGACATGCCGTAGCGCTCCAGCACGGCCACGCCGCTGACGTCCGCGAGGTGCCGCCACAGTTCGGCCGACAACGGAGCCGACCCCGACACGCAGAGACGGAGCGCCGACAGCTCGGCGGCCCGGCCCGACGCGTCCAGCCGGTGGTACATGGTGGGCACGCCGAAGAACATGGTGCTCTGGGGCACGGCCGCCAGGACGTCGGGTGCGGTGAACCGATCGAAGACGACGGCGGACCCACCGGCGGCCAGGGTGCCGAACAACCCGGCGCACAGACCGTGCACGTGGAAGAGGGGCAAGGCCAGAATGAGGCGGTCTCCCGGTCCCCAGTCCCAGGCCAGACGGAGCGCCTGCACGCCACTCAACAGCGAGCGGTGGGTGTGCACGGCGCCCTTGGGTTGCCCGGTGGTGCCCGAGGTGTAGACGATCAGGGCGTCGTCCTCGGGGCGGGCGGCGTCGAGCGCCGACGCCCCGAGCGCCCGCCCGGTGGTGGCCAGGGTGCCGGGCGACAACGTCTCGACCCGGGGATCGGCGGACCGGATCCATGCCGCTCGGTCACCGCCCTCGACCACCGCCGCCCTCGGCTGCACGTCACCCACGACGAAGGAGAGCTCCCCGGCGGTGCCCGTCGGATCGACCGGGACCACCACCGCGCCGAGTCGCATCACGGCCAGCAGTCCCACCACGGAGGCCAACGAGGGCGGGCAGCACCACAGCACCCGCTCCCCTGGCTCCACCCCGATCCCGGCCAGCCCGCCGGCGGCGCGTCCGGTGGCCTCGGCCAGGGCCCGGGCGGACAGGTGGGCCGACGGGTCCTGCCCGCTCAGGAGCACGGGATGCCGCGGATGCACCCGCCAGTGGTCGGCCCACACCGCCGGCAGGGTGCCGCCGGCCGCCAATTGGTCCGGCGCGAACGGGGCGGTCGCGGCCGGGAGGTGGGCGGACCAGGGGGCCCGGCCCTCCGTCACCGCCGGCTCCGCGGCGGTCCGACCGTCCGATGGTGCACGCCATAGTGTGGCGGGCATGACCGCCCGCCGCATCGCCATCGTGCCGCACACCCACTGGGACCGGGAGTGGTACAAGTCCTACCAGGAGTTTCGCCTCAACCTGGTGGACCTGGTCGACACCCTGCTCCCCCTGCTCGAATCGGACGACGGCTACCCCTACTTCATGCTGGACGGCCAGATGGCCGTGGTGGACGACTACCTCGAGGTCCGCCCCGAGGCCGAGGGGCGCCTCCGGGCCCTGGCGGCGGCCGGGCGGGTCAGCATGGGGCCCTGGTACATCCTGATGGACGAGTTCCTCGCCTCGGGCGAGACCATCATCCGCAACCTGCAGATGGGCCTCCTCCGCAGCGCCGCCTTCGGGGGCGCCATGGACGTCGGCTACCTGCCCGACATGTTCGGGCACATCGCACAGATGCCGCAGATCCTCCGGCAGGCCGGCTTCGCCCACACCGTCGTCTGGCGGGGGGTGCCGTCGTCGGTCACCAAGAGCGGGTTCTTCTGGGAGGCGCCCGACGGCTCCGCGGTGCGGGCCGAGTACCTTCCCGTCGGCTACAGCAACGGGGCCGCCCTGCCCGACGACGCCAAGGCGCTGGTGCAGCGCACCTCGGACCATCTCACCGAGATCGCGCCGTTCGTCATCGACGACCTGCTCCTCATGAACGGGTCGGACCATCTCCTGCCGCAACCCTGGCTCGGTCGGGTGGTCGCCGAGGCCAACGAGCTCCAGGACGACCTCGTGTTCGAGATCACCAGCCTCCCCACGTACCTGGCCACCGCGCCGACCGAGGGGCTCGAGCGCTGGAGGGGCGAGCTCCGCTCGGGGGCGCGGGCCAACATGCTGATGGGCGTCACCTCCAACCGGGTGGACGTCAAGCGCGCCGGTGGTCTGACCGAGCGCGAGCTGGAGAACCGGGCCGAGCCGTTCGCCGCGCTCTTCCAGTCCCCGTCGGAGTGGCCGCAGCGCCTGCTCGAGTTGGCCTGGAGGGACGTGGTGCGCAACTCGGCGCACGACTCCATCTGCGCCTGCTCCGTCGACGACGTGGTCGACGCCGTCCTCCACCGGTACGCCGAGGCACGGACCATCGCCACCGGATTGGCCGCCCGGGCCGTCACGTCGTTGGCTCGCTCACTGCCCGATCCGGGCTCGTACGTGCTCAACCCGTCCCGACGCGAGCGGTCGGGCCTGGTCGAGCTGGTCGTCGACGCCGCCGAACCGCCCGGCCTCGACGTGCAGGTGCTCTCGGAGCGCACGGGCCTGCCCGGGTCCATGGTGCTCGACGCCGAGACGGTCCGCACGGTGATGGGGATGCTGCAGGGACCGAGAATCGACGACGACGCCTGGATCCACGAGGTCAACGTGGAGGAGGACGAGGACGGCATCGACATCACCATCGCGGTGGGTCCCGAAGAGCGTCCCGACGTGCCCATCGCCCAGGCCAAGCAGGACGTCTACACCCGACTCGGGGCACGACCCGACGCCGTGGTGCGCATCGGCCTGCAGCAGCCGCCCATCCGGCGCATCGCGGCGCGGGTGGGTGACGTGCCCGGCTACGGGTGGCGGCCCTTCGCACCGGTCCCGCTGGCCCACCCCGTCGTCGCGGGCGGGACCGGCGGTGCGGTGACGCTCTCCAACGGGCTGGTCTCGGTGGAGATCGACGAGCAGCGGGGGACCTTCGCACTCAACGGGCGGGAAGGCTACGGCCGCCTGGTCGACGGCGGGGACCTCGGTGACTCGTACAACTACTCGCCGCCGTTGCGGGACAGCCTGGTGGACGAGCCCACCTCGGTGGCGGTCCGCCTGGTCGAGCCGGGGCCCGTGCGCGCCCGGGTGTCCGTCACGGCCGCCTACCAATGGCCCGATCACGTCGACGGTGGCTCGCAGACACGCGTGGGGGACCACGCCGTGCTGGTGGAGACCGTCCTGGAGGTGCGCGCCGACGAGCCGGTGGTGCACGTCACCACCTCGTTCGTGAACCCGAGTCGCGACCACCGGCTCCGGGTGCACCATCCCCTGCCCCAGCCCGCCCGGACCTCACGGGCGGAGTCCGCCTTCGCCGTGGTGGAGCGCAGCCTCACCGCCGAGGGCCGCAAGGACGAATTCGGGCTGCCGACGGCGCCGGCCCGTCGCTTCGTCTCGGCCGGGGGCCTCACGGTGGTCCACGACGGGGTCTGCGAGTACGAGCTGGTCGACATCACGACCGGGCCGGCCGGCGATGCCGCCGGGACGATCGCGCTGACCGTCCTGCGCTCGACCGGCATGCTGTCCCGGCTCGGCATGGCCTATCGACCGCTGCCGGCCGGTCCCCTGACGCCGGTCGACGGGCTCCAGATGACCGGGCGCCCCGTCACGCTGCGGTACGCGCTGGCGCTCGACTGCGACGATCCCTACGCGCTGGCCGACGACGTCCTCCTCCCGCTCGAGGTGGTGGCCAGCCTGGGCGGCGGGACCCGCCCGGCCACGGGCTCCGCCCTGCGCGTCGGTGGCGCCGAGGTCAGCGCCGTGCGGCGGGACGGTGGCCTGCGAGAGGTGCGGGTCTTCAACCCCGGACCCCGGCCCACCACCGTCACCCTCGACGGGGAGGCCGGCTGGCTGATCGACCTGCGCGGCTACCCCGAGCGCCCGTTCGAGGGGTCCTTCGACCTACGACCGTTCGGGATCGCCACCGTCAGACTGCGCGACTGAGCCGGCGCGGTTGCCCGAGAGCAGGCGCTCCCCCACCCCGCGCAGCTCCTCGAGGTCCCGGAGCACCTCGGACAGCCGCTCCCAGCGCACATTGCGCCGGCGGTCCGCCGCAGCACCCGCTCCATCGGCCTCCTGCCCGGCTCGACCGGCCCACCACAGCTGCACCCGGCCCAGGTCCTTCAGCAGCCGGGGCCGCAGCGGCTGCACGGTGAACTCGTCGGGGGCCTCGTCGATCAGGGCCGCACGGAACTCGTCCGAGATCAGGACGGTCCCGGGGTTCCCGATGTTGACGATGCGGTGGGCCAGGTTGACCGTCGGGCCGAAATAGTCACCGTCGCGCAGGAGCACCGGCCCCACGGCCAGGCCCACCCTGACGTCGGAGAGCAGCTCGTCGTCGGCGTAGGCATCGGCCAGGTCGAGGCCGATGCGGGCGGCATCGGCGACGCTGGTGACGACGAACATGACCTCGTCGCCGATCATCTTGACCACCCGACCACCGAGGCGGGTGACGATGTCGTGCGAGATCTCCTCGAACCGGCGGACCACCTCCGCCAGCTCCCGGTCGCTGAGGTGCTGGCTCAACAAGGTGAACCCCACCATGTCGGCGAAGCCGACGGCCAGGGTGGGGCTCTCCCCGGGGGCCACCCCGTGGCTCCGCAGCAGCATGCTCCGCTGGATTCCGGCGGCGACCTGCCGACGCCACACGAACTCGAGCAGGCGCGCCATGGCCGGGATGGTGACGTCGGCCACGCTGGCGAACGCATCGGCCGCCAGCACGGGGTCCATGTCCGTGCGGACGATGTCGCCCGGCACCAGCTCGGCTTCGGCGATCCGCGACATGGAGGACCCGATGACGCGGGCCAGGTGCAGGGCGGTGTCGGTGCGGGCGGCTCCCAGCGCCTGCATCCCCTGGAAGAGCCGCACGGCCTCCAGATCGAGGTCGGTGAAGGCCGGCTCGTCCGCGTCGACGTTGGGGAACCCGAGGGCGCGCCAGAAGCGCTCCAACAGGTCGATGTCGACGCCGGTGAGCTCCGCCACCTCGATCCGGGTGTAGCGCCGGCGCGAGGGCACCAGCATCCGGTCGAACACGAACAGGTCGAGCACGTCGTCGGCCACGGCCCGGTCGATCTCCTCGTCGGACACCCCGTGCGAGTGCAGCAGCTCCCGCACGTGGGCCAGGGCGGCGTCGCGCCGGGCCTGGTCCGTCCCCTCGGCGAGCGAGACCTCCGGCCCGAACAGCCCGCTCACGACTGCAGGCCCCGCAGGAGCACCTCGTCCCATTCGGGGCGCGACGGACGGTCCATGAGCGACACCAGGGCCTCACGGGGCGAGCGGCGACCATCCACGATGGCCTCGACCTGTTCGGCGATCGGCATCTCCACCCGGTGGGCCCGGGCCAGGCTGACCACGGGTCCGGCACTCTTGACCCCCTCGGCCACCATGTGCATGCCGCTGACGATGTCGTCGAGCGAGCGGCCCCGCCCCAATTCGAACCCGACCGTGCGGTTGCGGCTCTTGGCGCTGGCACAGGTCGCCACCAGGTCGCCGACGCCGGCCAGACCACCGAACGTCAACACCTGGCCGCCCAGGGAGACACCCAGACGGCCGAGCTCGGCCAGGCCCCGGGTGATCAGCACCGCCCGCGTGTTCTCCCCGAAGCCCAGGCCGTCACAGATGCCGGCGGCGATGGCCATCACGTTCTTGGTGGCGCCGGCGATCTCGCATCCCACGACGTCGGTGCCCATGTACACGCGAAACGTCCGGGTGTGCACCAGGTCCTGCACCTGCTTGGCCAGGGCCTCGTCGGGCAGCGCCACCACGCAGGCCGCCGGCTGACCCTCCGCCACCTCGCGGGCCAGGTTGGGTCCGGTCAGCACGCCGGCCGGGACGTCGGGCAGGACCTGACCGATGACCTCGGACATGCGGAGATTGCTCCCGTTCTCGATGCCCTTGGAGAGGCTGACGATGGCCGCCACGCCGGCCACGTGGGGGGCCAGCTCGCTCAGGACGGCCCGGAAGCCGTGGGACGGCACCGCCATGAAGATCACCGACGCACCGCGCACGGCCGCGGCGAGGGACGACGTGGCGGTGAGCGCATGGGGGAGGCGCACGCCCGGGAGATAGGTCTCGTTCTCCCGCGTCCGCTCGATGGCGGTGGCCAGGTCGTCCGAGCGCGCCCACAACGAGGTCGGGGACGATCCGGCCACCAGCGCCGCCACGGCCGTGCCCCACGAGCCTGCCCCGACTACCGCCACGCGATCGCCCATCCGACAAGCCTACGGCGGCCGGGGCGGCCCCCCGTCGTGGCCCCGTACACTCTCGCGCGTGCCCGCCGGCGTCGCCGCCACCCCGCGTTCGGAGTCCCCCCTCTCCGGAGCGGCGCCCGGGCCCGAGGTCGTGCTCGTCCCGGTCAAGGGTTTCCGGCAGGCCAAACGCCGGCTGGGCGGCACCCTGTCCGATGACCGGCGCGTCGAGCTGGTCCGGTCCATGGCCGAGCACGTGGTGAGGGCGAGCGCCCCGCTTCCCGTCGCCGTGGTGTGCGACGACCCCGAAGTGGCCCGTTGGGCCGGCGGGCTGGGGGCCACGGTCATGTGGGAACCCGGCCAGGGGCTGAACGGCGCCGTCCGGTCCGGCGTGGCCCAACTGGCCGACGCCGGCGTGCGGTGGGTGACCGTGGCGCACGGCGACCTGCCGCGGGCCCGCAACCTCGGCTCCCTGGCGCCGTTCGCCGGCATCACCCTGGTCCCGGATCGACGGGACGACGGCACCAATGTGCTGCGGCTGCCGGTCGGCTGCGACTTTCGTTTCGCCTATGGGCCGGGTTCCTTCCACGCCCATCGGGCCGAGGCGGCCCGGCTGGGCCTGCCTGTCCGGGTCCTGCGTATCCCGGCTCTGGCCTACGACGTCGACTGGCCGGCGGACGTGGCCGAACTCGGCGTGTACGACCGCACCGGTCGGCCGCAGGACGAGGGCGTCCACCTGATCTCCCACCGTTCGGTGTAGGCCTCTGCCGGTGTAGGTCCCTGCAAATGCAAAGTCGGGGGCCAGAGGCCCCCGACTTTGCGCGTTCCCGAGGAACGTACCGCTCAGCGCCTGCGGGCCGCCCTGCGGGCCGGGGCGCGGCGCACTGCCTTCTTGGCCGGGGCGCGCTTGACAGCCTTCTTGGCTGCAGGCCGCTTCTTGGCCGGGGCGCGCTTGACAGCCTTCTTGGCTGCAGGCCGCTTCTTGGCCGGGGCGCGCTTGACCGCCTTCTTGGCTGCAGGCCGCTTCTTGGCCACAGCCTTCCGGACTGTCGTGCGCTTCTTGGCCACGGTGCGCTTGACGGCCTTCTTGGCTGTCGCGCGCTTCTTGGCCACGGTGCGCTTGACGGCCTTCTTGGCTGTCGCGCGCTTCTTGGCTGGGGCGCGCTTGACGGC
>JBKQIP010000201.1:0-38764 GCA_052148295.1 Acidimicrobiales bacterium
GCCACCGATCTGGAAACGGAGATGTCCACGCAGTTCCAGTCCGGCATCGGCGCGTTCCTGGTGTGGAACTGGGACCCGGCTCCCCTCGGGCCGTGCAGCTACAACACCGGTCCGGGCGACCCGCTGATGACCTACCTCGACCAATTTTGAGTTCGCCCTCGGTCTCTTCGGTATCGTTCCCTGCTCGTGACCGTCCCCGATGCCGTCGTGGTGGGCTCGGGCCCCAACGGTCTGGCCGCCGCCGTCACGCTGGCCCGGGCCGGTCTGGCCGTCACCGTGTTCGAGGGAGCGCCACGCCCGGGCGGAGGAACGCGGACCGAGGACCTGACCCTCGAGGGGTTCCACCACGATGTGTGCTCGGCCGTCCACCCCTCCCTGCTGGCCTCACCCTTCTTCGCCTCCCTCGACCTGGCCTCCCTCGGCATCACCATCGTGCAGTCCGACCTCCCCTTCGCCCATCCGCTGGACTCGGGCCGGGTCGCCGCGCTCCAGCGCAGCGTGGCCGACACCGCCGCCTCCCTCGGTGCCGACGGCGCGCCCTACCGGGCCGTGATGGAGCCCCTGGTGGAGGGGCTCGGTGCCATCGTCCCCTACGTGCTCGGCCCCATGCGCACCATGCCCCGCCATCCCCTGGTCATGGCCCGGTTCGGGTTGCTCGGTCTCCCCTCGGCCCGCCACTTGGGGCGGCGCTTCTCCACCGACGCGGCCCGGGCCCTGGTAGCCGGCGCCGCGGCCCACTCCATGGAACCCCTCACCTCGCCGCTGACCAGCTCCTTCGGGCTCCTGCTCACGGCGCTCGGCCACGGCGTGGGCTGGCCGGTGGTCCGAGGGGGGAGTGCCGGCATCGCGGCCGGGCTGGTCAGCGAGCTGGAACGGCTCGGGGGGACCCTGGTCACCGGTCACCCCGTCGCCTCACTGGTCGAGCTCCCCGCCGCCCCGGCCGTCCTGCTCGACGTGTCGCCCCGCCAGTTCCTCGGCCTGGCCGCGCCCGGCCTGACCGTGGCCGGGGGCAGGGCCTGGGCCCGCTTCCGGCCGGGGCCGGGCGCGGGCAAGGTGGACTGGGCCCTCGACGGCCCGGTTCCCTGGCGCGCCGTCGAGTGCCGTCGGGCCGTGACCGTCCACGTCGGAGGGACGTTCGAGGAGGTGGCGCTTAGTGAGGCCGAGGTCAGGGCCGGCCGCCACGCCGAGCGACCCTTCGCCCTGGTGGTCCAGCCCGGTGTGGTGGACGACAGCCGGGCCCCGGCGGGCGCGCACACCCTGTGGGGTTACTGCCACGTGCCCAACGGGTCGCCCGTGGACATGACCGAGCGGATCGAAGCCCAGATCGAGCGGTTCGCCCCCGGGTTCCGCCAGCGCATTCTGGCCCGGGCCACCCGCACCGCCGCCGAGGCCGAATCGCACAACCCGAACCTGCTCGGCGGGGACGTCAACGGCGGGGCGGCCAGCCTCCGCCAGACCTTCCTGCGACCGGTGGCGCGCTGGAACCCGTACCGGACACCGCTGGAGGGGACGTATCTCTGCTCGGCGTCGACGCCCCCGGGCGGAGGCGTCCACGGCATGTGCGGCTACTGGGCCGCCGTGACGGCGCTGCGGGAGCGCTTCGGCCGACGTCCCCCGCCGCTCACGACGTCCACCGGGCTCGCGCCGGTGACACCGTCGACGCCGTTCACGCCGCGGTGGCGGTGACGACCCGCAGGCCGACCGGTTGCCTGATGCCCTTCAGGCGCCGGGTCTTCGTGCGCCCGATGCGCATCCCCTCGCAGGGTCCCATCTCCTCGACCACCTCGGCGGTGACCAGGACCTGATCGGCGCTGGCGTGGTCGCACACCCGGGCCGCCACGTTCACCACATGCCCGACGATGTCGAGCCGGCTGACCATGGCGTGGCCCACGTGCGCCCCGGCCCGCAGGCGGAGCGGGGCCGGGGCGGTGTCGAGGAGCTCGAGGGCCGCCCGCACGCCCGATTCGGGGTCGGGGAAGGAGCACAGCAGCCCGTCCCCCAGGTGTTTGACGATGGTGCCGTTCCAGCGCCGCACGATGGGCCCGGCCAGGCGGTGGTGCGCCTCGAGGAGGGCCAGGGCGGCCTCGTCACCGTTGGCGTCGGTGAAGGCGGTGAACCCCTCGAGGTCGGTGAAGACGACGGTGACCAGCTTGGTGCCCTTGCCGTCACCGGAGGAGAAGATGCGCACGAGGGAGAGGCCGAGCGAGGAGAGCTTCGACGGGCGCCGCTCCTCGGACCGCTCGAGGTAGCGCCGCGCCATGTCACTGGGGGCACTCGAGGAGATCGGTCCCCGCCCGCCCTGGGCCAGCCAGCGATGGTCCACCAGGCCGATCTCGAGCGCGGTGGCCGCGTCGTTCGGGTCGCGCTGGATCAGCTCGGCCGCCTTGCGCGCCGTGGCCCGCCGCAGGGCGGCGACGGCGTGGGCGCCCGACGACCGGGCCCGCCGTCCGAGATCCTCGTTCACGGTGGACAAGCTACCAATCGTGAAGTTGGCCTCCCGCCGAGCCGCCCGACGCCGGGCGCACCTCCGCCGCCGGCAATTCCAGCCGGCGTGTGAGGTGGACCGACTCGAGCAGCCGGCGATCGTGGGACACCAGCAGCACGGTGCCCTCGTAGCCGGCCAGCGCAGCCTCGAGTTGCTCGATGGCGGGGAGGTCGAGGTGGTTGGTGGGTTCGTCGAGCACCAGGAAGTTGACCCCCATGGCCCCGAACGTGGCCAGCTCGGCCCGCGTGCGCTCACCCGGTGACAGGGTCGAGGGGGAGCGGGTCACCGCGTCGGCTCCGAGCCCGAATTTGGCCAGGAGGGACCGCGCCTCGGCCACGCTCGCCCCGCACCGCTCCACGACGGTGTCGATCACCGTGTCGGGGCCGCCCGGCGCCCGGCGATCCTGCCCGAGCTCGCCGACGATCACGCTCGGTCCCAGCCACCGGGTGCCAGCGGCCAGGGGCAGGCGACCGAGGATGGCCTCGACCAGGGTGGACTTGCCCGAGCCGTTCGGACCCACCAGGGCCAGCCGATCGGCCCATCCGATCTCGAGGGACACCGGTCCCAACGTGAAGGCGCCCCGGCGCACGACGGCCGCGTCGAGCCGGGCCACCACGTCGCCCGAACGCGGCGCCTGGACGATGTGGTACCGCAGGTCCCACCCCTGCCAGGGCTTCTCCACCACCTCCAGCGCCTCGAGGGCGCGCTGGGTGCTGCGGGCGCGCGACGCCAGCTTCTCGGTCCGGTTGATCCGGAAGTCCCGCTGCGCCTTGTCGTTGTCCCGGGGCGCCCGCCGTTCGCGGGCCACGCCCGAGGTCGCCCACTGGCGCTCGCGTTGGGCCCGGCGCCGCAGGTCGCCACGCGAGGCCAGGTAGGCGGCGTAGGCCTCGTCCCGGTGCGCCCGCTCCCGGGCGCGCTCGGCGAGGTAGCCGGACCAGCCGCCGCCGTAGGGGGTGGCCGTATGGTCGTGCTCGTCCAGTTCGAGCACGTCGGTGACGGTACGGTCCAAGAAGGCACGATCGTGCGACACGATCACCATGCCGCCGGGACGGCGCCGCACCCAGGACTCGAGGAGGGCGAGGCCCTCGAAGTCGAGGTCGTTGGTGGGCTCGTCCAGCAGGGTGAGGTCGTAGCGCGACAGCAGCAGGGCGGCCAGGGCGGCCCGGGCCTCCTGGCCGCCCGAGAGCGCGGTCACCTCACGGTCACGCAGGTCCGACCCCAGTCCCACCTCACCCAGGACGGTGCAGAGGCGGGCCTCGAAGTCACCGGCCGACAGCGACTCATAGCGGGCCAGGGCCCGGGCGTAGCGGTCCTCGGCCCCGGGCCCACCGCGGACGAGCACGGCGGCGGAGTCGGCCAGCTCGGTCTCGGCGGCGGCCACCCCGGTCCGCCGGTACAGCGCCTGGTCCACCGTCTCGCCCGGTCGGGGCCGATGCTCCTGGGCCAGGTAGCCGACGGTGGCCGTGGGCGGGTCCACCCGCCGTGTCCCCGCGTTCGGCACCAGCAGGCCGGCCAGTATCTGCAGCAGGGTCGACTTGCCCACGCCGTTGGGGCCGACCACCCCCAGGCAGGTCCCGGGGCCGACGGTCACCGCGACGCGGTCGAGCACCGGCCGGCCCCCACGTTCGTGGGTGAGATCACGGGCGACGAGCGTCGCCGAGGGAGAAGCCGAGGAAGAGGGAACGGGCACCGAAAGCCTCCGAGACGAGGGACCGCGAGACGAGCTTGCAGGGGTCAGACGCAGGACGATCGGAGCTCAACGCACACCGACAGTGTAGGCGCCCCCGACGGGGGCCCCGGGGACGGGACGGGACGGGAGCTTTTGGTGAAGGAGGGGCGGCAGGCTGACCCGGCCCGGCTCCCCGGCCCGGCTCTCCGGTCGCGCTGTCCGGCCGGGCTGTCCGGCCGGGCTGTCCGGCCCGGGTGTCCGGCCGGGAAGGCCGCCACCTGTAGGGTTGCAGCCAACTTGGCGGGAAGTGCCCTGGGGGATTGCGAACCGTCGCCGACAGAAGGGGTGAATCACGCCGACCACGGTGTCGCAGTGAGGGTGTTCTTTTGCGGTGTGCGCGGCTCCACCTGCGCCACGGGATCGCCGTTCGTCCGTTACGGGGGCAACACCTCGTGCGTGGCCGTCTCCCACGACGGCGCTCCTCCGTCACTCATCATCGATGCCGGCACCGGCATTCGTCGGGTCAGCGCGCTGCTCGACGGCGCGCCGTTCCGCGGCTCCATCCTGCTCGGGCACCTGCACTGGGATCACGTGGAAGGCCTCCCCTTCTTCACCTCCGGTGACCACCCCGTCGCGCAGGTGAATCTCTTCATGCCGGCCCAGGGGGATGCCCGGGCGGTCCTGACGGGCGTCATGTCCGCGCCCTATTTCCCCATCACGCCCAGCGAGCTCCGGGGGGACTGGCGCTTCCACGCCCTCGATCCCGGCGACCACGCCATGGAGGGGTTCTCGGTGAAGGCGCTGGACATCCCGCACAAGGGTGGCCGCAGCTTCGGGTACCGCATCTCGGACGGCGCATCCACCATCACGTACCTCAGCGATCACTCTCCGACCACGCTCGGGCCGGGCGAGGACGGCATGGGCGACCACCACCCCAACGCCATGGCTCTGGCCCAGGACAGCGACGTGCTGATCCACGATGCCCAGTACACCGACGCCGAGCTCCCCGACCGAATCCATTGGGGCCACTCCTGCTGCGGCTACGCCGTGGGACTGGCACAGGCCACCGGTGTCCGTCGCCTGATGCTCTTCCATCACGAGCCCTCCCGGACCGATCCGGCGCTCGATGAGATCGTGGCCGGCTACCAGGGGCTCCCGCTCCGGGTGGACGGCGCCACCGAGGACACGGTCATCGATCTTCCCGGAGGCTGAGCCACCGGGAACGGCTCGGGCGCCTACGGCGCGATGGTGGGCCGGCCGTCGGGCCCGGCAGGGGGACCGGCATCGGGCGCACCCGTGGGCCTACCCTGGGGATCGCCCGTCGGACGGCTGTCGGGGACGCCACTGGGCCGACCCTGGGGATCGCCCGTAGGCCGGCTGTCGGGAACGCCACTGGGCCGACCCTGGGGATCGCCCGTCGGACGGCTGTCGGGGACGCCCGTAGGCCGGCTGTCGGGGACGCCACTGGGCCTCCCCTCGGGATCGCCCGTGGGCCGGCTGTCGGGGACGAACGAGGGCCGGGTGATGCGGGAGCCCCCCTCGTCGGCGTCCACCGTCGTCACGCCGGCGGGGCTCAGGCTGCCGTTGGCGCTCTCGAGCGGGTCCTCGTCGAGCACCACGATCTGGGCCAGGAGGACGTCGTCGTCATAGTCGTCGTACTCCTCTTCGTTGGGGGCCGGGGTCAGGTACCCGAGCGCGAACCCGGTGACGGTGGTCACGACGAGGAGCGGCAGCCATTTGCCCTGACCGGGGGTGAAGACGTTGAAGACCGACATGGTGAACGTCAGCACCAGGCCGACCCCGAACCCGGGGATGGCGAAGCGCAGGCCCCGCAGCCAGCGGTTCTCGGGCAGGGTGTGGCGAGCCATGGCAATCAGCGCCAGCACGAGCGAGGAGATGGTGAGGGCGAGCACGGCCAGACCGAAGAGCCCGTAGATCGAAATCAGGGAGCCGTGCACCTTGGTCACGAGCGCCTGGGAGGCGATGGCGTCGCCGTTGGGCCCGAGCAACGTGATGGTGGCGGCCACCAGCCCGGTGGCCTGGCTCCCGATCCCGCTGAGGGTGATCGGGAACGTGAGCGCCTTGACGCGTCCGGGTGGGACGACCATCCCCACCGCGGAGTCGTAGGAGAAGAGAGGCAGCCCCACCACCGTGCCCTCGTAGCGGACGGTCGCCACCCGCACGGTCGACCCGGTGTGGTTGGACACGACGATCCGCAGGTTGGTCAGCCCGGTGGCGTAGACCTGGGCCGGGCGGGCGTCCGAGGACGTCGCCGCCGGCTGCCCGTTGACCGCCACCCTGAAGCCCACGCCGTTGGTGGCCGCCTGCGCGGCGGGCGCGTGCCCGCCGACGGTGGCCAGCACGACCAGGAGCGCCACCAGCGTCGCCAGCATCAGGGCGGCCCCGCGCGCCGGCCTGGTCGCCCGTGTGCTCGTGACGGCAGCGCCCGATGGTCCGCGGCGCCCGGGCATCAGCTGCCGACCCCGACGGCGGCGGGTTCCGCCGGGGGCGCCGCGCGGCGCTTGGCCACCAGGACCAGCCGGTTCGACTGGCGGCGGGCCCGGGTCCGCTCCCCGACGCGGCGGCCGGCCAACCCGGCCAGCAGCCCCGCCACGGCGCCGACGGCGGCGGCCACCACGAAGGGCACCAGGGTCGGCCCCGTGATCCCCAACATCCAGCCCCAGAGCGTGGCGGTGACCCCGCCGAAGGCGCCCACCACGGCCAGGCCGACCACGGCGGCGGTCCGGTTGTCACGCCGGCGACCACGCCGGAGGCTCCGCAGCAGTGACTCGGTGTAGGCCGCCACGATCAACAGCAGCACGATCCCGACCACCCCGCCGAAGGTGCTGAAGGGGGAGTTGGTGGCCTGGACCCCGAAGTCGTCGGTCAGGGTCCCCTGCGGGCCCGAGAGCTTGAGGGAGCCGGCCAGCTTGCCGCCGACGATGTAGCGACCGGCACTGGCATCCACCGTCGTCACCAATCCGCCCGGCCCGTGCACGAAGGGTGCCGACGTCGAGTGGATCACCGCCAGCCCACCGAGGGAGAGCACCAGTTGGGCCGTCGTGGGCACGCCGGCGCTGGCGGGGAGACGCAACACGCGGATGGGGATGAGCCGCTCGAGGTTGAGGGGCACCCGCCCCCCGGCGGCCGGGTCGTGGCCGGCGACCGTGACCGAACCGGGCGCGAGGCTCGGGGCGGGGCTCGACGAGCCGACACCGAGCAGTCCGAGGATGACCGCCAGCAGCCCGACCAGCACGGCGGCCCAGGCCAGTCGGGTCGGGAACTCGGGGATGGTCACCGGGCTCTGGCGCAGGGGCATGAGGTCGTCCAGCTCGAGCCCGGGGCCGGCCGCCCCGCCGGCGTGGAGCTCGACGGCGGGGCGGGTCACCCCGCCGCCCCGACCGCCACCGGCACCGACGCCGGCCGGCCCGCGCTGCGTGCTGGCCAATATGGGCCCCGGCTCCCGCAGGGGGATCCCGGTACGGTCGAGCCAGCCCCCGCCCCACGAGGAACTGGCCGCCTCGCCGATGGCCACGCCGAACTCCTCGGCCGACTCGAAGCGGTCGGCCGGGTCGCGGGCCAGCGCCCGCATGACCGCCTCGGACAGGGGAGCGGGCACCGCGGGAGCCACATCGGCCAGGGGCGTGGCGTCCTCGTTGATGTGGCGGAGGACGGTGGCCAGCGACCCGCCCTCCTCGGGGTAGGGGAGCCGGCCCGACAGCAACTCGTAGAGCATCACGCCGGCGGCGTAGACGTCGGTCGTCGGCCCGAGGTCGGCGCCGCTGGCCTGTTCGGGGGCCATGTAGGCCGGGGTACCGAGGATCTCGCCCTCGCGGGTGGCCAGCGTGTCGTCCTCGCCCAGGACCCGGGCGATGCCGAAGTCGGTGACCTTGAGCACGTTGTCGTCCCCGAAGAGCACGTTCTCCGGTTTCATGTCGCGGTGCAGCACCCCGTGATGGTGTGCCGCGCTGAGACCAGAGCACGCCACCAGAGAGATGACGCAGGCGGTGCGCTGGTCGAACCCGCGATCGACGAACCGGCTCCACACGGTGCCCCCGCCCAGGCGTTCCATGACCAGGATGCAGGCGTCGTCGTGCTCGACGTAGTCGTAGACGGGCACGATGTACGGGCTGTTGATGGAGGCCAGGACCTGCGCCTCGGCCAGGAACCGCAGGCGGACCGAGGCGTCGCTGACCAGGGCCGGCACCAGCTGCTTGATGGCCACCTCGCGCCCGAGCTGGCGGTGACGGCCGGCCAACACGACGCCGAAGGCTCCACGGCCCAGCTCCGCGCCGATCTCGTACCCGGGTAGGGCTACGGCCAGGGCGCTCTCGATCTCCACTCGTACCTCCGTAGGCGACCCGTCAGCACCCCCGCTGCCAGGTAGGGAGTTGGCGGCGACGATAGCTCACCCGCATTGCACTGTCACTCACGGTGGCCCACCGTCGTCGAAGTGAGCTGCCGGTGGAGGGCAGAGGGGACCAGAGCCCCGGGGGGATCGTCCGGAGCGGGCTGGGCTCTGGGCTGCTGTAATCTTCGGAACCGTGCCGAGGTCTCGAGCGAACCTCCCCGACACCGCACCGGGCCGCACCCCATGAGCCAAGGGTCGAGCCCGTCGGGCGCCGAGGGCAAGACGTCCGGATACGTCGTGGTCGACCCCGGGACGCAGGGCGAGGTCACCGTCCCCCTGTTGGACCGGCTCTTCGTGGGTCGCGAGTGCGCCGGGGTCGACGACGCCCATCGCATCCTGCTGGGCGACGACCTGGCGGTGTCGCGCAACCACCTCGAGATCCGGGTGGAGCCCGAGGCCTCGCGCATCGTGGTGGTCGACACCTCCAGCAACGGCGTCCGGGTCAACACCACGCGCATCGAGCGCGCCGTGGCCGTGGTGCTCAACAACGGCGACCGGATCTCGGTGGGGAGCCATCTCCTCGAGTTCCGCAGCGCCATGGAGACCACCCAGAGGCCGGCCAGTAGCGAGCATCGGGCCACCACGTCCATCGCCGCGCCCATGACGCTGGCCATCGTGGTCGGGGACATCATCAACTTCTCGACGGTCTCCGAACAGGCGGAACAGAGAATTCTCGTTCGCGACGTCCACGCGCTGTACCACGAGTGCCGGGAGCTGCTCACCAAGTACAAGGGGACGCTCTCCAACTATGTCGGCGACGCCTTCTTTGCGATCTGGGAGTTCGACGTCGACCCCGCCGCCGGGGCCAACGCCCTGAACTTCGCACTGGAGGCCGACACGGTCGTCGCCAAGTGCGCCCCCGACCTCGAGCTCCGCTACGCCGACGGCTCACCCCTGCGGATGGGCTGGGGAGCCTCCTTCGGCCCGGCCACCATGCAGCTCATGACCGGCTCCAACGTCGTGGTGCTGGGCGACGCCGTCAACGTCGCCTTCCGCATCTCGGGCATCGCCGGACGCGAGGGGCGGCCGCACATCCTGGCCACCCAGTCGCTGCGCGACGTGGCGGACGGTCCCTTCACCTTCGGCGAGCCCGAGACGGTGTCGGTCAAAGGCCGCGTCGGCACCGAGACGATCTACGGGGTGTTCCCCCAGTAACCGCCGTGCCGTCACCGCGGCGGCGCGGCGCCCCGGCCCGGGCCCAGCGACCCGAGCCCCACTCCGGAGCGGCCGCCTCAGCGCGGCCGCCTCAGCGGCCTTCGAGGATGTCGGCGGCCCCGCGCCGTTGCCGGCGGCGCCGGTTCCCGCTGCCGGTGATCTGGCCCCGCAGCAACACCACCCCGAGCAGCACGAAGACCCCGAACACGGCGGCGCTGCCCGCGGGCGACGCCGAGGCGGAGGTCGCCACCACATTGGCTATCGAGACGAAGGTCTTCGACCCGCACGTGGCCCTGATGACCAGCTGCCCCACCTGGTCGGGCGTGACGGCGGCGGAGAAGGCCCCTTGGCTGTTCGCCGTGGTCTGACCCACCAGCTTGCCGTCGATGTAGATCGGCACCGCGATCCCCGGGACGCACCCGGCGCCCGACACCCCGACCGACTCCCCCGACACCAGGGTGTGGTGGGTCAGCACCAGCGTGGGTTTGGTCACGCTCGGTGCGAGCACGACCACCTTGACGGACTTGGTGACCGGGGTCCCGGTGGGGTTGACGCAGGTGGCCGAGACCGTGACCGTGCCCACCCCCACGGCCACCGGTGGGTTGCCGTTCACCGAGACGTGGCCGGGTGTCACCTTGGTCGTGATCTTCACCGCGCCGCCCGGTCCGGCGACGCCGGTGCCCGCCGGGATGCCGTTGACCGTGTAGGTGACCGGCACACCGGCGGCGCAGCCGGTGACGGTGGTGGTGGTGGACTGCCCCGGCGCCAAGCCACCGACGGAGGTCACGGGGCCCAGCGGGTAAGCCGCGGCGACGGGCGCCGCCGCCATGACCAGAGCCGCCCCGGCCAGCGCGGCGGCGATCAGCAAGGTCTTCACCGGGTTGCCCGGCCTACCATCCCCTCCGGCGGTTGCCACGCCAAACGGTAGCCGTGGGGCGGTCGCCGGACAACGATGACGGCGGCGGGGGGCGGCCGAGGCGTCCCGGCCGTCGTGAGCCGGGCCGCTTTCCCGGGTGGGGGCCACACCGGCCCGGCCCAACCGGGCCGCGCCGGCGCCGCTCACGGGCTCAGCTGCCACGTCACGGGCATGGTCTTGGTCAGGCTCCAGGCGCGGGTGCGCGGCCCCTGGAGCGACCAGTTCGGGGCCGACACGCTGGCGGTGAAGGTGATCGGCTGCAGGCGCGGTTGGGGAACGTAGGTGAGCGAGAGGTGGCCGTCGGTGACCGCATCGGGGATGGTGGTGGTGAAGTGGACCGTGGTCCGGTGCTGGGCCAGCAACGAGATGGAGGTCTGGCTCACCTGCAGCCCCGACTCGGCCACGCTGCCGATCTGCGTGGAGTGGCGGGGGCCCCACAGGTACACGTTGGCCACGTACTGCCCCGAGATGAAGGAGGTCTTGTCGTCCGGACCGAGCTGGTACGAGGGCGGCTGGCCCGCCGGGGCCTGGTTGTCCACCGTCACCGCCGTGTCCACGGTGGCCCAACCGGCATTGTCGACCCGGACGTCCTGGTGCACGCTGACCCCGACGTAGTAGTCGAGCTTGTTGGAGCCGGCGTTCTCGACGGCCACGTGGAAGGCCCGGGTGGGGGCCACGGCATCGATGGCCCCCGAGGCGCCGTAGCGGACCAGGGTGGCCTCGCGGGCCGGCTGGGCGTCCCACAGGATGAGGTGGCGGCCGGCCACGTCGGCAGCCAGGGTGTGCGCCAGGTCGGCCACGTCGACGTGGCGCGGCGTGAGGGCGTCGACCACGGCGCTGGCCACCGCGGCGTTCTCGTCCCGTCGCTCGGCCTGGATGCCCGCCGGGGCCCCGGCGTAGGCCTCGTGCATGAGGATGCCGGCCACGTTGGCCGCGGTGACCGGTACGGGGATGCCCGGGACGGCCACCGGCCCGGTGAGGGCCAGCAGGCTGGCGACGGCCGGGACGTCGAGGGCCACCACCCCGTCCACCCGTTGGCCGGCTCCGGCGGCGGACATGGCGGCCAGGTCCGTGCCGCTCCAGGGGAAGTCGGCCGAGACGTTGGCCGACTGCCAGATCTGGGTCGGCTGGAAGCTGCCGAACACGGTCCGGAGCCCCGATGGCAGGGGGACGGCCACGGGGTCCGAGAGCGGGTACTGGCCGATGCTGGTGGCCCGGCTCACGTGCAGCGTCCCGCCGCCGGCCTGCATGAAGGCCACCGACAGCACGGCCCCCTGGTCGCGCATCTCGGCGTTGTTCTCGGCCGCCAGCAGGTAGGTCCGGGGCCCGCTGGCCCCCAGGAAGCCCAGGGCGTAGCGCAGGATCTGCTGGCCCCGGGCCAGCTGGTCGGTCAGGAGGGCATCCTCGTGGTCGAAGTCGGCCCGGGCCGCGCCGACCGGGCCCCACAGGCCGCTGGTCGGGCGCTGGAGTTGGACCAGTTGCGCGTGGTCGCTCTGCAGCGACTGCACCAGGACGGCGAGGCGGGGGAGATCGACGCTGGTCCCGTAGCTGGTGGCGGTCACGGCGTCGAGCTGGTCGAGCAGGCTGGACCCGATGCGGGCCACGCTCCCGACGTCGGTGGCGAGGTCCAGGACCCCCTGGCGCTGGGCCCCCAACAGCGGGATGGGGCCGATCAGGTCGAGGGCACGCGACGACGACAGGATGGCGCGGGCCGAGGCGGCGTCGCGCTCGATGGCCTCGATGCTGCGGCCCGCCGCCGCCCGCCCCGGGGCGCTCAGCAACTGCTGGGGGTTGTCCTCCAGCTGATCGACCAGCTGACGAGCCTGCTGGAGGGGCGCCCGCGCCCGGTCCAGCGAATCCAGGGCGCTGTGCGCCACGAAGGCGCCGGCCGCCAGCAGGCCGACCGCGCCGGCGAAGACGACGGCCGCCTCGCGCCGGCGGCGGGACCGCGTCTTGGCCCGGCTGCCGTGGGGGTGCTTGATGCCGTAGCGGTGCTTGTACCAGTGCCGGAACCCGTAGCGGAGGTGATGGTGGGGGTGCTGAAACCGGTGCTCGTACATCGGCGCTCAGCGATCGGCCGGGCCCGCCACAGGGACGCCCGTGGTTCGGGCCCCCGCCGGGGCGGCCGGCCGAAGAACCGGGCGGCGACCAGGGAATCCGGCGGGATTGCGTGGCACGAGGCCAGAGGGTACAAGAGGAAAACCCTCGATTCCGGGCCCCCCCCGGCCGGGACCGGGACGGGATCGGGCCGCCGCGCCCGGGCGAGCCGGGCGACCGGGCTGCTATTCGACCACCGAGAGCGAGACCTCGATGTTCCCCCGGGTGGCGTTCGAGTAGGGACAGACCTGGTGGGCCGCCTCGGTCAGCGACTGGGCCGTGGCCCGGTCGAGCTTCGGGGCGTAGACGACCAGTGAGGCGTTGAGCCCGAACCCGCCGTCGTCCAGGGGGCCGATGCCGATGCTGGCCGACACCTCGGTGCCGCTCACGTCGAGCTTGCGTTGGCCCGCCACCAACTTCAGGGCCGAGTGGAAGCAGGCGGCATAGCCGGCGGCGAACAGCTCCTCGGGGTTGGTGGCCCCACCCTGGCCGCCCATTTCGGTCGGAATGCGCAGGTCCAGATCGATGAAGCCGTCGTCGCTGCGGGCGTGGCCGTTGCGGCCGTCGCCCGTGGCGTGCGCGGTGGCGGTGTACAGGACCTTCATGTGCGCTCCCATCTGGCGGGGCACGGCGGCGCCGTGCCTGTCAATGTGCAACGCCGACCGCCGTACGGCGATTCCCCGGGTTCCGGGCGGTCCGCGCCCCCGCGGCCGGCCCCCGGCTCCGCCGCCCTCCCACGTGGCAGCATGAGGACATGGACCCTGAGCGCATCGAAGTGCAGCGGACGATCCCATCGGATCCGGCCACCATCTTCCGGTTGTTGTGCGACCCGCAGGGTCACGTGCGCATCGACAGCTCGGGCATGCTGATGGCCGCCACCGGCGACCCCGTGACGGCCGTCGGTGACCGCTTCGTGGTGCGCATGGACCGCGACGCGCTGAACGACTACCCGATGGGCCTCTACGACGTCACCGTCACCATCACGGTGCTCGAACCCGACCGCGAGATCGCCTGGACCATTCTGGGCCAGATCAAGCCGCAGATCGGCCATGTCTACGGCTACCGGCTCGAGCCGGCGGAGGGGGGCACCCTCGTCACCTCGTACTACGACTGGTCTTCCATCGACGCCGCCTGGAAGGAGGCGAACATCTTCCCGGTGATCTCCGAGGGCGCGCTGCGGGCGACGCTCGGGATCCTGGCCCGCACCGTGGCCCCGGGGATCGACCGTCCCTCCGCCTGAGTCGGGGTGCTGGCACCACGGGCACGTGGATGCTGGCCACCTTGGCCGCCGAGCGGGCGGGCACGACACTGGGTCCATGGGGGTGCCGGTGGAGAGTGCGGGGACGGTCTGATGCCGTGAGGGCGGGATGCTGACGGTCGCCTGGTATCGCTTCCGGGCCACCTTCCACCGCCGGTGGGGTGGCTACCTGGCCCTTGTCCTGCTCGTCGGGTTGATCGGTGGGGTGGCCATGGGATCGATCGCGGCGGCCCGGCGGACCCAGTCGTCGTATCCCGCCTTCTTGGCGGGCACGAATGCGTCTGACCTCACGATGTCGACCTACGGAATCAGCGAGGGCGCCGCGGCGAACAACTACTCGCCCGAGGTGACGCGCCAGATCGCGCGTCTCCCCGAGGTCAAGCTGGTCGAGAGTTGGGTGGGCGTGGGGGTCGTGCCGCTGGAGCCGGACGGGGCACCGAATCTGAACCCGGTGCTGAACCCGGCCGGCAGTGTCGACGGCCTATATTTCAACGAGGACCGCGCCACCCCCGTCGTCGGTCGCATGGCGGACCCTCGACGCGCCGACGAGTTCGTCACCACCGCGGCGGGAGCGCGCGCGCTGGACTGGCACGTGGGTCAAGTCGTCCCCATGGGGCTGTACGCCGCGGGCCAATTCGGCCTGCCGGGCTTCGGCACGCCGCGCGTGGCTCCGCTGCGCCGGATCGACATGACACTCACCGGCATCGTGGTCTTCAACAACCAGGTGATCGAGGACGACGCCGACCGTCTCCCCACCGACGACCTGTTCACCCCGGCGCTGACTCGCATGGCGCTCGCCTCCGATTCCGTCGAGGGTACCTGGTACGCCATGCAGCTCCGGCGGGGCGACCATGACATCCCCAAGGTCGAAGAGGCTCTCATCCACCTGCTCCCGAGGGGGAGTGATTCCAACTTCAGTGTGACGTCCATCACCGAGACCAAGGTGGAGCGGGCCGTCAAGCCGGAGTCGATCGCCCTCGGCGTGTTCGGTGCCATCACCGCCCTCGCCGCGCTGGCCATCGCCGCGCTCGCCATCTCGCGGGAGCTGGGCGCCGCTGATGACGATCTCTTCGTGTTCCGGGCCCTCGGGGCCGGTCCGGCCACGAACGTCGCCGTCGGGCTCATCGGCGTGCTGGGCGCCATCGTGATCGGCTCGCTGCTGGCGGGGGCGGTCGCCCTGTCGCTCTCTCCGCTGTCGCCACTCGGACCGATCCGCGCCGTCTACCACCCGGCCGGCATCGCGGTCGATTGGACGGTGCTGGGCTTCGGGCTCCTGGTGCTGATCGGCGGGCTCGGCGCCATCGCCGTGGCGCTCGCCTACCGAGGTGCCCCCCACCGGATGACCACCACCTCCGGCGCGGACCAATCCCGCGACTCGAGGCTCATGCAGCGGGCCACGTCTTCGGGCCTCTCGGTCCCGGGCGCCGTGGGACTCCGCTTCGCCCTCAAGCCCGGTCGTGGCCGTGCCACGGTTCCCACCCGCTCGGTGCTGGCCGGCGCCACGCTGGCCGTGGCCATGGTGACCGCGACACTCACGTTCAGCAGCGGGCTGCATACCCTGGTGTCACGTCCCGCCCTCTACGGGTGGAACTGGAGCTATGCCCTGACCTCGGAGAATGTCGTCCCCCCGCGAGCCCTCGCCGCCCTGGACCGCGACCGTGACGTTGCGGCCTGGTCCGGATACCACAATCTCTCGGTCCAGATCGACGGCCAGACCGTCCCGGTGCTCCTGGGTGACAACCACGCGACCGTCGCTCCACCGATCCTCTCCGGGCATGCGGTCGACGGCGACGACCAGATCGTCCTGGGTCCCAGCACGCTCGCCTTCCTCCACAAGGACGTGGGCGACACGGTCACCGGTTCATTCGGCACCCCGAACACCGCCCCGCTCTACCTCCCTCCCTTCAAGCTGATCATCGCGGGCACCGCAACGCTCCCCGCCATCGGCGGCGCCAGCGACTTCGCCGACCACCCCTCGATGGGAACCGGGGGCATCCTCTCGGTCGACGTCAGCCCGGCCATCGGTCACGCCACCCAGAACCCCGACCCCAATCTCAACGGCCCGGGCTTGGTGTTCGTGCGCCTACGCAGCGGCGTCACTGCCGTGGACGGGCGGGCGGACATGAACCGCATCGCCAGGGTCGCCGACAAGGTCTTCGCCGCCGACCCCAACACGACCGGCGACACGGTGGAGGTCCTCGGGGTGCAGCGCCCGGCGGAGATCGTCAACTACCAATCGACCGGAGCCACGCCGGTCCTTCTGGCCGCGGGCCTGGCCGTCGGCGCCACCGTCGCGCTGGCGCTGGCCCTCGTGGCGTCGGTCCGGCGGCGCCGACGGGATCTCGCCCTCCTGAAGACCCTCGGATTGACCGCCCGGCAGTTGGCCGCCACCATCGCGTGGCAGGCCTCGGTCATCGCCGCCGTGGCCGTGATCATCGGTGTCCCCGTGGGCATTGCCGCCGGGCGGCAACTCTGGATTCTCTTCGCCCGCAACATCGACGCCGTACCCCAACCCACGGTGCCCCTCTCCGTGATCCTGGTGGCGGCGGGAGCGTTCATCCTGGCCAACCTGGTCGCGGCCATCCCCGAGCGCATTGCGGCGCGCACCCCGGCGGCCGTCGTGTTGCGCACGGAATGACCGGCGCGGTGGGGAGGGTCAGGGTGCCACCAGCTCGATGGCGATGCCGTCGGGGTCGCGCAGTTGGAGCGAAGGGTGGCCGTTCTCGCGGACGGTGCCGTCATGGGCCATGCCGATCTCGGTGAGGTGCGCCGCCCAGGCGGCGAGCGCGTCGCCGTCCGGCACGGCGAAGGCCAGGTGATCCAGGCGTTGGTCGGTCGGGGCGCGTGCCCCACGGCGGGGTTCCGGGCTCTGGGTGAGGACGACCACGACCTTCGCCTCGCGGTGTCTCAGGGCGACGTACCCGAGGGCGGGATCCTCGGCCAGGAGCACGAGCCCGAGGACGTCGCGGTACCAGCGGGCGCTCACCCCGACGTCGGACACCACCAGCTGCACATGCGAGAGCCCGGTGATCGGTGCGCCGCGTCGGGGCTCGTCGACTGCGGTCATCGGGCCGATCCTACCGAGGGGTCCGCATCCACGCGCCGACACCCGCGGGGTGGCCGATGGCGTGCGGTAGGGTGCACCCGGGGACCCGCATCACCTGCTGAGGACAAGGGGGGAGACATGGGGTTCACGCTCACCGAGGGCCACTTCTCGACCGAGGAGGAGGCCCGGGCCGAGATTGCCGCCCGGGGTTGGCACGCACTTGCCTTCGACGTGCGGGCGGAGGACAACGAGCTCCATTGGCACGACTTCGAGACCGTGACCTTCGTCGTCGACGGCACGGCCCGCGTCGTCTTCGAGGACGGCAGCGTGATGGAGTGCGGCGCGGGGGCCAGGATCGAGGCGCCGTCCAAGGTCGTGCACCGCGAGGCGAGCCCGGCGTACCGCGCCGTGTTCGGCTTCAGCATCGACCCGGCGGAGATGACCCAGCCGGTCAACAAGCCGGTCGCCCTGCTCGTCTGACCAACCCGACGGATCGCCCCAGCACGCCCGCTATCCGGCCCGGAGGGCTACGAGTACCACCCGAGCACGTCGACCACGACGTTCGTGCTGCCCGAGTTGTTGTAGATCGAGATGGTCCCGGTGGGGCTGAGCGTGGCGACCGTCAGATTGGCCCGGGTCTGGCCCGGTGACACATTCAGGTCAGACGTCGTGGGCAGAGGCAGCGCGGGATACACGGTCAGGTGCGTCTGCGCGCTGGGCCCCACCCCGGTGAGGTTGACCACGACCGCGGTGGCGTCGGTCGGGACCCCGGCCCGGCCGGTGACGTCGACGCTGAGGGTCTGGCCCGGGCCGATGGGTTCCCCGACATTGTCCGTACCGTTGCACTGGGCGTCGCCGCCGATCAGGTCCGACGGGTTGCCGGGTCGGGTGTCGCACATCCGGATCGGGGCCGGCTCGGCATTGAACTGGGTCCCGGATCCCCCCGCCGCAGAAAAGTACCCCGAGACATCCACCACGACGTCGGAGGCAGACGAACTGAAGATGTCGATCTTCCCACTGGAAGACAGGGGCACGATGACCCGGTTGCCCGTGGTCTGACCCGCTGCGTCGTTGACGGTCGAGGCCACGGGCCGGCTGGCTCCCCGGGGGTAGACGATCAGGTGGCCTCGGGCCGACGATCCCACCGAGGTCACGTTGAGCACGGCGGCGGAGGTCCCGGCCGGGATGACATCGCTGCCATAGGTGCCGGTCACCTGGACCGAGAGCGTCCCCCCGGCCGACAGCCGCTCACCCGGATTGCCCGTCCCACCGTTGCACTGGGCGGCGCTCCCGCTCAGACCCGAGGGGTTGCCCGCCCTGGTGTCGCAGAGGCGCGTCGACGCGGGCAGGGCGTGGTACAGACCGGACCCGGCGCCACGCAGAGCCGTCGGGGCCACGTAGCCCTCCAGGTCGACCAGGACGTCGGACTGCGCGCGGGTGGAGATGGCGATATCCCCGTCGGTCCCGATCCCCACCTCGACCAGGTTGGGCACCACCGCGCCCTTCGTGTAGTTGACGTTGGATGTCCCCGGTTGGAATTCCCCCGCGGGGAACACGGTCAGATACCCGGTCGCCGCGGCGTTGACCGAGGTCACGTTGAGCACCGCCGCGGTGGCGTCCGAGGGGACACCGAAGTTCCCGGCCACGTTCACGGTCAGGGTTCCCCCGGCCGGGATCGTGCTGCCGGCATTGCCCGGTCCGTTGCACTGGGCCGCCGGACCGCTGAGTCCCGAAGGGTTGCCCGCCCTGGTGTCACAGATGCGCTGAGGGGTCAACGGGGAGTACGGACCTGAGGTCGGTTCGACGTAGGTGAATTGGTCCCCTGCCGCACCGGGCGAAGCTCCGCCGAAGGTGACCACGCTGACGGCCACCGGCCCCGTGCTCTGGCCCGCCGGTGCGATGGCTGTGATGGAGGTGTCGGAGTTCACGCTGAAGGCCGAGGCCGCCACCGAGCCGAAGGAGACCGAGAGCGCATTGGAGAGGTGTGCACCGGTGATCACGACGCTGGTCCCACCGGTGACGGAGCCGTTGTTCGGAGCGAGGCTGGTCACGGTGGGCGTTGCCGGGGGATTGAACGGGAAGCTCAGTCCGGCCAACGCCGGCACACTCTGATAGGTGGCGATCACGTTGCCCGCGGTCGGCGAGCCGAACGGAGATGAGATCGCTCCGGCATCAGGACCGCTGGGGATCACGAAGCTCAACAGCGCGGAGACGGGGGACGCCCCCTGGTCCGTGATGGCATTGGGGGAGAGTCCCATGGCGAGGAGCGCCTGAAGCACCAGCGAGGTGGAGTCCGGGTCGGTGTTGCCGGGGGCCTGCGAAGGATTGGGATCGTAACCCCAACCACCGTCGGGGTCCTGGGCGGCCGTCAAGAAGCCGAGTGCGTTGGTCATGACCGTGGGGGTGAGGCCACCTTGGGCGGCCAAGCCCTCTAAGGCCAGCGACGTGGTGTTGGTGTCGGGCCCGGCGTAGTCGATGGGGTTGCCATCGCACGGATTGATGGCGGGATCAGGGGCGGTCCACCCGCCATCGGGACATTGAGCATTCTGCAACCAGGAAACGGCCGCGGCGTTGGCCGAGACGCCGGCAGCCTTCAATGCGGCCAGGGCCAATCCCTGATCGTAGGGACCTGCGTTGTAATCGGCCACCTGGGCATTGGTACCAAATCGGCCAGCAGCGGGCCCGCTGGTCTGTTCGGTCGCCAGGAGGCGACTGACCAGATCGGTGCCCCCGAAGTCGGTGGGGTCGGCGCCCAGGGCATGGGCGTCCAGGATCAGCAGCGACAGTTGCCCGGGCCCGTCACTTCCATTGGCCGTGATGTAGGCGGCGGAGTTGGCCTCCAGGTACGCCAGTCCCTTCTCAGCCGTGGCCCCATCGACGTTGGCGGCGGCGAGGGCCAGCATGCCGTTGACGGTCGCAGACAGATCGGGTGAGCTCGAACCCGAGAGGGGGATGAAACCTTGGGGGGTGAACTGATCGCCGAGCCACTCGGCAGCCGACTGGGCAGGAGCGTTTTGGGGCAGGGTCGGGATGACGGCACCGACCGGTACGCCGAGCGCCACCCCGAAGCTGGTGATCATGGCGACGGTGGCGAGCAGGCAAACGCTCACCCGAGTGGATCGGACGGTGTGCATTGTGTTCCTTCCCGGACTTCAGCCCGGAAAAACGCCGCGTCCTTGCGAGTCCACCGAGCCCCTGCCCTTGTGTCTCGACGGTGGGAACTCTGCTCCGGATGAGGTATCCCGACTCGAAGTGCCACCACGGGTCACTTCACACGGTTGCGGACCAGCGCCGGCCTCTCACCGGCTTCCCCTCACGGGAGGTACTGCGACAACATCGGCACGGTAGCACAGCATTTCGTCACACCCACTGAGCATCACCGCGTCCGCCCGTCAATCGAGCACCACCCCGGCCGGCGGGACGCCCGCTTCGGTCGCTTCGGCTGCGGGTTCCGGTTCCGGACCCGGCCCAGTGCCGGCACCGACACCCACCTCTCCATCCGCTTCGTCCACCGGCCTCACGGCGTGTGAGGGCAGGAAGAGGGTGGGGATGAAGGCGACCAGAATGAGGCCGACGGACCACCAGAAGGTGTTGGCGAACGCGGTGGCCACGTGGTCGGCCACCAGGGGCGGGAGCTTGACCGTCTCCGACAGCACGGCGGTGGCGCCCTTCCCCGCGCTGCCGGCGCGCGGCACCAGTTGTCGTTGCAGGATCACGGCGAAGAGCGCCACCGCCATGGAGCCGCCGATCTGGCGCACGATGTTCAGGGTCGTGCTGGCCCGCGGCACCTGGGCGTTGGTGAGGTCGAAGTAGGCGGCGGCGAACACCGGCATCATCGACAGGCCGAGCCCGATGCCCCGGAAGAAGAGCGTCGACGCCAGCAGGACCTCGGAGGTGCTGGTGGTCACGAAGGCAAAGGGCACCGTGGCCGCCGCCATGAGCAGGATCCCGAACGGGACGACGCGGCGAGGGCCGGCCCGGTCGGTGATCCGGCCCGACAGGCGCATCACGCAGGCGGCGCCGATGCCCTGCGGCGCCATGAGCAGGCCGGCGGCCAGCGGGCTCTGGCCGCGGGCGATCTGGTAGTAGAGCGGGAGGAGGAACATCGCCCCGTACAGAGTGGCCCCGAGGACGAAGATGCAGATGTTGGCCACGGTGAAGTGCAGGTTCTTGAAGAGCCGGAGCTCGAGCAGGGGGTTCGGGATGCGCAGGGCGTGCACCACGAAGCCGGCCATCAGACCCACGCCGAGCACGAAGCTGACCACCACGGGCAGGCTGGTGAAGCTCCCGGTGATGCCCAACTCGGAGAGCGAGTACACCAGGGCGGCCAGGCCGGGCGAGAGCAGGCAGAAGCCCAGCGCGTCGAAGCTGGTCCGGATCTTCTCCGTCGTCTTGGGGAGGATGCGCGACGACAAGATGAGCGTCACGATGCCGATCGGCACGTTGATGTAGAAGATCCAGCGCCAGCTGAAGTTGGAGACGATCAGGCCGCCCAGGACGGGTCCGAGGACGGGGCCCATCACGGTGGGCACGCCGATGATGCTCATGACCCGGCCCATCCGCTGCGGGCCCGCCGCCCGGGCCAGGATGCTCTGGCCGATGGGCAGGATCATGCCGCCCCCGAGGCCCTGCAGGACGCGGAAGGCGATGAGCGCGTTGGCCGACCAGGCCATGCCGCACAGGGACGATCCGACGATGAACAGGCCGATGGACATCATCCACATGGGCTTGGCGCCGAACCGGTCGACGGACCATCCGGTGACCGGGATGACCACGGCCAGCGCCAGCAGGTACCCCGTGGTGACCCACTGGATGGTCGAAATGGGGACGTGGAAGTCGCGGGCCAGGGTGTCGAGGGCGACGGCCACGATCGTCGTGTCGAGGATCGACATGATCGTGCCCAGGACGACCAGGGTTGAGATGCGGCGGAGCTCGGGGGTCATGACCGAGGCCGTGGGGGTGCTGCGGGCCATCACGCTCCTCTCGGGGATTAGTTCATAATACTCAAATGTATGCAGTTGTCAAAGACTTTGTGCCACACTATGGGCATGGGAACTGCGGAAGAGGCCTTCGCACGGCTTCGCCAGATCGCCTTCGAAGGGGAGCCGCAGGATCGGATGGCCGCACTGAGCACGCGGACCCGCCTCTCCCCGGGTCTGATCAAGTCGCTGCTGCGCGTGCGGCGATCGGGCGGTGTCTCCATGGGAGAGATGGCGCGCGGCCTCGGGTGCGATCCTTCCTACGTCACGGCACTGGTCGACGACCTGGCCGACCGCGGGCTGGCCCGGCGCGAGCCGGATCCGCTCGATCGCCGGGTCAAGATCATCGTCCTGACCGACGAGGGCCGGGACATGGCCGAGGAGATCCATGGCATCCTGTCGGTGCCCCCGGCGTCCTTCGGTGCGCTGACCCGCGCCGAAATGCGACAGCTGCGCCAGCTGCTGGACAAGGTGGCGGCGGCCGATCCGGCCCTGGCCGACCAGATCGTGCAGCATCGCGCCAGCTGATCGCGCGGACCGGATTGGGTGTCGGGTGACGGTGTTTTCCGCCCAACCTTCGGTAGTCTTCCTCACCCGCGGCGTCGTTGTTCGGGCGCGTGATGCGGCCCCCGCCCGGTAGGAGGAGCTGACGTGATGGCGCCACGACCCATTCGGCCCGTGGCCGCCCGACGCGCCCGCGCCGTACGCCGCGGTCTGTGCCGTCTGGTCACGCTGGGCCGTCTGGCCACGGGCCGTCTGGCCACGCTGGGCCGTCTGGCCACGCTGGGCCCCGTCGCCGTGCTGAGCGGTGCGTCGGTCATCGCCGCCCTCGGCCCGCCGGTCGGGGCCGCCCCACCGCGGTCGACCATGTTCCGGTTGACCGGCTCGGTGAGCGGGACGCTCCACATGGCCAACCGTGCCTGCGGTGGCACCGGGGGCCAGTTCGTCTTCGACGGCACGACGCTCAAGGGTTCCCAGGCGACCACGTGGACCGTCAACGTCAATGCCCCCTCGAGCGGCGGGGGCACGTGGACGAAGCTCCCACCGCGCTCGGCCGGCGTCCCCGACGTGTCGGTGGTGCTGGAGGGGCAGACCTCGGCCAAGGACTCCTTCTGGATCACCGGGCGCGGCAGGATCACCACCGCCACTTGGGGAGGGTCCGTCGACGTCACCCTCGGCCCCGATCACACCCTCAGTGGGGCGCCGGGCCACGGCGATATCCACCTGAGCGGATCGTGGGCCTGCACCGCCAGTTGACCGGATTCTTGCCTCGGGGGCCGCACTGGGCTTGACTGAACCGCACTCGACTTGACTGAAGACGAGGTCGACCGTGGGCCCGCTGCGCCCGTGGGCCGACGTGCACGGCCCTCCCTCACGGAGGCGGATCGGGGAAGGGGACCAACAGTGCCCGCAGTCGCGGTGCGCAACCTGACCAAGTCGTACGGGGACAAGGAGGCCGTCCGCGACGTCAGTTTCGACGTGGAACGGGGTGAGGTCTTCGCCCTGCTCGGGCCCAACGGCGCCGGCAAGACGACCACCATCGAGATCCTCGAGGGCTTCCGCCACCGCAGCGGGGGAGCGGTGCAGACCCTCGGCGTCGACCCGGCCGTCCGGTCGACCCAGCGGTGGCTGCGCTCGCACATCGGGGTGGTGCTCCAGGAGTTGGCGGTGGAGCCGTACTACAGCGTGCGGCAGGTCCTGACGCGCAACGCCGGGTACTACCCCGCACCCCGCCCCGTCGACGAGGTCATCACCCTGATCGGGCTGGGCGAGAAGGCCGACGCCCGGATCAAGACGCTCTCGGGCGGCCAACAACGCCGCCTCGATGTCGGACTGGGCGTCATCGGGAATCCCGAGCTCCTCTTCCTCGACGAGCCGACCACCGGCCTGGACCCCTCCGGGCGGCGCGACACCTGGAACCTCATACGCCAACTGGCCGCCGACGGCACCACCGTGATGCTGACCACGCACTACATGGACGAGGTGGAGGCCCTGGCCGACCGCGTGGCCGTGCTCGCCGACGCCCGGATCGTGGCCGCCGGCACGCCGACCTCCATCGGCGGGCGCGACTCGGGCGCGGTGACCATTCGCTTCGGCTTGCCCGACGGCGTCAGCGGGTCAGACCTCCCCGTGCCCCCCTCCACCCTCAAGGAGGGGCAGGTCGAGATCCACACCGAGGACGAGCTCCGGGTGCTGCACGACCTCACCGGTTGGGCCATCGAGCGAGGTCTCACCCTGCCCGGCCTGGCCGTGGCCCGGGTCACCCTCGAGGACGTCTATCTGCAGCTGACCAGGGGCGACCAGCGCGACGGGGACCGGCGCTCATGAGCGCCACGCCGGTGTCGGCGCCCACCACCGGCTCCTTCCAAGGGATCGGCGACGTCGCGCTGGTGGGTCGCCAGGTCTGGTACGAGCAGCTCACCTTCTGGCTCAATCCGATCGGCGCGGCCTTCACCATCGGCTTCTCGCTGGTCTTCCTGCTCCTCCTCGGGGCCTCCGATGGCAATGCGCGGATCGGCTTCTACGGCGACATCAAGCTCATCCAGTACTACGTGCCCGGGTTCGTGGCCTACGGGATCATGGCGGCCTGCTTCAACATATTGGCCATCACCATGGTCAACCGGCGCGAGCTCGGACTGCTCAAGCGGATCCGCCTGAGCCCGCTGCCCACCTGGGTCCTGCTCACCGCCGTCGTCGTGAGCTTCGTGATCATCGCCGCCATCCAGGTGGTGGTCCTCCTGGCCGTGGGCCGTATCGGCTTCGGGGTCCATGGGCCGGCCGACGTGCCGGCCTTCGTGCTCGCCGTGGTGGTGGGCATGATCAGTTTCAGCGCCATGGGCCTGGGCATGAGCACGCTCGTGCCCAATCAGGACGCGGCAGGACCGATGATCAGCATCGTGTTCTTCGTGCTGCTCTTCCTCTCCGGTCTGTGGTTCCCCCTCAGGCCCGGATCGGGCCTGGCCAAGTTCTCGGCGTGGTTCCCCGTCCACCACATGATCACGGCCGTCTTCCTCCCCTTCAACCTGCCGAAGGGCACCTCCCCCTGGGCCTGGCACGACCTCGGGGTCATCGCCATCTGGGGGGTGGTCGGCGCCGTCGTGGCCGTGCGCCGCTGGCAGTGGGCGCCCCGCCGCTCATCGAAATGACCGGTCCGCTGACCACCCTGTCGCCGTCGACCTGGGCCGCCTCGGACCCCGAGCGTGCGGCCGTCATCACCTCGTCGGGCCGGACGGTCACCTTTGCCGAGCTGGAAGGCCGCTCGTGCCGGCTGGCCCAGGCCCTCCACGCCCAGGGCTTGCGCCCGGGCGACCACGTGGCCGTCCTCCTGCCCAACGACGACCGCACCCACGAAGTGGCGTGGGGACTGCAGCGCTCCGGTCTCTACTACACCATGGTCAACACCCACCTGAACGCCGACGACGCGGCGTACATCGTCAACGACTGCGGTGCCACGGTGCTGATCACCTCCTCGGTACTGGCACCGCTGGCCGAGGCCCTGGTGTCGCGCACGCCCGCCGTCGCGCTCCGACTGGCCCTGGGTGCCACACCGGTCGGTGGGCACGCCTCCTACGACGAGCGGGTGGGCCGCTATCCCACCGCGCCGCTCGAGGAGGAGTCGGAAGGCTCACCCATGTTGTACTCCTCGGGCACCACGGGACGGCCCAAGGGGATCCGCCGCCCCCTGACCGGTCTGCCCTTCGGCACCGACGCCGTGCTGGCGCCGCTGCTGGGCGGGCTCATGGGGTTCGCGCCGGGCGACGTGTACCTGAGCCCGGCCCCGCTCTACCACTCCGCCCCGCTGGTGTGGTCCATGACGGTGCAGCGCATGGGCGGCACCGTCGTGGTCATGGAGCGCTTCGACCCCGAGGAGTGCCTGGCCCTCATGGAGCACCACCGGGTCACCCACGCCCAGTTCGTCCCGACCATGTTCGTCCGCCTGCTGAAGCTGAGCGACGCCGCACGGGCCCGCCGAAATCTGTCCAGCCTGCGCTCGGTGGTGCACGCCGCCGCCCCTTGCCCGACCGAGGTCAAGCGTCGCATGATCGAGTGGTGGGGCCCGGTGATCCACGAGTACTACTCGGGCACCGAGGGCGGCGGCCTGACCTGGATCCGCGCCGAGGACTGGCTGACCCACCCCGGTTCGGTAGGGCCGGCGGTGTGGGGCGCCCTGCACATCTGTGACGACGACGGGAACGAGCTCCCGGTGGGCCGGGACGGTGTGGTGTGGTTCGGGGGCCGGGCCAATGACTTCGAGTACAACAACGATCCCGAGAAGACCGCACAGACCTTCGACGAGCGGGGCTGGAGCACGCTGTGGGACGTGGGGCACGTCGACGGCGACGGCTATCTCTATCTCACCGATCGCAAGCTGTTCATGATCGTCTCGGGCGGGGTCAACATCTACCCCCAGGAGATCGAGGACGTCCTCGTCCTCCACCCCTCGGTGGGCGACGTGGCCGTCTTCGGCGTGCCCGATCCCGAGATGGGCGAACAGGTGAAGGCGGTGATCGAGCCGGCGCCCGGTGCGGTGGCCGGGCCGGCCCTGGCCACGGAGATCATGGCGTTCTGCCGGGAGAGCCTCTCGCACTACAAGTGTCCCCGCTCCGTGGACTTCATCGACCGCATGCCGCGCGGGGAGAACGGCAAGCTGTACAAGAAGCAGCTGCGGGACGCCTACTGGGCCAGCGCCGGTCCGAACTCGCCGACCTGATCGGCCGGTGCCCGCACGTCGGCATACCAGGCCAGGCCCAGCGCCACCGTCGCCCCGAAGAGCAGGACGTCGGTGATGCCCACGGCGTCCACCACCGGTCCGACGAGGAGGTTGCCCAGCGCCACCGTGCCGCCGAAGCCCATGATCCACAGCGCCATGACCCGGCCGCGCACCGCTTCGTGCAGGCGGGACTGCAGGGTGGTGTTGAGTGCGGTGATGAAGGCGAAGTAGAACGCGCCGACCACCGCCACCACGATGTAGGCGGGGAGCGCGGCACGCAGGAGGGCGAAGGCGCTCAGCGCGACGGCGTAGCCGACCAGGCACAGGCGCACCAGGGTCGGCTTGGACGTCCGCCAGAACACGGTGCCGATGGAGATGGCGCCCAGGAGGGCGCCGGCGCCGAAGCAGGCGTAGAGGAGCCCGTAGCTGGCCGACTTGGGATTGATGCCCAAATTGTGGGCGGCCACCACGGGCATCTGACCGATGAAGGCCAGGGCGAGGAGCGAGAAGAGGAACACCGTGACCAGGCATCGACCGATCACCGGGTCGTGGCGCGCCGTGGTGACGCCCGCCGTCAGCTCGCGCCAGTGGCTGGCCGCCACGGTCCTGGGGAGCGCGGGCAGGGTCACCATCATGAGGGCGGCCACCACGAACAGGTAGGTCAGGGCGTTGCCGGCGAAGACCCAGGACGGTCCGACGAGGTGGTAGGCCACCCCGCCGATGACCGGTCCGATGACCCGGGAGGCGTTCATCTGGGCCGAGTTCAGTGAGATGGCGCCGGGGAGGTCCTTGCGGCCGACCAGCCCGGGCAGGATGGCCGAGTAGGCGGGACCGAACATGGCGCTGCCCACGCCGACGCCGACCACCATGAGCACCAGCAGCAGGTGCGACGGGGAGGGCCCGCGCACCACCCAGGCCAGGGCCAGCGAGAACACCAGCTGCTCGAGGGAGAGGACGATGAGGAACTTCTTGCGGTCGACCTTGTCGGCGACCAGGCCGCCGACGGGGGCCAGGAACAGGGCGGGTCCCAACTGGGCGAAGATGATGACGCCCACGAAGGTGGCCGAGTGGGTCAAGGTGTAGGCGTAGGCGCCGAGGACGACGTTCTGCATCCAGGTGCCGATGTTGGAGGCGAACGCGCCGAGGAACACGGTGCGGAAGACCCGGTGGTGCAGGGCCGCCATGGCCGTACCGGTCCGGATCGGGCTGTCGCCGTCGACCACGGCATCTTCGATCTCCTCCATGGAGACGGGTGGGAGCTCCGGCCCCCCCTCGGATTCTGCCGGCACGGCGCCATCGTACGGGACGACCGGGCGCGGCGAATCCGAGCCTGACCTGCTGGGTCGTCCAAAACCGCTGTGGTACCGTGCTCTGGCAGCACACCAGTAGGACTGCCCACGAGGGGAAGCCGGTTGGAGTCCGGCGCTGGTCCGCAACCGTGAGAGAGGCGCCGCCGGTGGTGCCCTCGAGTCGGGATACCTCGTGGGGAGCAGAGTTCCCACCGTCGAGACACAGGGATCGGGGCTCGGTGGGACCCCGCGCCAGTGGGGAGCTTTCCGGGTCGAGGTCCGGGAAGAGAGCACCATGCACACCATCCGCCGCACGCCGCTCGGCACGGTCAAGGCGGCCCGGGTCCCACCGAAGCCGACTCGCCGGACGTGGCGAGGTTCTCCCCCGAGGTCTCAACGGAGGTGCCGCCGGTGACGGCACCGTTGGGCGGCGCCACGCCGGTCGCCGAGGGCTGGTCCGCCGCTGGGACGACGAAGGAAAGGCGCAGACTGGCGGGCACGTCCACGAGGCGTCCCGGCCGCCGGGGTCGCCCCGTGCGGCGAGCCCGGACGTGAGACGGCGCCCGCGCCGCTCGGGTCGGGTCCTCACCGGGGCCCTGCTCCTGGGTGCGGCGGGTGCCGCCCTGGCTCCGGCCGGGCCCGATGCCCTCGTCCCCTTCAAGGCGCTGGCGGCGGCGGCGGCCGACCAGGTCTACGTGGCCGTCGTCGTCGACTTCGGCAACGGCACGACCACGTCGCACTGCGTGCCGGTGTCTCCCGGCACGACGGATCTGCAGGCGCTGTCCCAGGTCTACCCTGTGGTGCAGAACGACTCGGGGTTGATCTGCGACATCGACGACTACCCCACGAGCGACACCAGCCAGTGCCTCCGGACCAACGGTGCGGGGGAGTTCTACTATTGGTCCTACTGGCACGGCAGCACGGGTTCCTGGCAGTACGCCGACACCGGACCGGCCAGCTCCACCGCGTCGAGCGGTGACGTCGAGGGCTGGCGCTTCCAGAACCCCGGCCCCGACAACCCATCGGCCCCCGCCCCCGAGGCCGAGCCGAGCTACCAGGCCATCTGCGGGTCCTCGGTGAACCCGACGACGACCCTTCCCCCGGCCCCCACCCCGACCACGGCCACGACGCCACCGTCCTCGCCGACCCCGACGACGACGACGGCTCCGCACGCCGCCTCCTCGTCCGCCACCGGCGCCAAGGCGGTGGCCGGGTCCGGAGCCTCGTCACACGCGGCGACGTCGACCACCGCCGCGGGGGCTCACGCGACGGACGCCTCCGGCGGGTCCCGCCATGAGGGGACCCGCGATGAGCACGGCTCGACCAGGGCGGCCCTGGCCGCCGCCAAGGCCCCGGGCTCCGGATCAGGCGGTGCCCCCGTCCTTCCCCTCGTGCTCGTGGTGGCCGTGGTCGCCCTGCTGGCCGGGCTGGGGTACCTCCAGTGGCGTCGACGATCGGCCGAGGAATGACGCCGCGGTTCGCCCTCGTCCGTGCGCTGCACCCCCTGGCCTGGTGGATCTGGGCGGCCGGCCTGGCGGTGTGCGCCATGCGCACCACCAATCCCGTCCTCCTGCTCCTGATCGGATCGGTGGCCTGCTACGTGGTGGCCAACTGCCGGGGGAACGCGCCGTGGTCGCGTTCCCTCGCCTTCTTCCTCCGTCTCGGCCTGGTGGTGATCGTGATCCGCATCGTCATCGAGATCCTGTTCGGCCAACGCGGCCTCCCCGGTCATGTCCTCTTCTCCCTGCCCCGCGTGCCGCTGCCCTCCTGGGCCGCCGGCCTCAGCATCGGTGGGGCGGTGACGGCCGAGTCGATCCTCCTGGCCTTCGTCGAGGGCCTGCAGATCGCCGCCATCCTCCTCTGCTTCGGCGCCGCCAATTCGTTGGCCAGTCCGTACCGCTTGCTGCGGTGCCTGCCCGCCGTGCTCTACGAGACCGGCGTGGCGGTGACCGTGGCCCTGGCCTTCACCCCCGAGCTGGTGCAGTCCATCGCCCAGGTGCACCAGGCCCGGCGCCTGCGGGGCGTCCCGACCAAGGGCGTGCGTGGCCTGCGCGGCATCGCCGTCCCCGTGCTGGAGGGCGCGCTCGACCGCTCGCTGCAGCTGGCCACCTCCATGGATGCCCGCGGCTACGGCCGGCGCACCCCGACGGCCGGCGTGTCGCGCCGTCTGGCCACCGGGGCCACCGTGGCCGGGTTGCTGCTGGCCGCCGTGGGGGTCTACGGCGTGATCGATTCCGGCTCGCTGTTCGGTCTGGGCCTCCCGCTCTTCGCGGTGGCGGTCGTGCTCTGCGCGGCCGGTCTGGCCGTGGGCGGCCGGCGCACCAGCCGGTCGCGTTATCGGCCGGACCCGTGGCGGTGGCCCGAGTGGGTCGTCGCGGGCTCGGGGGTGTGCGCACTGGCCTCGCTGGTGGTGGCCCACGCGGTGGACCTGGTGGGGCTCAGTCCCTCCTTCTCCACCCTGGCCGTCCCGCCCCTTCCCCCGTTGCCGGTCGTCGGCATCCTCGTCGCCCTGCTGCCGGCCCTCGTCGCTCCCGGTCCGGCCTCGGCCCGGGAGTCGCGCCCCCGGCGAACGGTCCCCGACACCGAGCGGGCCACCACCGCCGATCTCCACGGGGCGTCGGCATGATCCGCTTCGAGCAGGTCACCTTCGCCTACACCGACGCCCCCCAACCGACCCTGCGCCAGGTGGACCTCGAGATCCCCGAGGGCGAGCTGTGCCTGGTGGTGGGGGAGACCGGGACCGGTAAGACCACCCTGCTGCGCGCCATGAACGGGCTGGTGCCCACCTTCAGCGGGGGGACCCTCTCGGGCACCGTGTCGGTCGACGGCCGCTCGACCCGCGACGAGCGGCCGCGCGACCTGGCCGACGTGGTCGGGTTCGTGGGCCAGAACCCCCTGGCCAGCTTCGTCACCGAGACGGTCGAGGACGAGTTGGCCTACACCATGGAGAACCTCGGGGTGCCCCCGGCGGCCATGCGGCGCCGGGTGGAGGACACCATCGACCTGCTGGGCCTGCACGAGCTGCGCCACCGCCCGTTGCGCGCCCTCTCGGGCGGCCAGCAGCAGCGCGTGGCCATCGGCGCCGTGCTCACGGCGTCGCCGCGCGTCCTCGTCCTGGACGAACCCACCTCCGCCCTCGATCCCGCCGCGGCCGAGGAGGTGCTCAACACGCTGGCTCGCCTGGTGCACGACCTGGGGCTGACCGTGGTCCTGGCCGAGCACCGGCTCGAGCGGGTCGTCCCCTTCGCCGACCGGGTCATGCTGGTGCCCGGCGGGGGGGCGCCCATCGCGGTGGGGACTCCGGCGGACATCATGGCCACCTCGACGGTGGCCCCGCCCCTCGTCGAGCTGGGCCGCCTGGTCGGGTGGAGCCCGCTGCCCCTGACCGTGCGCGACGCCCGGCGCCAAGCCCCCGCCCTGCGCAGCTGCATCGCATCCCGGATCCCGGCGCCGGGCCCCCCGGCGCCGGGGACGCACGCCGAGGTGGCCTCGGCCCGGCATCTCGGCGTGACCTTCGGTGACGTGCGGGCCCTCGACGACCTCGGCCTCTCCATCGGTGCGGGGGAGGTGCTGGCCCTCATGGGGCGGAACGGATCGGGCAAGTCGACCCTCCTCACCGCCTTGTCGGGGGGACGCGCCCCGACCCGGGGCACGGTGCGGGTGGGCCAGGACGACCCGAGGAAGCTGGCGCCCCGCGCCCTGATCCACCAGGTGGGCCTGGTACCCCAGGATCCCGGGCTCCTCCTCTACGGCGAGAGCGTCGACGACGAGTGTGTCGCGGCCGACCGGGTGGCGGGTCTGGGGGACGGGACGACGGCCCGCACGCTGGCCCGCGTGCTGCCCGGCGTGCCCGGCGACCGGCACCCGCGCGACCTCTCCGAGGGCCAGCGGTTGGCTCTGGCCCTGGCCATCGTCCTGGCCCCCTCCCCCTCGCTGCTGCTCCTGGACGAGCCCACCCGGGGCTTGGACTACCCGAGCAAGGACCGCCTCATTGTGGTCCTGCGCGAGCTGTCGCGGTCCGGACATGCCGTGGTCCTGGCCACGCACGACGTCGAACTGGCCGCCCGGGTGGCCGACCGGGCCGTCGTCCTGGCCGACGGCCAGGTCATCGCCGACGGCCCGGCGCGCCAGGTGGTGTGCCATTCCCCCGTCTTCGCCCCCCAGGTGGCCAAGGTCCTGGCCCCCGACGAGTGGCTGACGGTCGACGAGGTGCGCGCCGCCCTCGGCGCGGTGCCCGCGTGACGGCGTCGCCCGCCCCCCCGCGGCGCCGGCCGGCGCCGGCCATCCGCCTGGGCCGGCGGTCCAACCTCCTGCTCCTCATCACCACCGTGTTCGGCTTGGTCGCCTTCGGGTGGCCCCTCATGATCCACCAACACGGCGCCCCCGACTCGGCGCACAGCAGTGACGCGCCGTGGGTCCTCATGGGGTTCATCCCGCTGTTGCTGGCCATCGTCATGGCCGAACTGTCCGACGGGTCGATGGACGCCAAGGCGGTGGCGTTGCTGGGCATTCTGGCGGCGTGCTTCGCCGCGCTGCGCGTGCCCAGTCCGGGCATCAACGGCTTCGAGCCCGAATGGTTCCTCCTCGTGCTCTCGGCCCGCGTCTTCGGACGGGGCTTCGGCTTCGTGCTGGGGGCGGTGTCCATGTTCGCCTCGGCCCTCCTCACCGGGGGCGTGGGCCCGTGGGTGCCGTTCCAGATGGTGGCCGCCGCCTGGGTCGGGTTCGGGGCCGGGTGCCTGCCGCCGCTGCGCGGGCGGGGCGAGCGCCTGCTGCTCGCCGGCTACGGCGTGGTGGCGGCGCTGGCCTACGGGCTGCTCACCAACTTCTGGTTCTGGCCCTTCATCGGCTCGACCACGACGTACTCGTTTCAAGCCGGGGCCGGGACCATCGACAACCTCCGCCGCTTCCTGTTCTTCGACGCCACCACGTCCATGGGCTTCGACCTGACCCGGGCCGCCACCTGTGCCCTCCTCATCCTGGTGTTGGGGCGACCGGTCCTGGCCGCCCTGCGCCGGGCCTCGCGGCGGGCCGTCTTCGAGCCGCTGGTGACCTTCGTGGAGTGAGCGGAGGGCAGGGCTGCGTCGGTGTTGGACGCAGCGGTGCGGGCGCCGCCTGCGCACGGTTACCTCGTCGCCGAGGTCCTTCATGTGTGCAAGGGCGCGGCGGTTCACGCTGAAGCGCCCTGGACGCGGGCTCGCAGAGTCGGTAGGCCCGGGCCGTCGAGTTGGTCAACGTACGGGGCGCGGCCGGCCATGCTCATCACCAGAGCGAGGGTCGATCCAGCGACCCAAAACGCCCACGGTCCCCCTGCCCCATCCGCCGGGAATGGGGCGACCGGGAGAGCGGCTGACCCCGAGCCGGAAGAGGCCTGTGGCTCTCCCGGTGCCGTCTCGTCCTGCCCGCCAGCGAGACAGGCTCAGGGGAACGGCCACCCGTCGGCCTGCACGAGGAATCGCCCCTGAATTAGCCTTACGGCATGGCCTTGTTCCTCGATCGACACAAGACCCCTGGCGCGACGGCTGCCGACATCGCCGCGGCGCACGAACTCGACCTTGCTGTCCAGGAAAAGTACAACGTTCGTTACGTCACGTATTGGTTCGATAATGACGAAGGATCCTTGTTCTGTCTGGCAGAGGGGCCCGACCGGCAGTCCCTCGAGGCGGTGCACCGAGAGGCTCACGGTTTGGTTGCTGACAACATCATCGAGGTGGGCAACGGACCCATCAACGCGTTCCTCGGTGAGATCCCCCGACACCCAGCAGGGGACGCCTACGTCGACTCTGCTGTTCGAGTCATTCTGTTCACCGACCTGTGTGACTCGACGCAGCAGACCCAGGAACTAGGCGACGAAGGGTTCATGCTGCTCATTCGTGAGCACGACGACATCGTGCGAACTTCATTGAAAGACCAAGGTGGACGCGAGGTGAAGCATACGGGCGATGGGATCATGGCGTCCTTTACGTCGGTGTCGGCTGCGGTGACGTCGGCCATAGACATTCAGCGCTCGTTGCGCAACCGGAATGAACGTGCAGAGCGGCCCATTCGCCTCCGTGTTGGCATCAGCGTCGGGGAGCCAGTGACCGAGAGAGGCGACTTGTTCGGGGCGGCGGTTCAACTGTCGGCTCGACTTTGCGGAGTGGCCTCGCCAGGTGGCATCGCCGTTTCGACAGCCGTACGTGAACTCTGCGTTGGGAAGCGCTTTGATTTCGATTCCAGGGGAGCGCACGATCTCAAAGGGTTCGCCGACCCCGTTCCCGTCTTTGAGGTACGTCTCCCCTCTGGATAGGAGAGCGAGCTCGCCACGAACCGCAGGGCGTTCGTTTCTTTGATCGAGGTCTTGTCCCAGACGGCACGACGCGGACACCGCAGAATCCGGTCACCATAGAGGGTCGTTCTGTCTATCCGGCGAAGCGGGCCAGTGCCGGAACGAACGTGGCAGCGTCCACCGTGCCCCACCCGGTCGCGTCGTTGTAGAAGGCGTTGGCGGAATAGCCCGGGACGGTCACCAGGTCAGAGCTCGAGGCGCAGGACCCGTTGCTCCCGATGTCAGCGGCGATGCAGAACGTGTAGCTGTTGTTGCCCTGGAAGATCGGCACGATGCCGTCGGGCCCTGGGCTCTGGGCCATGGCGTACAGGGTGGGGTCCAGGTAGCCGAGGCTGTGCCCCGCCACCTGATCAGCCAGGGCCACGATGCCCGAGAAGAGCGGGGAGGCTTCACTGGTCCCGCCCACGATCCCCCAGCCCGCCACCGACGGGTCGGTGGTGTCGTAGAAGTCGACCGCCCCGTTGACCGCGGCGCTCATCGCGATGTCAGGCGTGCCCCGGCTGTTCCCGACGATGCCGGCCACCCCGTCCTGGAACTGCGGGCGCGGGAAGACCGTGGAGAGGCCTCCGCCACTCGACCCCCAGGTGTAGACGGGCCCAGGCACCCCGACCGTTGAGCTGAGGTCGTGCCAGACGCTGTCAGGAGCGGTCCGGTAGCCCTCGTCGTTGAGGTGCAGCTGGGTGCCGCCCACGGCGGTGACCAGCGGGTCCGACGAGGGCCAGTCGATCGCCGTCGTCGCGGAGCAGCAGACGGCGTCGTTCGGGTCCGCGCAACCCGAGCTCGGGTCACAGTAGTAGTCCGTTGAGCCCTGGTCACCACTCGCGGCAAGGACGGTCACCCCGTGCTGCGCCGCGTTGACATAGGCGGAGCGCAGCGCATAGATCTGGCTCGGGCTGGTGAAAGTCTGCTCGGAGGCCCCGAAGCTCTGGGAGATCACGTCACCGAGATGGTGGTCGATGACGTAGTTCTCAGCCGCCACGATTTGCGGAAATCCGTAGATGCCCTCGGTCTCCGTCATCGGGGTCTCGACGAGAAGGATGTTGGCCTCCGGGGCCATCACGTGCGACCATTCGACGTCGAGGCTCGTCTCGTCGGTCCAACCGTAGTAGTCGGAGCACAGATCAGGGCCGGTCGGGCTGTAGACGGACGTGCAGTTGGTGGGGTTGGTGGTGATCGGGCCCTCGGGGGTGATCACCCGGAAAGAGGGCGGGTTGGGCAGGCCCATCTCCGAGTCGAACGTTTGCAGGTCGGAGGCGATGGACGGGGAGCCGAAGGCATCGACGATGACGATCGTCTCGCCCTGGCCTTCGATCCCCTTGGAGAACAGCGGGGCCAGGTCGTAGGCCCGCTGGAGCTGGAAGGCCTGATAGCAGGCGATGCCGAAGTCCGTCTCACATTGCGCCGTGGTCGGCGGCTGCGCCATCTTCCCCGCTGCCACGATGTGCCCGCTCGCAAACGGGACCGGCTGGACGGCGGCGACGCTCACCGCCGGCAGGCTCACGCCCACCATGCCGCTAAAGGCGGCAATGAGTGCGCCCGAACCTACCGCAAGCGCGACCTTCCTTCCCAGACGCATAGCATCCTCCCTCTTTGGAAGCCACATCGGCACGGCCGTCCACGAAGCGGGTCAACTTCGCAACAGCCAACCATTCGTAACGAAGAAAGTTAGCACCGTGACCCCACAGATTTTTGGAAGAAGCAGAATTTAACGATCAAACACCAGTTTCTGTTCATCAAAAGACCACGCGCCTCGTCTGCCCCCGAAAGGGACGCAAGCCACGCAGTGGGCGGTGGTGGGGTGGATCCCATCCCATCGCGTGCCGGTGGTTCAGGCGCCGGGCGAGACCGGGCTGACGTTGTAGCGCAGTTCCCCGGTCGACACGTCGATGTCGTAATACTCGACGCCCGTCTCCACCTGCGGGGCGTCCGCGTCGAAGGCGACGGCGATCTTATTCGCGGCGTTGCGGACGATATCGAGGGTCAGCTCGGTTGCGGCGGCAGGGCCCAGAGCGTCCACGACCTGCTCTCCGAGCCCGGGTGGCCAGCGGTTCGGCTGCCACACGAAGGCATCCACGACCTGGAGGGCCAAGGCCTGGGCGTCGGAGATATCGCTCGGATCCCTGTCATCGAACAGATCACCCCCACCTGCCAGATCGATGGCGCTCACGCTCCTGCGGGACTGGCAGAGCCGGCAGTTGTGGGCTCTCGCCCCGCGGAGTCTGACCAGTTCGGAGGTAACCGGATCGAGGGCAGGCAGTTTGGCCACCTCGACGAGAAATCTCTCGTGGGCCACCCAGGGATCGGTCTCGTCAGAAGTCGGGATCGGACGCCATTCTTCGCCGAACAGCTCACGCCAGGCGGCGTTGGCGCGAATCATCATGTCTTCCGTCCATACGGCAAGGACGAAGGCTGGGGCACCGGCTCCGAGTTCGGCCAGCCCGGCCGCTCGAACATCAGCGGTCATGGAGGCCACATCGACGACCATCTGTTCGGCGAAGGCCATCGCGTCAGATCTCGGAACGGCAGGAACAGCCGGGTCGAGGCTGGCCCGAGCGATGGCACGGGCCTGCTCCGCCAGGCTGGTCGGCGTGGTCGAGGCGATTGCATCGATCAATTCGTCCCAGGCCGTGAAGGCGACCGGCGCCTGATCCCGGGCGATCACACGTCGACCCTACTCGTCATTTGACGCGCCATGAAAGCAAAGCAGGCTTGCCCAGACAGAGGCAACCGCCCCAGATCACCGTCTGAGGACACACCGCGAGCATTCGTTTCAGGGACAGGTCTCAGCTGATCGGTTGGCTCCGGGTCTTGGGACTACGGCCGTCGTCCACAACGCCCCCACGCGATCCGTGCGGTTTCCATGGGTATTGACGGTACCTTCTCCACGCCCTCTACTGGGGAGCTGGACCACTCGGAAGAAGGGCGGAGAGATTATGGAACGGACGACACCTGGCACGGCCGACCCTGTCACTGAAGGCGAACTTCGCCGGGTGGCCGGCCATTGACAGCGGTTTGAGATGGCCGTCCGGCCGGTAAGGCGAGAATCGGGAGCCGGATTCCACTTGTGGATCAAAGGCTGAAGGCAGCTAGTAGACCCGGTCTCGCGCCACTTCCCAACCACAGCGGGAGAGAGTCCCCTATCGCCCGGTTAGGTAGGACGGTTCGGCGATTTCGGGCTTGCGTCCCTCTCCACAAGCCGAGCATCAGCTTCCCGATCGTCCTCGACTCGAATATTCAGACCGGCAAAGACCCCTTGGGCCAGTGGGAGAACTTGAGCACTGTCGATCACGACATCCCGGAGGTACTCGCTGCCCTTGATTTCTGAGAGGTCAGACCCGTGAAAGCGGGCGCCCGGCATCTTCACTTGAGACACATCAGATCTGCTCAGGTCGCAATCCAAAAAGTATGCCGTCTTCAGGTGTGCTGAATAGAACTCACCTCGCTCGAGATTCGCGTGGTCGAACACGACCCGTTCGCCCTCGATCATACGGAAGTTCACTCCGTCAAGCCTTACTTCGGAGAAGGTGACATCCTGCATCTGGGCCCGGGGAAGAAGCGCCCCCGACATACGACAATCGCTGAATGTCACGCGGGTGAAGGAGGCCTCTTCCATATCTGCGCCCGAGAAGTCGCTTCCTTCCACCAGGACATCTATCAGGCGGAGGCGGCTGAGATCAGCTGCCGTGAATGACGAATGAACGATATGCGAGTCCTGCACCAACAGGCCCTCGAGGTCGCCCTCCGAGAAGTCCCCCCGAATGGCAACGCGATTGATCTCGGAGCCGGCGGTGAGGCGGAGGTCTGGTTCTGATTCCAGGTCGGGAGGCAGGCGTGGCGGGGTGGGTCGATCGCGTTCAGGACGAGCCATTCGCCTCAGGATACGAGCAGGGTGAGAGTGCCCCCGCACATGGGGAGGGTGCGCGTTTTTGACAAGGTGCAGTATCTGCCTGGGATGCTCTCCCGCTCAGTCACAGATACGAACTCCTCACCGAGAATGACACTCGCTCACGGTCGGCATGATCGGCCTTGATTTAGCCGCCAATAGCAATGGCATGAACGTCCGGCACCATTGCGGCTACTGAGTCCAGGGTCTTTTCGTCCCAGGACGCCTGGGGCTGACCATGGCGTGGGAAATGCCGAGACCGGCCAGATCGGCCAAGTGGTCGAGTACGAAGGCGCTGTCATCATCGGGGTCGACGAAGGTGGATACCGTCTTCTCGATAGCGTCGTAGTCGCGTCCGACAATCTCACAGTGCGACCTGAGCACATCGAGCTTGTGCTTGAGGTCGTCGGCGAAACCGGTTCCCGGCAGGTCGAACAGGTTGCACATGTCGCCATGGCTAGCGACGAGCCGCAGTGTCCTCTTTTCCCCGCTGCCGGCGATCAAAATTGGCGGATGTGGGCGTTGCAGCGTATTGGGCGA
>JBKQIP010000202.1:0-8159 GCA_052148295.1 Acidimicrobiales bacterium
GCCCGTCCCGCCGGCCCGACCGGCCCGCCCCGACAGCCCGCCGTCCGTTCAGAAGAGTCGACTCGCCTGGAACAGCGAGGAAAGCAGGTCGTTGAGGTGCGTGCAGGTCGAGGTACCCATGAATTCATCACGCACCAGCGATCGCAGGTCGACCACTCGTTGGCCCACGAGGCGACCGGCACTGGCGGCGGCCCCCGGGCACTCCGACCATGGCAGCACCCGGGGCGTGGCCTCGCAGGCGGAGATCCGCTCGCTGCTGCGGCGGTCGCCCGCATCGCCGTCCGGGTCGTCAGATGGGTGGTCGTCCGGATCGATGCCTGAGATGGTTGCCGACACCGTGTACTCGTGCAGCACCGACGTTGCGCCATCGGGCCGGGCGTAGCTGTCTCGGAACATGGCCCAGATCTCGTTGCCGGTTCGCTCGATCAGGCGTTGACGACGTAGCGCCCCCGGAGCCAGGTCCGGCATGGCATGCCACCCAGCGCTGTCGAGTGGCACATCGGGCCCGTCGGGCGTCGGGACCTCGTGCTCGGCCTTGATGTGCTCCATCATGAAGCCCGTGCCCGCCCAGCCGGCGCAGATGTCGACGGGGACACCTCGGATGAACCGGTCGGTGACGGGCGCAGCGAGCTGACCGGAGTAGAGGGTGCCATACCCAGAGAGGAGCGCCACCACTGGCAGCTCGGTCAGCAAGCCCCAAGGCAGGGTCCCGGGCTCGCAGACCTCGTCGACGAGCGACCGGAAGCCCCGACCTACCAGCCGACCAACGAGCGCCGCGCACTCGGGGTCCTCAGGGGCGAGGGTCAGCGACGTCAGCACCCGATCAGCTCGGAGGACCGCACGGCACGACGCCGTGCGGTTCCCTTCGTGGGCCGCACCGGTGAGCTCCAGTCCGCCGTCACCCCGTCCGCCGTCACCCCGTCCGCCGTCACCCCGTCCGCCGTCACCCCGTCCGCCGTCACCCCGTCCGCCGTCACCCCGTCCGCCGTCACTCAGTCCGCCATCACTCAGTCCCACCACGTCGACATGGCTGGTCCGGCGGATGGACCCGGGCCGCCGCGCCGGCAATCGGGGGAGGGGCTCGGCCAGAGCATGGGCCACACGGGTCACCAGGCCAACGGTAGCGTCGCGTGGATGGACCGACTTGCCGAAGCCTTCGATGCCTGGCTCGACGCCCAACGGGCGGCCCTCGAGACCATGGTCCAGGCCACGGGCGTCCCGGGCACCGACGTCGACACGGCGGAGGGCTATCGGTGGGTGACCCGGCTGTCCACCCTGGCCCTGGAGTGGTTCGTCGAGAAGTCCGATCCGCTCCATCCCCAGCTGTTCCGTTTGCAGGACGAGTACCGCAAGCTACTCGTCGACAATCCCGACGTGCACTACCTCTTCTGCGTCATCGATGACACCCGCAGCTACCGGCTGGTCGGCACTCGCGGCGACTGTGCGTATCTCGGGATGACGTTCGGCACGCCGTTCGGCCAGGGTCAGGTGGGAGGGCGCACGGGGACGCAGACCCAGACCCATATCGATGAGTACGACATCGGGCCGAACGGGGAGGTCGACATCCTCATCGCCCCGGCCGGCGATCTGCCCGAGCCCCGGCCCCGCAACTCGATCGTGCTCGAGCCCGGGACGGCGCAGTTGGCCATCCGCGAGACCCACTGGTGGAAGACGCCCGAGCGGCTGTCCAACCTGCGCATGGAGCTGGTGGGGCAGGAAGGGGAGCCGCCCCCCATGCTGTCGTCAGACGAGCTCGCTCCCAAGCTCGAGCGTGCCGCCCTGTTCCTCCAGTTCGTGGGCGCGACGGCCGTCCAGATGTGGCACGACGCGGCCTCCAACATGAACACGTTCGGCGGGACGGCCGGCTCCGAGCACGTCAAGGCCCAGGAGGACGAGGTGCGCTCGCACTCCAATGCCGAGATGACGTATCACGGCGGACGCTTCCGGCTGGAGCCGGGGCAGGCCCTGGTGGTCACGGTCCACCAGCCCGACCAGCCGTTCCTCTACTGGGGCCTGACCCTGACCTCGCCCTGGATGGAGAGCTTCGACTACCGCTACACCACCACCGCACTCAACAACGAGACGGCCCGGCGTTCCCCCGACGGGACCTGGCAGATGGTCATCGCGCCCGAGAATCCCGGCCCGGGCGTGACCAACTGGCTCGATACCGGCGGGCGGCTCGAGGGCTACATGCTGGTGCGTTGGGTGTTGGCTGATGGTCCGCCGCATCCCACCGCCGAACTGGTTTCGGTGGCGGACCTGACCGACGCGGCCCGGACCTGACCGACGCCGCCCGGACCCGACCGACGCGGCCCGGACCTGACCGACGCGTCCCGGACCCGACCGACGCGGCCCGGACCCGACCGACGCCGCCCGTCCCCCTTCCAGACGGATGCCGCCCGACGCATCAGACCTCGGAACGGACCCCGAAGCGTTCCTGGTATGGGGCGACGAGGGCTCGATGTGCGGCGAGGTCGAGACCCGTATCGCTGAAGGAGTAGTCGTGCTGCGGGGATCGGTTGGTGTGGCGGGCGCCGAGATACGCCTCGAGATTGGTGCGGAAGACGGCGGTGACGGGGAGGTCCCACTTTCGGTACAAGGCCTCGATGACGGCCATGGGGTCGTCGACCAGATCGTGGTAGAGGACATCGCTGATCTGGTCTTCGGGAAGGGCACCCCTGTCCCGTTCGGCGGTGACCTCGTCCATGACGTGTTCGAGCCCCATGCACATGAATTCGACCAGGATGTCGTGGTCGACGCGGTTGGAATGCATGTAGTGCAGCGTCGCCATGAGGTCGGCCAGTGATCCGACCACCCGAAGCGGATCCCGGTGGGTGATGACCACCTTGGCGTCCGGATAGGTGGTGAAGAGGAGGGGGAGCGCAGAGAGATGGGAGGGGGCCTTGAGCACCCACCTGGTCGTGGGGCTGGCCCATTGCATGGTCTGGAGCATGCTGCGGTGCCACTCGTAAATGGGACTCTGATCCTGGGTGCTTCGCCACATGGTGTACCCGGCGACGTTGTACAGGCCGGTGTACATGTCACTGGAGAACTGATGGGCGAAGGCGAAGATGCACTCGGTGGGGAGATTGCCGCCGTTCTCGTGCATGGCGGTGAAGGAGGGGACCATCTCGTCCATGAGGGTGATCTCGTCGTCACAGAGCTGGGGGCGATCGCCGGGGCGCCCCACCGCCGGGCGGGAGCGGTCCCCTCCGGCCGGGACGGTGTGGAGGAACTCCCACAGCAGCGGCGGGCGATTGTCCGGATCACACGCCAGCAGCTCGTGGAGGAGGGTCGTGCCGGATCGTCCCAGTCCGGTGACCACGATCGGGTCGCTGACGGTCTCGGTGGCGATGGACGGCTCGCTCTGCCAGAGCGCCACCAGACGCAGCCGGTTCTGAAGGATCTGCTGGATCTCCCCCCGGGTCCGCAGGCGACCGGGGAGGTGGAGCTCCGCCTCGTCGTTGAGCGAACGACAGAGTCGAGCGAAGGGCTCCTCCCACCAGGTGTCGCCGAAGTCATCGAGACCGGTGGTCATGCGGGCTGATTGGCGGAGCCGGTCCGGCTCGAGCGAGACGATGGAGCGTCCGCCGTCCCCCAGTCCCTCCCCGACAGCGACCAGTTTCTCGGTCCACGCGCTGCGGGCGGGAGGTTTCCACGGCACGGGTTGCAACCGTAGTGGTCCGCCAGGATGACGAGAGGGGAGAATGGCTCGGTGCACCTCACCGTCGATGACATCGAAGAGCTCTTGGCGTCCGGAGCGGGCCGCCCGGGGGAGGCGGGGGCGTCGTACACGCATCTCGATCACGCCCTCCAGACGGCAGCCGTGCTGCGGAGTCATGGGTCCCGGCTGCGGGATCACTCAACCCAGCCCGTCGATCACCGACTCCAGCCCGACGGTCCCCAGGCAGGCGATCCGCTCGTCCGCACTTCCGGGCCTGATCGGAGCCGGCTGGACGAGCTGGTGGTGGCCGGGCTGGTGCACGACATCGGGCACCTGCTGCCGGGGATCGGTGACGCCGAACACGCCGAAGCGGCGGCGGCCGGGGTGCGTCGATCGTTGGGGGAGCGGGTGGCGGATCTCGTGGGGTTGCATGTGGAGGCCAAGCGGTATCTCGTGGCCAGCGAGGCCGCCTACGGCGAGGGTCTCTCCGCTGAAAGCGTGACAACCCTGGGGTTGCAGGGCGGTCCGATGTCGGCCGACGAGCGGGTTCGATTCGAGTCACTGCCGCTCTTCGTCGACGCGCTGGCCCTCCGTCGAGCCGACGACCAGGGAAAAGTCGAGGGTCTCGTCGTCGATGGGTTGGAGACCTGGATGCAATGGGTGCGAAGGATCGCCTTGAGCTAGCACATCTCAGCCATTTGTAAGCATCTCGGCAATTTGTAAGCGGGGGAGATGGACCCGCAGGAATTCTCCCAAGTGTTCGTTTACGTGATGATGCGAGAAGTTCCCAGGGGGGCGCGGGCTGAGGGACCACGCTCGTGGGGATCTCGCCTGGTGGCCGGTCGGCACAGCCCGGTGGCGCTTCGGGTGGGTCTCGGCTGCGTCGTGATCACCGGCGTCTGTCTGGCTCAGCTGTCGGCGTCGGATTCCGGGGCCGACAGCTCGTTCGTACCGGGCACGGCCTCGGCGAGCGCACAGGCGATCGAGCTGGCCCCCACCACCGGCTCGTTGAGCTACGCCGTCACGCTGGCCACCTCGGTGGCCGCCTACCAGATCACCGAGGGCCAGGCCCTTTCCCAGACCCTCGATCTCGGGGCCATCGGGACCTCCCTGACCAGCGACTCGTGCACCGGGGGCCCACCCACGGTCAATCCCTCGCAGCTGCCCCAACCGATCGAGGCCGAGTCGACCAACGGCAACCAGTCGCTCACCGGGACCGAGGCCGACCAGCTGAGTCCGGCGGGGGCCGCCATCGGGGACGAGTCGGCCGACGCGACGACGCAACCGGCCGGCTCCTCGACCACCACCATCGCCAGTGACAACCTTGCGGGCCTGGTCTCCGTCGACGGTGCGACCTCGAGCGCCAACGCCGCTCTTCAAAACGGCGCAACGCGCTACGCCTCCGCCACGGCCGACATCTCCACGGTCTCGCTGGACAACGGTCTCGTGACGCTCGGTGGTCTGCACTGGGTGGCCACGCAGACCAGTGGCGCCTCGACCACGGCGACGGGCTCGTTCGACGTCTCCACCTTGAGCATCGCCGGCACCAGCGTCCCGGTCTCCAACGACTCGGTGGCCACGATCCTCGAGATCATCAACACGGCCCTCTCCCCGGTTGGATTCCAGATCGACTGGCCGCAGCAGCAGACCCAGAGCGACGGCACGGTCACCATCACCCCCCTGACGATCGGGATCGACAACAACACGCTCGGTCAGGAGATCATCGGTGCCAACGAGGGTCAGATCGAGCCCGTGCGTGACCAGCTCCAGACTCAGTTGCTCAACCTCAATTGCAACACGGCCGACGGACTCCTGGTGGGGGACATCGGATTGGGAGTTCTGGCGGGTGGGGGCAACCTGAACATCGAGCTGGGCGGCGCTTCCGCCGGCACCACGGACACGGCTGCCGTCTCACCTTTCGGACCGGACAGCGTGGGATCGGTCTCGACCGGCACCACCGAGCCCGCGACGGCCGCGACCCCCGCTTCGTCCTTCGACATCCCGGGATCGACCTCCGTGCCCGGCTCAAGCCTCGGCGGGTCGACCGCGCCGGCCGCATCGGGGTCGGGCGCCGAGTCGCTCGGTCCACTCTCACGGTTCGTCACCTGCAGCAGCGTCAGCCCCGCTGGCGGCGGGTGCAGCGGGACGGACGTGGCACTGCCGGTCGGCCTGATCTCGCTGTCCGTGTTGGCCGGGCTGGCTGGATGGGACTACATGCGACAGCGCCGTCGGTCACGGCTGTCCGGACAGGAGGCTCCATGAGCCAGGGAGACGTCACGAACGGGACGAGCAAACTGCGGCTGTCAGTCGGCAAGGCGGACAGACGCCTGCTCAAGGGGTACGGACCCCTGGCCGCACTCCTGGTGTCCTTCGTACTCATGGCCCTGCTCGTGCCGACGGTCGCCCCGACCCAGGAAGTGGTCCATGAGGTGGGCGGCAATGGGAGCGGCCTCGCCGGCGCGGGCGGGAAGGGAGCGAAGGGCGGCGCGGGTGCCGGTGCGGCCGGCACGGCGGGGTCCTCCGGCTCCACCGCGGGGGCCGCTGGGACGGGTGCCACGGCCACCGGCAAGGTCGGCGGCTGCGGGGCTCAGACCGAGCAGATCCCGGGGGATCCGTACTCCCCACCCTGCGTTTCCTTCTCGGGCTCGAATGGGGGCGCAACGTCTCCGGGTGTGTCGGCCAACCAGATCACCGTCTCGTATCGCATCACCTCCGACTCGGAGAGCTTCCAGCAGACGTTGGCGCAGCTGGGCGGGGCCAACATCACCGACACCACGGCCGATATCGAGCGCACCATCGACGCCCTGGAGACCTACTTCAACACGCACTTCCAGTTTTACGGTCGCAAGATCAACGTCGTGTTCTTCAACGGCCAGGGCAGTATCACCAACGAGCTGCTCGGCTCAGGCCAGCAGCAAGCCGATGCGGACGCCGTCACGGCGGCGCAGTCCATCCATGCCTTCGCCGAGCTCAACGGAGTGACCGAGCCCTACGACGTGGCCCTGGCCGGCCAGCACGTCATCTCATTCGGGGCGCCGTACCTCTCCGCGCAATTCATGGGTCAGTACGCCCCCTACATGTGGAGCATCGACACCGAGTGCAACGACGTGGTCCAGACGACGGAGGAGTTCACGCTCAAGTCGCTCGCGGGCGGCAATGCGCAGTGGGCGGGAGGCTCGTTGCAGGGCCAGCCGCGAAAGGTCGCCATCATCGCGCCGAGTGACCCTTGGTACCAGGAGTGCGCCAACTCGGCGGTCCAGGAGGCGGCGGCGGCAGGCCATCCCGTCGCCGCCGACGTCCAATATCAACTGGACCTGTCGACGCTCTCCAGCCAGGCGGCGACTGTCATCAGCCAGCTGCAGAACGACGGGATCACGACGGTGGTCTGTGGCTGCGACCCGGTGTTCCCGGTGTACCTCACCTCGCGGGCCCAAGAGCAGGGATATACGCCCGAGTGGATCGTGGCCGGCGTGGCCCTGACCGACAGCGACATCGTGGGACAGCTGTTCCAGCAAAACGAGTGGTCGCACGCTTTCGGTGTCACCTATCAGGGACCGGTGGTCCCCGAACAGGACACCTTCGGCTACGCGGCCTACGAGTCGGTGAGTCCGAACACGCAACCGGCCAATGCGGTGGACCTCATCTACGAGCAGATGTTGGAGATGGCCATCGGGATACAGGAGGCCGGTCCCGACCTGACCCCGCAGACCTTCGAGAACGGCATGCGTGCCTATCCGGGCAGTCAGGCCGGTGCGCCCAACGCGCTCTACGGGACGTGGGACTTCCCGTCCGGGCACTTCACCCCCCAGGTCGACTCGGCCATCATCTACTGGGATCCGAACAAGATCTCGCCCTATAACGGCAAGCAGGGAGCCTACGTGATCGCCAGCCCTCGCTACAGGGCCGGCCAGTACCCCACCGGTCCGCCACCCTTACCCTCTGACTTCCCGATCACCCCGAGTAGCGGCTGAACGTGTCGCTGCGATTGCTGGTCGCTCGATTCGACCGCGTACCCCCGCGACTGCGCGCGGTGGCCAGCGTGGTCGGCATAATCCTCGTGGTCTATTTCGTGGTCCCCGCGGTGTTCCCGCACGCCGCCCCGACGGGACAGCTGCTCAACGGCGCCGAGTTCGGAGCCGTCAACGGGCTATTGGCCCTCGGCCTGGTCCTCACATACCGCGCTTCGCGCGTCATCAACTTCTCGTACGGGGCCATGGGAGCGCTCGCCGCCACGGTCGGCGTGGAGATGAACCTCGGTACACACGTGAATTGGTTCATCTGCATTCTCGTCGCGTTGGTAGTCGGGGCCGCTCTGGGTCTGCTCGTCGATTTCATCATTCGCTGGCGGTTCTTCAACGCTCCGAGATTGATCGTCATGGTGGTGACCATCGGGCTGGCTCAGCTCTTCGGTGGCCTCCAGCTATTCGTACCGGCCTGGTTCGGGGGCCCTTCCTGGGTCGGAGGGGTCCCGACCCCACTCACCAACCACCACCTG
>JBKQIP010000203.1:0-10403 GCA_052148295.1 Acidimicrobiales bacterium
CCGAGTGAGCTGTCGCACTACTCGCGGGGCACGGCCGACGTCGAGTTCTTCTTCCCCTGGGGCTGGGACGAGCTCGAGGGCATCGCCCCAGCCCCAGGGGAAGGAGAACTCGACGTCGGCCGTGCCCCGCGAGTAGTGCGACAGCTCATTCGGTTCGTGGTGGCGGAGCCGCAGCCGGTCGGCCGGGATGCCGAGGCCGAGGTACCAGTCCATCCGCTCGGCGAGCCAGTAGTCGAACCACTGCTGGCTCTCATGCGGTGGCACGAAGTACTCCATCTCCATCTGCTCGAACTCGCGGGTGCGGAAGACGAAGTTCTGCGGCGTGATCTCGTTGCGGAACGACTTGCCCACCTGGGCGATACCGAACGGCGGCTTCTTGCGTGTCGTGCCGAGCACGTTGGCGAAGTTGGTGAACATGCCCTGGGCCGTCTCGGGGCGCAGGTAGGCCACGTGGCCCTCGTCCTCCACCGGGCCGGCGTGGGTCTTGAACATGAGGTTGAAGGCCCGGGCCTCGGTCAGGTCGTGCGACCCGCAGTTGGGGCACACCCCCTCGATCTTGTCCTCGCGCCAGCGCTCGTGGCAGTTGCGGCAGTCCACCAGCGGGTCGGTGAAGGTGGCCAGGTGCCCCGAGGCCTCCCACACGGCCGGCGGGCCCAAGATGGCGGCGTCCAGCCCCACCACGTCGTCACGCAACTGCACCATCGACCGCCACCAGGCGTCCTTGACGTTGTGCAGCATGTTGACCCCGAGCGGGCCGTAGTCGTACGTGGAGCGGAACCCCCCGTAGATCTCGGCGGAGGGGAAGACGAAGCCGCGGTGCCGGCACAGGCGGACCACCTTCTCCATCAGGTCATCGGCGCCGCCCTGGGGGTCTGCGGTCATCGGGGCAGACTACCGGCTGGGCTTCACACCTCCGCCCCCACCGGCGCGTCCCGCAGGCGGGTGGTGACCTCGTTGGCCAGGAGCCGCCCGCGCACGGTGAGGACGGCCCGCTCCCCCCGCCGCTCGACCAGGCCGGCCAGATCGCCGTCGTGGGCCCGCGTCTCCCAGGGCACGCCGCCCGGCGAGAGCAGGGCCAGCGCCATGGCCTCGAAGCGGCGTGGGGCTGCGCCGAGCACCTCTCGCCCGGCCTCCGGCGAGCGGCCCTGCTCGATGGCCCTGAGGTAGCGCTCGGGCGTGCGGACGTTCCACCAGCGCACGCCGTCGTGGTGGCTGTGGGCCGCCGAACCGATGCCCCGGTAGTCCCCCTGGTCCCAGTAGAGCCGGTGGTGACGGCAGCGGTGGCCCGGTAGGGCCCAATTGGAGATCTCCTCCCACTCGTATCCCGCGGCGGCCAGCACCTGGTCGGTGATCTCGTACCGCCGGGCCAGCGTGTCCTCGTCGGGATGGCGCTCCCGGTCGCGAGCCAGGGGGGTCCCCGGTTCGACGGTCAGGGCGTAGGCGCTGAGGTGCGGCGGGGCCGGTGAGAGGGACAGCACCGTGTCGAGGTTCCGTCGCCAGTCGTCGTCGCGCTCCCCGGCGCCACCGAAGATCAGGTCCAGGTTCCAGGTGGCGAAGCCGGCCTGGCCGACCGCATCGGCGATGCGACGCGCCGCGTCGGGCACGCGCCGCCGCCCCAGGCCCTCCAGCACGCGGTCGTTGGTCGACTGCAGGCCGAACGAGACCCGCGTCACGCCGCACCGGCGGTAGGCCGAGAGGCGCCCCGGGTCGGCGTCCTCGGGATTGCACTCGACCGTGACCTCGGCGCCACGGGCGCGGGGGACGGCGTCGAGGATGGCGGCTAGCAGGTCGGGTGCCAGTCGGGACGGCGTGCCGCCCCCGAAGAAGACACTGGTGGCCGGGACCAACGCCCCGGACTGGCCCAGACGGGTCAGCTCGGTCACGCAGGCCGCCACGTAGCGCTCCATCAAGTGGTCACGGTCGGTGTAGGTGGCGAAGGCGCAATAGTCACAGCGCTCCCGGCAGAAGGGCACGTGGACGTACACTCCGAAGGCGGGGTCCGGCAGCGCGGGGTCCGGCAGCGTCGGGTCCGGCAGCGTCGGGTCCGGCAGCGTTAGGTCCGGCATCGTCGGGTCCGCGGCTCAGAGCCCGGTTCCGGTGCGCACCGAGCGGATGCGGCGATCGAGGTGCGCCTCCATGGCCCCGGTGGCCAGCTCGGCCACCTCGTCGGCCCCGGCGGCCGGTGGCCCGCGCAACACCGCCGCCAGGTCGCCACCCAGTATGCGGCGCAGCAGCTCGAGCGCCGCCGCGCTCATCGGCTTCCCGCGCCGGCAGCGGCGGCAGAGCGTCCCGCCCTCGGTCAAGTCGAAGGCCACCAGCTCGACGGCGCCAGCGGGCTCCCCGCACGAAGCGCAGGCGTCGAGGACGGGGGCGGCGCCCTCGAGCACCAGGGCCTTGAGGAAGAACGAGGGGGCGAGCAGCGTGGCGTCGGTGTCGGCGTGCTGCAGGGCCCGCAGGGCGCCGACCAGCATGACGTAGAGGCGCGGGTCGGGATGGCGCTCCTGGGCCAGCTGGTCGGTCACCTCTATGAGGGCCATCCCCTTGGCCAGGCGGGAGAGGTCCTCCCGCACGCCGCGGAAGGTGTCGATGACCTCGACCTGATTGACGATGTCGAGATCGCTGCGCCCTTGCCAGAGCAGCAGGTCCACGTGCGTCAACGGCTCCAGGCGGGCCCCGAACTTGCTCTGCGTCCGCCGGACCCCCTTGGCCACGGCGCGCACCTTCCCGTGGTGCTCGGTCAGGAAGACGATGATGCGATCGGCCTCCCCGAGACGGTAGGTGCGCAGCACCACCCCGGTGTCACGGAAGAGGCTCATTCCTCGGCGGCCTGCTCGCTGGCCCGGCGGCGCGCCTCGTCGATGGCCCGGTTCTGCGCCTCCTGGGCGGGCCGGGTGCGGGCCTGGGCCATCGCCCCGTGCGAGTTCCGGCCGTACAGGAGGTTGCCCCCGCCGATCAGGAACACCAGGGCGGCCACGGTGACCAGCGGGGTCAGGGCGTCGTGGAAGCCGATGGCGACCAGGATCACCAGGCCCACCACCACCAGAACGCCTCCGGCCATGGCCACCCGGCTCATCGTCATGGTCCCATTGTCACGGATTGACGGCGCCGAAGCGGCGGACCCGCCGCTGGAACTCGACCACGGCGTCGTAGAGGTGCCCCCGCCGCATGTCCGGCCACAGGACCTCGGGAAAGATCAGCTCGCTGTACGCCAGCTCCCACAGCAGGAAGTTGGAGATCCGGGTCTCGCCCGAGGTGCGGATCACCAGGTCGGGATCGGGCATGTCGGGGAAGTAGAGATGGCGGCGGATCGCCTTTTCGTCCACCTTGTTGGCGGCGATCCCCTCGTCCACCAGGGCCCGCACGGCGTCGACGATCTCGGCCCGACCGCCGTAGTTGAAGGCCATGGTCATGGTCATCCGCTTGTTCCGCTTGGTCAGCTCGATCGACTCGTCCATCCGGCGCAGCACCCGGCGCGGCACCCGCCAGTCGCGCCGCCCGGCGAAGCGGATGCGCACGCCCTTCTCGTTGAGCTCGTCCCGGCGCCGCATGAGCAGCGACTCGTTGAAGCCCATGAGGTAGCGCACCTCGTCGGCGGGGCGACGCCAGTTCTCGGTCGAGAAGGCGTAGAGCGTGAGCCAGCGCACCCCGATCTCCAGGGCCCCGTTGACCACATCGAGCAGGGCCTCTTCCCCGGCGGCGTGACCCTCGGTGCGGGGCAGGCCCCGGGCGTTGGCCCAGCGGCCGTTGCCGTCCATGACACAGGCCACGTGGACCGGTACCCGGGTGCGGTCCAGCACGTCGGGCACCGGGTCGACGCCGTGATCGGGGTCGGGGACGGACACCTGCTGAACCTACCGCGCCGCCACTTGTCGCCCCGTGCGGGCATGATCATGTGGTGGACGACGCAGGGGAAGACGGTCCCGTCCTCGCGGCCGCCGGCCCCGAGGCGGTTCGGATCGGCCGGGAGGCCGTGGCGGCCCTGGGCACCGTGACGGCCCAGCTGGTCGGCGGCGAGGAGCGGCCCCAGCAGCAGGAGATGTGCCGGGCCGTGGGCGAGGCCCTGGTCACCGGCACCCATCTGGTGGTCCAGGCCGGGACGGGCACCGGCAAATCCCTGGCCTACCTGGTTCCCGCCGTGCTCAGCGGGAAGAAGGTGGTGGTGGCCACGGCGACCAAGGCCCTCCAGGACCAGCTGGCCGAGAAGGACCTGCCCCTGGTCGCCGGCGGGCTGGGCCTGCCCGTGGCCTTCGCCGTCCTCAAGGGCCGGAGCAACTACATCTGCCGCCAACGGGTGGTCGAGGTGGGGCAAGGCGGGATCCAGCCCCAGCTGGGCGACGGCGCCGCGGCCGACGTCAACCTCGCCGACGACGACGGTGCGGCGCCGGAGGTCGAGCCCCACCCGGATGGCGAGCCCGCCCCGGATGGACTGGTCGCCGAGGTGCGCGCCCTGCTGGCCTGGTCCGAGTCGTCGTCGAGCGGCGACCGGGCCGAGCTGAGCTTCGAGCCCAGCGCGCGGGCCTGGGCCATGGTCAGCGTCGGGCCCCGGGAGTGCCCCGGACGGTTCAACTGCCCCTCGGGCAACCGGTGCTTCGCCGAGGCGGCCCGCGACCGGGCGGCCGACGCCGACGTGGTGGTGGTGAACACCCACCTCTACGGAGCCCACCTGGCCAGCGGCGGCTCCGTGCTGCCCGAGCACGAGGTGGTCGTCTTCGACGAGACCCACGAGCTGGAAGAGGTGATGACGTCGGCCCTCGGCGTCGAGCTCACCCCCGGTCGCTTGCGGGCCCTGGCTGTCTCCGCCCGACCCCTAATACGCGAGGAGGACAGGGAACGGCTGGTCTCCCTGACCGGCCTCGGAGAGGAGCTGGGACGTCTGCTGGCTGACCGGGTGGGCACTCGGGTGCTTCCCGACGATGCCGAAGCGGGCGGCAAGGACCAGGAGCTGGCCGAACTGGTGCTGCGCTCGGCCGATCAGGTCGGGCGGGTGGTCGACGCGCTGCGGCGCGCCCAACCGGGCGGCGCCGAGGAGGGCAGCCGGAAGACCAGGGCCATCAGCGCGGCGGCCCACCTGGCCGACGACCTGCACCGCCTCCTGGGCCGCACCGACGGCCAGGTGGCCTGGGTCGACGGGTCGCGCCGCAATCCCCGGCTCCGCCTGTCCCCCATTGACGTGGGTCCGCCCCTGGCCGCGGCCCTCTGGGGCGAGATCACCGCGGTCCTCACCAGCGCCACGATGCCCCCCCGCCTGACCGAGCGGGTCGGCCTGGGGGATTTCGCCACCACCCAGCGCGACGTGGGCAGCCCCTTCGACTACCGCCACCATGCGCTGCTCTACGTGGCCCGCCATCTGCCCGATCGCCGGGCACCCGAGGCCGAGTCCGCCCTCCACGCCGAGCTGGCGTTGCTCATCGCGGCCGCCGGGGGGCGCACGCTTGCCCTCTTCACCAGCCGGCGGGCCACCGAGGAGGCGGCTGCGGCGCTGGCGCCCGACCTGCCCTACTCCCTGCTCCTGCAGGGCGACCTCCCCAAGGGGCGGCTGCTGAGCGAGTTCACCGAGGACGAGTCGTCGTGCCTCTTCGCCACCTTGGGCTTCTGGCAGGGCGTCGACGTGCCGGGTCGCGCCCTGTCTCTGGTGACGTTGGACCGCCTGCCCTTCCCCCGCCCCGACGACCCGCTCGTGCAGGCCCGGCGGGAGCGCGCCGGGAGCCGCGCCTTCTCCCTGGTCGACCTCCCCCGCGCCGCCACCCTGCTCGCGCAAGGGGCCGGACGCCTCATCCGCACGGCCGAGGACCGGGGCGTGGTGGCGGTCCTCGACTCTCGCCTGGCCACCGCCAGCTACCGCAGGGTCCTGCTGGCCACCCTCCCGCCCATGCGCCGAACGGTCGAGCGGGGCGAGGTCGAAGACTTCCTCCGGCTGGCGTTGACGTAGGCCGGACCATCGGCGGCCACGGCCACGGCCACGGGCCTGGCCCGGTCAATAGCCCAACCGATTGAGCATCTCGTCGCGGTCCTGCCAGTGCTTCTCCACGGTGACGTGGAGATCGAGATAGGCCCCCTCGGGCAGGGTCTGGCGCACGGCGGTACCCACCGCCTTGAGCACCTCGCCACCCTTGCCGATGACGATGCCCTTCTGGGAATCACGCTCCACGATGATGTCGCAGCGGATGTGTGGCCACTCCCATTCGGTGACCCGGCACGAGATCGAATGCGGCAGCTCGTCATGGGTCCGGGACAGGAGCTGCTCGCGCACCAGTTCGGCCACCCAGAGCGCTTCGGGAGTGTCGGTCACCACGTCGTCGGGGAAGAACGGCGGGCCCTCGGCCAGCGAATCCACGATGTGGGCGGTCAGCGCATCGACGCCGCGTCCGGTGCGGGCCGAGACCGGGAAGTACTCCACCTCCATCGCATCCATCGCATCCACCGCATCCACCCCCTCCACCGCATCCACCGGGCCCGCGCCGGTCTCAGCGCCGGACGCGGCGCCCATCGGGGCGATCGCCTCCACGGCGGCCTTGACCGAGACCAGGCGCTCGAGGAGCTGATGCTCCTTGGCCGCGTCCACCTTGTTGACCACCACCGTCAGGGAGGCCGAGCCCTGCCGCACCTCGCGCAGGGCGCGCTCGAGCACGGTGCGGTCGCCCGGGCCCACCGGGGCCGTGGCATCCACCAGGACCAGGATCATGTCGACGTCGGCCAGCGCGCTGGTCGCCGTCTCGTTGAGCCGGGCCCCCAGGGTGCTGCGGGGACGGTGGAGCCCGGGTGTGTCGACGAAGACGACCTGCGCGTCGGGCTGGTGCAACACCCCCAGGATCCGGTGGCGGGTGGTGTTCGGGCGCGAGGAGGTGATGGCCACCTTGGTGCCCACCATCCGGTTGACCAGCGAGGACTTGCCGACGTTGGGGCGCCCCACCACGGCGACGAACCCCGAGCGCATGGTCAGCTCCGCTGGTCGGCCGGCGGCGCGGCCGGGGCGATCCGCACCCGGCCGATGCGCCGGCCGCGCACCTCGAGCGCGGTGAGGCGGAACCCGTCGACCTCGACCGTGTCGCCCTCGTCGGGCACCCGGCCGGCCCGGTCGAGCATCAGGCCGCCCACCGTGTCCCACGGGCCGTGGGGCAGCTCGGCCCCCAGCAGCTCGTCGGCGTCGTCGACGGCATAGAGGGCGCTCACCACCACCGAGCCGTCCGCCTGGCGCTCCACGCTCGGCTCCTCGACATCGAACTCGTCGACGATGTCGCCCACCAGCTCCTCGAGGAGGTCCTCGAGGGTGACCAGCCCGGCGGTGCCGCCGTACTCGTCGACCACGATGGCCATGTGGAACTTCTGCTCCTGCATCTCGCGCAGGAGGGCGGACACCTCCTTGGACTCGGGGACGAACACGGCGGGCCGGGCGCTGCCCACCACCGGCTGGTCCCCCTTGCCCACCCGCTCGGCCCGGATCAGGTCCTTCGTGTAGGTGATGCCGACGATGTCGTCGATCTGGACCTCGAAGACCGGCATGCGGCTGTAGCCGGCGGCCAGTGCCGCCTCCAGCGCGCTGGTCACGGTGGTCTCGGCCGCCACCGACACCATGTCGGGCCGGGGCACCATGACCTCGCGGGCCACCGTGTCGCCGAAGTCGATGATCGAATGGATGAAGGTGCGCTCGTCGTGCTCGATCACGTGCTCCTCGTGGGCCACGTCGGCCATGGCCTTGAGCTCGGACTCGGTGATGTAGGACGGCCGGATCCCGTCCTCGCTCTCCCCGGATTGCCCGATGATGGCGTTGGCCAGGCCGATGAGGAGGGAGGACACGAAGCGGATGGGGGGGAAGCGGACCACGGTGGACACCAGGGGGGCACTGAGGAGGGCGGCCCGATCGGGATTGTGCACGGCCCAGTTCTTGGGCACCGCCTCGAAGAAGACGAAGATCACCACCACCTCGAAGACGGCGCCGACCAGGACGCCGATGCCGCCCAGCAGATGCTCGGCCACCACGCCGACCAGGGTGGCCGAGACCAGCTGGCAGATCAGGACGAGGAGCAGGATCGGGTTGAGGAATTGGGCCGGATGCTCGATGAGCCGCGCCAGCTGCCGGGCGCCCCGCCGCTTGTCGTCCACGAGCGTCTTGGCCTTGATCCGGTTCATGCGCACCAGGCTGGTCTCGGCCATGGCCAGAACGCCCGACGCCACCAGCAGGACGGCGATGACGACCAGGTACACCAGGTCGATGGAGTGGAACCCGGTGGTGGCGGTCAAGGCTCGGGCACCTGGGACCGGTAGAAACGTTTCAGCAGCACCTGCTCGAGGGCCTCCATGCGCTCGGCCTCGGCGTCGTCTTCGTGGTCGAGGCCCAGCAGGTGGAGGAGGCCGTGCACGACCAGGAGCGCCACCTCGTCGTCGAGGGAGACCCCGTGCTCGACGGCGTTGCGGGCCGCCACCGCCGGGCAGATGACCACGTCGCCCAGGAGGGTCAGCGCGCCCTCCTCGGGCGAGACGCCCGGCCCGCTGCCCCCCAGGTCGGGCGAGCGACCGGTCGTCCCGGGCTCGTCCTCAATGGGGAAGGACAGCACGTCCGTCGGCCCGCTCTGGTCCAGGAACTGCTGATTGAGGGCGGCCATGGCCTCCTCGTCGACGAAGAGCAGGGAGACCTCGGTCTCCCCCTTGACCCCCCGTGCGGCGAGCACCTGTCGGGCCAGCACGGTCCACCGGCCGGCGTCGATCGGGTGATCCTCCTGCTCATCGGCGGCGAAGACGTCGATGGTCACTGGGTGGATCCCGCCCGCCCCTCTGCCACCTCGTAGGCGTCGACGATGTCGGCCACGATCTTGTGGCGGACGACGTCGCGCCGGGTCAGGTGCACGAAGGCGATGTCCTCGACCGCGCCCAGCACCGGTTCGAGCCCGATCAGGCCGGAGCGGCCGCCGGGCACGTCGATCTGCGTGACGTCCCCCGTCACCACGCAGCGCGAGCCGAAGCCGATGCGGGTCAGGAACATCTTCATCTGCTCGGGTGTGGTGTTCTGCGCCTCATCGAGGATGATGAACGAGTTGTTGAGGGTGCGGCCGCGCATGAAGGCCAGCGGCGCCACTTCGATGGTCCCGCGGTCCAGCAGGCGCTGCGCCCCTTCGGGTTCGAGCAGGTCGTAGAGCGCGTCGTAGAGCGGGCGCAGATAGGGGTCGACCTTGGCCATGAGATCCCCGGGCAGGAACCCCAGGCGCTCCCCCGCTTCCACCGCCGGCCTGGTCAAGATGATGCGGGTCACCTGACGCGACTGCAACGCGTGCACGGCCTGGGCCACGGCGAGATACGACTTGCCCGTCCCCGCCGGCCCGATCCCGAACGTGATGATGTTCTGCGCGATGGCGTCGGTGTAGCGCTTCTGCCCCGCCGTGTTGGGGCGGACCGTCTTGCCGCCGGCGCCGCGCACCACCTCGGACCGCAGCACCTCGCTGGGGCGGATGTCGTCCCGCACCATGTCGATGGTGCGGGCCAAGATGGACGGGTCGAGGCCCTGCCCGGCCTGGAGCAGCAGGATGAGCTCGTCGAAGAGGCGCACCACCTGGTCCGCCGTCGGCCCCTCCACCGAGATCCGGTTGCCCTGCACGGCGATGCGATCGTCGGGGAAGGCCTGCTCGACCTGGCGCAGGAGCTCGTCGCGCGTCCCCAGCAGCCCCGCCATCAGGTGGTTGCCCGGCACGAGACACTCGGCGTGGGTGGCGGTGGTCACGTAAGGCCCACGTGCTGGCTCAGACGCTTGCCCCCCAGCACGTGGAGATGCAGGTGCGGCACCGAGTTGAGGGCGTCGGGACCGACGTTGAAGACCAGGCGGTAGCCCCGGTCCGGCTCGGCCACGCCGGCCGCATCGGCGACGGCGTGCGCGGCCATGAGCATGTCGGCCAGCAGGTCCCCGTCACCCGCCTCGATCACCGAGGCGTCGGTGATGTGACGGATGGGCACGACCAGGACATGGAGGGGTGCGGCCGGTGCGATGTCCTTGAAGGCCACGGTGGTCGGGGTGCGGTGTACGACCTCGGCGGGCACCTCGCCGGCCACGATGCCGCAGAAGAGGCAGTCACTCTGCGTCGGAGGGTCGCTCATGCGTCGATGCGTCGCTTCTGCGTGGGTGCGTCGCTCATGCGTCGGTGTCGCCGCCCTTCACTGGTGGGTAGAGATGCTCCAGTTGGCCCGGTTGGATCCGGCAGGCCTCAATGTAGCGAGAGACGTCGTCGTCCTTGAGCCGGATCACCCGACCGAACTTATAGGCCGCCAGGTCACCCGCGTCAATGAAGCGGTAGAGGCTGCGCAAGGTGATGCCCATGCGGGCGGCGGCCTCCTTGGTGCTGAGCCAGACCGGCTCGTTCGTCATCGACCCGATTCTCCCACCGGTGCCACCGTCCCCGTGCGCAAGGAGACCATGAGCG
>JBKQIP010000204.1:0-21963 GCA_052148295.1 Acidimicrobiales bacterium
GATGCTCAACACCAGCATGGCCGCGGTCACGGTCCCGGCCAGGCTCCAGCTCCCCACCCAGTCCATACCGGCCCAGGTCCCCCCCTGCGAGGGGTCGGCCTGCGGTTCGACCGCGGGGCCCCGATGGGCCCGTCGCCGCGAGGGCAGCAGCAGGGCCACGACGGCCGCGGCGATGACGAGGAGGACGAGCTGTCCCCAGAACAGTGCCCGCCATCCGAAGTACTGGATGACCGGCGAGCCCAGGGTCACGCCCAGCACCGGGCCCCCGGCGCCGACCAGGGCCCACCACCCGAGAGCCTTGACGCGTTCGGCGGGAGCGAACAGCTGCAGGATCAACGCCATGGATGCGGTTCCGGTTGCCGCACCCTGCACGCCGTCGAGGGCACGGGCGAAGAGCAGCATCCCCACGTTGGCCGCCGTGGCGGTGAGCACGGCGCTGACCATGGCGCCGATCAGGCCGAAGAGGTAGAGCCGGCGATGTCCGAACAGGTCTCCGGCCTTGCCGAAGAACGGCGCGGCGACGCCGAAGGCCAGGAGTGGCCCGGTGGATGCCCACGTCAGAACCGAGAAATTGGTGTGGAAGTCCGACTTGACCGTCGGCAGGGCCACCACGAAGACCGTGAAGGTGATGTTGAGGGAGAGCAACCCGGCCAGGAGCGCACCGAGAGCCCACCACCGGTAGCGAGGGCTCCGTTCGGCTCGTTCGGCCACCCGCCAGCGCAAGAGGACGGGCCAGCTCGGGTCGAAGGATGCCTCGGCACCGCTGGCGCCGAGCGCGGCGGCACCCGGGTCGGCCTTGGGGTCGAGCAGCAGGTCCGGGCGTTCGAAGACCGGCAGCTGATCTGGCGTGGAGCCGCTGGTGTCGTCGCTCACGCCGCGCGGCGGGAACACTCCGGCACAAGCAGCGTCACGGCCGGCGCACCCACCGCGGACACCCTACCGGGGAGCCCGTGGCGGAACGTCCGGCTCAGCCGTTGCGGAAGCGGCGGAACCACCAGTTGGGGTCCCGCCCGTGGGCGTGGAAGTGATCGGGGATCTGGCGCATGACCCGATCGACCGACCACTCCCCGGCGCCGAACCGCGCGTCGGCCACCTGGCTCAGCCGCTCCATCATGTGCGCCACCTCGGTGTCCGGCGGTACCGGTCCGTGGTGCTTCCAGACCACCATGGGCACCCCGCACACCTCGCAGTCGGCCACCCAGCAGATGTCGTCCTCGTGGTGCCACTCCGAGAGATGCGCCGCCTCGCACAGGTCACAGGAGGGGTCGAAGGGGAGTGCCACCGCTCAGGTGAGGATGGAGACCGATGAGCCCACCACGACCGTCGTGCCGGTCGGGGGGTTGGTGCCCGTGGCCATGGCGTTGGGATTGCCCTGTACGCCCGACACCGTGAGGCCGGCGGCCTGCAGCGCGGTGGTGGCCTGGCTCACCGTGTCACCGATGACGTTGGGCACGGCCACCATCGGGGGGCCGCTCGAGACGGTCACGGTCACCGTCGACCCGTAGGGGGCCACCGCACCGGCAGCCGGGGCAGTGGCGATGACCTGCCCGGCCGGCACCGAGGTCGACGCCTGCGGAGCCTGGGTGGCGGCCAGCCCCACGGCCTGCAGCGCGGCCTGCGCCTGGGCGAACGTGTCGGTCGACGGAATGGTCGGGACGGTCACCGGCGCGTGGCCGTTCGAGGGCACCAGGGCGATGGTCGATCCGTAGGGCGCGCTGGTCGGCGTGGCCGTGCTGCCGAAGGACCACGAGATGAGCACCCCGGCCGGGATGGTGTTGCTGTACTGCGCCGGCGCGCAGACCGACTTGAGATGCGCCGCCTGCAGGGTCGACGTGGCCTGGGCGCAGGTCATCCCGGTCAACGACGGCACCGGCACCGGGGGCGGGCCGAGCGAGGGGACGACCGACATGGTCGATCCCTGCTTGAGCGACGTCCCGGCCTTGGGGATCTGCGAGATGACCGAGCCTGCGGCCACGGTGATGGAGGTCTGCCCCTTGCGCGTGCGCAGCGAGAAGTGGTCCTTGGACGCGGCCACCTTGGCCTGGGCCACCGTGAGGTCGACCAGCGCCGGGGCCGGGTGGGAGGGCGTGAAGACCTTCTCCCTGAAGGCGACCACGGCGCCCGCCGCCAGGACGAGCACGAGGACGACGATCCCGGCGGTCCAGATCAGGCCCTTGTGGCTCCGGTGCTCCGCCACGACGGGGGCACCGCCCCTCGTGGCCGAGGCGGGCGGCCCGCCACCCTGGGGTTCAGCGTCGAAGATCTCGCCCGGCCCGGCCTTGGTGCCGACCGGGGCGATCGGCACCACGACCTGGGTCTTCTCCCTGACGTCGGGAGGGAGGAAGCCGGTCGCACTGGTGGCTTCGTCGTGCAGGGGCGGGCGAAGGGGCAGGGGCTGCGGGGTGGGCAACGCACTGGCCAACGCTCCCAGCCGGGCCGCCAGGCCGGCCGCATCGAGGCGGGTGGCCACATCTGGAGCGGCGGCACGGGACAGGACGTCGTCCAAGGGGCCGAGGGCCGGATCAGGCGGCAACGGAGCCCCCACGCGGGCCATCAGGGTGCCCATGGTGGTGTCGGTCACGAAGGGCACCGTGCCGGTGACCGCCTCGTAGAGCACGAGCGCCAGCGAGTACACGTCGGCTCGGCCGTCCACCGGGAGGCCTTGGGCTCCCTCGGGAGAGGCATAACGGGCCGTGCCCACCATGGCCCCCGAGGGTTCGGTCCAGGCCGCTTCGGCCAACGCACGGGCCACCCCGAAATCAGCCACACGGACGCGCTCCTCCTCGTCGAAGAGCAGATTGGCCGGCTTGATGTCCCGGTGGACCAGGCCCCGGGCATGGGCATAGGCCAGACCCTGGGCCACTTCCTTGCCCAATTGGGCGGCTTGGGAGAGGCTCAACCGGACCCCCCGGTCGAGGAGATCGCGTAAAGAGCCCCCACCCAGGTACTCCATGACGAGGTACGGACCGTCGGCATCCTCACCCCAGTCGAAGACCCGCAGGACATGGGGGTGATTCAGCGAGGCGACAGAGCGGGCCTCGGCCCCAAACCGCTTCAAGAAGGTCGCTTCGGTGGCCAGGCCAGGTTGCAGGACCTTGACTGCGACATGACGCTGCAGCGACACGTCTTCGGCCAGGTAGACGTGCGCCGATGCGCCGGTGCCGAGTGCGGAGAGCAGCCGATACCGCTTCCCAAGCACCCGGCCGATGGAGTCAGAAATGAGGGGCATTAGGGCACCCCCACGCTAGTGAGTGCTGCGGCACGTTCGGTGGACACTCGCAACTGATGCCGACAGTTCAGTCCGGCAGCGTGCCCGACTCGAGGAGCTCGTCGAACCGATCGGCCGGAACGATCGGGATGTCGAGCTCCTCGGCCTTCTTCAACTTGCTGGCGCCGGGAGCGTCACCCACCACCAGAGCGAACGTCTTCTTCGACACGCTGCCCGGAGACTTGCCGCCGCGAGCCATGATCGCCTCCTCGGCCTGCTCCCGCGTGTAGTCCGGGACCGCCCCGGTCACCACCACGGTCTTGCCGGCGAGGGTCGGAGCGGTGCCGTCTCGACCGGAGGCGCCGCCGCCGGCTCCGACACCGGTACCCGCTCCGGCACCCGGCTCTTCGGTGGCCACGCCCGCTGCCCGCAGCCGGGCCACCACGGATTGATTGACCGGGGCGGCCAGGAACTCGGCCACACTGGCGGCGATGATCGACCCGATGCCGTCGACGGCGGCCAGGGAGGCCTGGTCGGCCCTCATCAAGGCGTCGAGCGTGCCGAAACCCCGCGCCACGGCCCGGGCTCCGGTCGGCCCCAGGTGGCGGATGCCCAGGGCGACCAGCAGGCGGCTGAGGGGCTGCTGCGTCGAGGCGGCGATGGCGGCCACCAGGTTGGTGGCCGACAGTTGGGCGAAGCGCTCCAGGGCCGAGAGCTGGGCCACCTCCAGCCCGTACAGATCGGCCGGGTCGACGATCAGACCGGCCTGGACCAGCTGGACGACCCGCTCCTCCCCCAACCCCTCGATGTCCATGGCGGACCGGGAGGCGTAGTGGGCGATGCGCTGCACGCGCTGGGCCGGGCAGTCGATGTTGGTGCAGTAGGTGTCGCTCTCACCGGGCAGGCGCACCAGCGGCTGCCCGCAGGAGGGGCAGTCGGCGGGGAACTTCCACCGGGGCCTGCGCCGTTTCGGCACACCGGGACCCGACCGCACCGGTCCGACGATCTCGGGGATGACGTCACCGGCCTTGCGCACGATCACCAGGTCGCCCGGACGGACGTCCTTGGCCCGCACCTGGTCCTCGTTGTGCAGCGTGGCCACGCCGACGGTGGACCCGCCGACGAAGACCGGTTGCAGGCGGCCGAACGGGGTGGCCCGCCCGGTGCGGCCGATCGACACCTCGATATCCGCCAGCTTGGTGGTGCGCTCTTCGGGGGGGAACTTGAAGGCGATGGCCCAGCGCGGGGCCCTCGAGGTGGCACCGAGCCGCTGGTGCAGCGCCAGCTCGTCCACCTTGGCCACGACGCCGTCGATCTCGTAGGACAGGTCGTGCCGTCCGCTGGCCAGAGCTCGGCAGCGCTCGATCACCGCATCGATCCCGACCACCGTGCGGGCGTCGGGACTCACTGGAAAGCCGGCCCGACGGAGGAGCTCGAGTGCGGCCGATTGCGAAGGAGCCGGCCACGGGCTCCCCTGCGGCATGCCCAGCACCTCCCCCACCTGGTACGCCCAGAACGACAGGGGCCGGCGTGCCGTCATGGCCGGGTCCTTCTGCCGGAGCGACCCCGCGGCGGAGTTGCGCGGGTTGACGAAGGACTTCTCGCCCGCCGCCTCCTGGCGGGCGTTCATGGCGGCGAAGTCAGCCAACGCCATGTAGATCTCACCCCGGACCTCGAGCAGCTCGGGAAAGGGCCCAGCAGCGGGCTTCAACGTCGCCGGCACGTCCCCCACCGTCGCCACGTTGGCCGTGACGTCCTCCCCGGTCACTCCGTCACCACGGGTCGCCGCCTGCACGTAGCGCCCACTCCGGTAGGTCAGCGACATGGCCACACCGTCCACCTTGGGCTCGCACGAGAAGACCAGCCGGTCCAGGTCGAGGTCGGGCACCTGCCGGTGCAGGCGCTCGGCCCACGCCCGCAGCTCCTCCTCGGCGAAGGCATTGTCGAGGCTCATCATCGGGACCCGGTGGCGGACCGTCTGGAACAGGCCCAGGGGCGCCCCGCCGACGGTGCGGGTAGGCGAGTCGGGAGTGGCCAGCGCGGGATGGGCGGCCTCGAGGTCCCGCAGCTCGCGCACCAGGAGGTCGAATTCGGCGTCGGGGATCTCCGGCGCGTCGAGCGTGTGGTAGCGCTCGTTGTGATAGGTGATGAGCTGGCGCAGTTCGGCGGCGCGGGCAGTGGCCGTGGCCGCGGCCGTGGGGGCGGCCGCGGTCGCTGCGGGGGCGGGGGCGGACGTGGAGTCGGCCACGGTCAGGCGGCGACACCCGCACCGACGACGGCGTCCGGATCGACGACGTCGTAGAGGGCGACGGTCTGCCCCGGTGCGACGGGGCGTTGTGGCCGGTCGAAGGCCACCAGCACCCCGTCGTCGGTGCGCACGACGCAACAGGGAGCCGGACGGGCGTGGGCGCTCACCTGGGCCACGGCGCGGTCGCCGTCACCCAGTGGCTGATCGACCCAGGTCAGGGTCGAACCGGGCAGAGCGACGGCCGACGTCACGGCCTCGGCGGCGCTGCCCACGGTGACCCGGCGGGACGGCACGTCGACATCGACGACGTAGCGGCGTGCGCCGTCTGAGCCGTGTCCCATCCCCCTGCGCTGGCCCACGGTGATCAACTCCACCGCCTCCACGGCGCCCACCGCCCGGCCGGAGCCGTCGACCACCTCGGCGGGGTGGAGGTCCAGTCGGCGGGAGAGGAACCCGGCCCGGCCCTCGCCGCTCCCGATGAAGCACACGTCCTGGCTGTCGGGCTTGTCCGCCGTGCGGAGCCCCATCTGGGCGGCGTGGCGGCGCACGTCGCGCTTGGTCATATCACCCACCGGGAAGATCAGGCGCGCCAGCTCCCCCTGTCCCAGCATGGAGAGCACGTAGGACTGGTCCTTGTCGGCATCGACACCGCGCCGGAGCCGCAGAACGGCGTCGGCGGTGACCCGGGCGTGGTGTCCGGTGGCCAGGCGGTCGAAGCCCAGGCGGTCGGCGCGATCCAGCAGGCGGTCGAATTTGATGGACCGGTTGCACTCGATACAGGGGTTGGGTGTCCGGCCCTCGGCGTGGGCCCGAACGTAGGGAGCCACCACGCGGGCATCGAAGTCGTCGGTCAGGTTGAAGACGTGATGGTCGATCCCCAGTTGCTGCGCCACCCGCCGGGCGTCATCGACGTCGGCCACCGAGCAGCAGCCCGAGTCGGACACACCGCCCCAGAGCTTGAGCGTGACCCCGACCACGTCGTGACCCTGTTCGACCAGGAGGGCGGCCGCGACAGACGAGTCCACCCCTCCCGACATGGCCACCAGCACGTGCATCGCACCAGTGTGCCACCGCCCGACGAGCGGTGGGCCCCGGTCAGGCCGTGGTCGCCGGCGTGCCCGGCGGGACCAAGGTGTAGGTCAGGCCGTTGGCCCCGTCCGGGAAACTCAAGGTGAGGCCGGTCGTGCCCAAGCAATCGAACGTCCCGCTGGCGGGTCCCGGTTGCAGCATCCCGTGCGGCTGCCCGTTGACCTCGATCACCGTCTGGCTCACGTCGTAGTCGCCGACCGAGATGGTCCCCGAGGTCTCTTTCGGATTGGACGGGAAGCCGTACACCGCGCTCTCGGTGCCGTCGAACTTCAGATCGACGAACGCGCGCCGGGGCTGACGTTGGCGGTCGCCGTGCCGTCGGGGGCGATGTCGACCTCGGTGCCGGCCCCTCCGGGGTATTGATCCCCGTCGGCGGTGACTGTACGGCGCGCGTACCCGGGGCGTCTCGGGTCCCTCCCGGGATCCCGGGCCCAGGACGTCAGCCGTCGCGCCGAACCGCGTCGACCAGCCCCGGCACGATGGCCACCGCCCGGTCGACATCGCCCCGGGTGGTCCCGTGCCCCAGGGTGAACCGGATGGCACCGGCCGAGAGCGAGGCGGAGACGCCCATGGCGGAGAGGACGTGGCTGGGCTGGAGGGCGCCGCTGGCGCACGACGACCCGCCGGACGCACAGACGCCCTCTCGGCCCAGCAGGACCAGCAGCTCCTCGCGCTCGACGCCGGCCAGGCACACGTGAAGGTGTCCGGGCAAGGTGGCCACGCCGGCCGGGATGGTGCGATGGAGGTCCGGGATGGTGGCAGCCAACCCCTCGGCCAGGGCATCTCGGAGCGCGGTGACCCGGTGCACCTCCACCTCCCTCTCGGCGGCCGTCACCCGCAGCGCGGTGGCCATGCCGACCGCGCCGGCCACATGTTGGGTACCGCTGCGCCGCTCGCGCTCCTGGCCTCCCCCGTGCTGGTGCGGCGCCACCCCCGAGGTCAGCCGTTCGGCCAGGACCCCCACCCCCACCGGACCGCCCACCTTGTGGGCACTCAGCGCCACCAGGTCGGCCCCCTTGGCCAGCACGGACAGGTCGGCGTAGGCAGCCGCCTGGACGGCGTCGGTGAAGACCCGGGCGGTGTCGCTCCTGGCGCGCACGGCGTCCACGACGTCGTCGAGGGGTTCGACGACCCCGGTCTCGTTGTTGGCCGCCATCACGGCGACCAGCGTGGTGTCCGGACCGGTCAGCTCGGCCACGGCACCGAGATCGACCACTCCAGATGCGTCGACCGGGATCTCGCACAGCCGGGTCGACCCGGTGGCCGCGGCGGCCCGGCACGACTCGCGCACGGCCGGATGCTCCACCGCCGAGCACAGCACCGACAGGGCCTGATCGTGCTCGGCCGCGGCGGCGAGCGTCCCGAACACGGCCAGGTTGGCCGACTCGGTGCCGCCCGAAGTGAAGACGATCTCGCCGGGATGTCGCCCCAGTTGCGCGGCGATCTCGTCGCGGGCCTCCTCGAGCAGGCGCCGGGCCCGTTGCGCCGGTGGGTGGCTCCCGGTGGGATTGCCAAGGGGTTCGGACAGCGCGTTCGCCATGGCCTCGGCCACCTCGGGACGAAGGGGGGTGGTGGCGGCGTGATCGAGGTACGTCAACACGGCGGGCGTCGACCCGGCGCTCAGGTGATCCACACCGTCTTGGCGTTACAGAATTCCTTCAACCCCAGCTCGGAGAGCTCACGACCGAACCCCGACCGCTTGATGCCGCCGAAGGGCAACTCCGGTGTGGATGCCACCATGGCATTGACGAAGACCGCCCCGGCTTCCACCTCATCGATGCAGCGGGCCATCTCCGCCTCGTCGCGGGTCCACACGCTCGAGCCCAAGCCGAAGGTGGTCGAATTGGCCACCTCGATGGCGGCCGTGAGGTCGGGCACCCGCTCGACGATGGCGACGGGCCCGAAAACCTCCTCTTGGGCCACGCGCATGTCGGGCGTGACGCCCGAGAGCACCGTGGGGGCGAAGTACCACCCCGGACCGTCGACCACCTGCCGCCCGCGGTGCACCGTCGCCCCCTCACTGCGGGCCTCCTCCACCTGCGCCACCAGCTCCGCCCGCTGGGCCTCGGTGACGATGGGACCGATGTCGGTGGCGGGGTCGAAGGGGTCCCCGACCACCAACGCGTCCATGGCCTCGGTGAACCGGCGCAGGAATTCCTCGGCCACCGGTTCCACCACGATGAACCGCTTGGCGGCGATGCACGACTGGCCGTTGTTCTGCACCCGTGCGTTGACGGCCGTGCGCACGGTCGCATCGAGATCGGCCGACTCCAGGACGATGAAGGGGTCGGACCCACCGAGCTCGAGCACGCTCTTCTTGAGCGCGTGGCCGGCCGCCGACGCCACCGACATGCCGGCCCGCTCGCTGCCGGTCAAGGTCACGGCGGCGATCCGCGGATCTTCGATGAGAGCGGCGACGTCCTTGGACTCCACGAAGAGGTTGGTGAACACGCCGGCGGGAACGCCGGCCCGCCGGAACAGGTCCTCGAGCAGGAGGGCGGTCTGCGGCACGTTGGACGCGTGCTTGAGCAGACCCACGTTGCCGACCATGAGAGCCGGCGCGGCGAAGCGGACCACCTGCCACATGGGGAAGTTCCACGGCATGACGGCCAGGACCACGCCGAGCGGCTGGTAGTGCACGTAGGACCGGGTCGCGCCGGTGGCGATCGCCTCGTCAGCCAGCAGGCTCTCGGCATGCTCGGCGAACCAGCGGAGTCCCAGGGCACACTTGGAGACCTCACCCCGGGCGGCGGCGAACGTCTTGCCCATCTCGGTCGTCAGGATGCGGGCGACGTCGGGGACCTCGCCTTCGAGCAGCTCGGCCGCCGTGATCAGATGACGGGCGCGCTCGGCGTAGGTGGTGGTGCGGTACTCGGCGAATGCGTCCACGGCCCGTTGCAGGAGCGCCTCGACCTCCTCGGGCGTGTGGGAGGGGAACGTCTTCTCGGTCTGGCCGGTGGCGGGATTGACGGTGGCGAATGGCATGACCCGATTCTTACCGTGCTTCGTCCCCCGACTCGACCGACAGGCCCAGATGCTGGGGAAGGTCCCGGCGGAGCAGCTTGCCCGTTGCCGTGTGCGGGAGCTCACCGGCCCTCACGTAGAGCTTGGGTCGCTTGTAGGGCGCCAGATGGCTCTCGGCCTCCACCCGGAGGGAGGCCTCGTCGACCGAAGGTCCGGCCACGTAGGCGACACAGACCTTCTGGCCCCAGTGCTCGTCGGGAAGCCCGAAGACGGCCACCTCGTGGACGCCGGGCACCGTGGCCAGCACGCCCTCCACCTCGGCCGGGTACACGTTGACCCCGCCGGTGATGATCAGGTCGTGACGCCGACCGGTCAGGTAGAGGTACCCCTCGTCGTCGAGCCGGCCGAGGTCACCCACCGAGCAGGCCGGCCCCCGCCAGGCCGCCCGGGTCGCTGCCGGGTCGTCCCAGTAGCGGAAGCGGGCGAAGGAGGGCATGGTGCACCACACGGTGCCGGAGCCGTCCTCGCCGTTGTCGACCAGCGGAGCGATGGAGAGCCGGCGCCCGCGACGGGCGCGACCCACCGTGCCCGGATGGTCGAGCCATTCGTCCGGCCCGCACACGGTGAACTGAGCTTCGGTCGAACCGTAGAACTCCCACACCGCACCGCGCCGGGCCCGGGCCATCGTCGCCCGCTTGACCGAAGGGGGACACGGAGCGCCGGCGTGGGCCAGCAGACGAAGGGAGTCAAAGGTCTCGTCCCGTTGCAGAGCGGGCGACGTCAATATGCGCTGGAGGTGGGTGGGCACCAGGAACGCCGTGGTCGGGCGGAGCCGCCGCAGCACGTCGAGCGCGGTGGCGGCGTCGAACCGGCTGAGGATGGCCAGCGATCCGCCGGAGAGCAAGGTGCCGGTCGCGAAGCGCACCGAGACCGTGTGGTACATGGGCGAGCAGACCATGTGGAGGTCGTGGGCATCGAAGTGCCACACCGCCGCCTCGTCCTCGAACACCGCCCGTGCCGTCTCCTCGTCCCAGACCCCGGTGGTCACCCCCTTGGGCCTGCCGGTGGTACCGGAGGTGTAGTGCATGGGACGGGTCAGCGGGTACCGGGACAGCTCCGCCGTTGGGCCGTCCATCAGGGCGGACAGAGCGGCCCCGGACAGGACCCGGATGCCCGGACGGGCGTCGGCGATCAGCCGGTCGCGCTCGTCCGGGGTGAGCGTGGCGTTGAGAAGCACCGGGATGATGCCGAGGCGCGCCGCCCCCAGCACGGCACAGATCAGGTCGGCGGATGACGGCAAGCTGAAGGCGACCCGGTCGCCCGGACGACAGCCGCGGGCCAGCAGCGAACCCCCGGCGCGGCGCTGGCGTTGCTCGGCGTCGGCGGCATCGAGCACGTCGACCGTGGGGGCGCCCCTCGTCACCCTGGCAGCGTACTGAGAGCGGCGACCCCCGCCCGGAGTGACACGATGGCGGTCGATGGTCGATGCGGACGTGAGCGCGGCGAGAGGGTTGGTGGAGCGCTCGCGGCACGCCGTGGCCCTCACCGGAGCCGGTATCTCCACCGATTCGGGCATTGTCGACTTCCGGGGACCCGACGGACTGTGGACCAAGAACCCCGAGGCCGAGCGGTTGTCCACCCTGCAGGTCTACCTGGCCGATCCCGAGGTGCGGCGGCGGTCGTGGCAGTCCCGGCTCACCTCACCCATGTGGGACGCGCCGCCCAACGCCGGGCATGCCGCCCTGGTGGACCTCGAGCGCTCGGGCCGGCTCGAGACCCTGATCACCCAGAACGTCGACGGGCTGCATCAGAAGGCCGGCTCGGACCCGGCGCGCATCATCGAGATTCACGGCTCCACCTCGGACGTCGTGTGCCTGCAGTGCGGACGTCGTCAGCCGGCGGATCCAGTCCATGCGCGGGTCCGTGCCGGGGACCTCGATCCGGCCTGTCTGGCTGGGCTTCCCGACGGATCAACCTGTGGGGGCATTCTGAAGTCGGCCACCATCAGCTTCGGGCAGAATCTGGTGGCCGATGACCTCCGTGCCGCCGAGGCGGCCGCGGCATCGTGCGATCTCCTGCTGGCCATCGGTTCGACCCTGGCCGTGTACCCGGCGGCCGGCCTGGTGCCCATCGCCTCGCGCGCCGGTGCGGCGATCCTGATCGTCAACGGAGGGCCGACCGAGCTCGACGGACTGGGCGACGTGGTGCTCCACGGCTCCATCAGCGACCTCCTCCCGCGCCTGGTCGAGGGGCTCACGCCGCGCCGACCGTGAGCCGGTGGTCCCCTCTCTTCGCTATTCGCCGGGGCCGCTCTCGCCGGTCGGGCCGGGCGGGCCGCTCTCGCCGGTCGGGCCACTCGGGCCGCTCTCGCTGGTTGGGCTGTCCGTCGTACTCTCGCTGCTCGCCCTTCTCTCCAACTTGGCCTTCCGGCGGGGCTTGAGGGCGAACCACCAGATGCTGGCCATCGTCCCCACGATCCCGACGGCGGCGGCAACGGGCTTCACGACCTTCCGGGCACCGCTCTTTGGCATGGGTGAAGACACTACTGCGATTGACCCTGACGTGGCTCGGCCGGGCGCGGCCCGACACGGGTGCGGGCGTGTGCCGCGCCACCTCTGGTCGCTGGACCCGTCAGGCGGGGGCCGATGACATCCGGCCTGCTCGGTAGTCGAGGGCCGCAGCCACCAGGGCGGCAAAGGGGCGTGGATCGCCACTCTCCTCGGGGTGCCATTGCACGCCGAGCACGAAGGAGGAACCGGGCACCTCGACCGCCTCGATCACCCCGTCGGCCGACCGGGCCGTGACGACCAGGCCCCTCCCGGGCGCCTCGATGGACTGGTGGTGTGAGCAGAGCACCGTCGGATTCGCCCCGAACACGGCCGCCGTGCGGGTGCCGGGGACCGTCGTCACCTCCACGTCGTCGAAGACCGAAGGAGCGCGGCGATGGCCCTCGTGGCCCACCACATCGGGAAGGTGCTGGTGCAACGTGCCGCCGAGCTCGACATTGAGGATCTGACAGCCGCGGCACACGGCGAGGACGGGCAGGTCGACCGCCAGCGCGGCGGCCAGCAGCGCGCGTTCGCTCTCGTCGCGCACCGGGTCGACCCCACCCACGCTCGCGTCGGCCGCCTGGCCGTACAGCGTCGGATCGACGTCTCCGCCGCCGGTCAGCACGAGCCCGTCCAGGACCGCGATCACCTCGGGCGCGCCGAACCCCGGGCCGGCGGCGGCCGTGCGGGGGGGCGGGAGGAGCAGTGGACGGGCGCCGGCGGACGCCACGAGCTCGTAGTACGTCTCGGGCAGCACGGCCGACGGCCTCCGCCACGTGCCCCAGGCCGTGTCCGCCACATAGGTGGAGATGCCCACGAGGGGGATCACCGCGTCGGCGGGCCGGCCCTTGGACCGCGGGTCAAGGCCGGCATCGGGGCCATCATGCACCCGTTCAGCGTACAAAGACGCTGGACGGGTGCCCGCGGGGACGCCATCATGCGTCATGCGCGGACTCGAATTCATCACCGCAGGGATCGCCGACGGGTCGATCGACACCGTCGTCCTGGCCTTCCCCGACGTCCACGGTCGGCCGGTGGGCAAGCGGGTCACCCCCGCCTACTTCACCGAGCACGTGGCCGGCCACGGCATCGAAGCCTGTGACTACCTGCTGGCGGTCGACATCGACATGACCCCGCTCCCCGGCTACCGCTTCGCCAACTGGGAAGCGGGCTACGGGGACATGGTCGTCCGCCCCGACTACGCCACCGCCCGGCACCTGCCGTGGCTGCCCGGGACCGCCATGGTGATCGGCGACGTGACCACGACCGAGGGGGCGCCGGTCGACGTGTCCCCCCGCCAGATCCTGCGCCAACAGATCGCCCGGGCGGCCCAACGGGGCTTGACCGTCCTCAGCGCCACCGAACTGGAATTCTTCCTGTTCCGGGAATCGTACGAGGAAGCCCAGCAGAAGGGCTGGCACGGGCTGACGCCGCACTCCTCCACCATTGAGGACTATCAGCTGCTGCAGACCTCGCGGGAGGAGTACATCCTGAAGCGCATCCGCCAGGAGATGACCGCCGCCGACATCCCGGTGGAGTTCTCCAAAGGGGAGGCGGGACGCGGGCAGCACGAGGTGAACGTGACCTACGCCGACGCACTCGAGACGGCGGACCGTCACCTCGTCTTCAAGAACGGGATCAAGGAGATCGCGGCCCAGGAGGGGCGGGCTGCCACCTTCATGGCCAAATGGAGCATGGACGACGTGGGATCGTCCTGCCACGTGCACAACAGCCTGTGGGATGCGGAGACCGAGGCGCCCCTCATGGCCGACCCGTCCCATGCCAGCGGGCTGTCGGTGGTCGGGAGGAGCTTCCTGGCCGGCCAGCTCCACGCCGCACGCCAATTGGCCTGGTGTGCCGCGCCCACCGTGAATTCCTATCGACGATACGTGCCGGGCAGCTGGGCTCCCACCGCCGTCGTGTGGGGCGACGACAACCGCACCTGTGGCTTCCGGCTGGTGGGCCACGGTGCCGGGCGCCGCATCGAGACGCGGGTGCCCGGCGCCGACGTCAATCCGTACCTCGTGCTGGCTGCGTGCATCGCGGCGGGCCTCTACGGCATCGACCATGAGCTGGCGCTCCCCGAGCCCTACCGCGGCAACGCCTACGAGGCGACCGATGTCCCCCGCCTCCCCACCACCCTGGTCGAGGCCGTCGCCGAGCTCGAGGGTTCCGAGGTGGCGGCCGAGGCATTCGGTCCCGACGTGCACCACCACCTCCTCAACACGGCACGGCAGGAATGGGAGGCGTCAAACCGTCACGTCTCGGACTGGGAGCTGGCCCGCAACTTCGAACGGATGTGAGGTCGATCAGGCTCGGTGGCGGTCCAGTCGGCCTCCGTTCAGCCGCTTGTGGATGCCCTTGGTCTCCTTGTACAGGTTGATGAACTCCTGAAGGACGGGTGCGTACCGCGCCCCGGCCTCGGGGTCGGGCTCGTACGTGGCCTTGACCTCGACCGTGGCGGGGATATCGGCCAGTTCGAGGCGTCCCAGCGCCAGCAGGGTGAGCAGGCCGGCACCCCGGACGTTGGCCTGCACCGGATCGGCCATCTGACGAATGGTGCGGCCAAGGACATCGGCATGGATCTGGCACCACAGGTCCGAGTTGGCGCCTCCTCCGATGAAGGCGAGGGAGTCGAAGCGCCTCTTGCAGTACTTCTCCACCGCTCCCAGCAACCATGCCGAGTTGAAGGCGACGCCCTCGAACACGGCGCGGACCATGTCGGACCGAGTCGAGGAGAGTGAGATGTTATGGAAGCCACCCCGGATGGTGTGGTCGTCCACCGGGGTGCGCTCCCCGTTGAGCCAGGGGGTGAACAGCACGCCACGGGCACCTTGGGGAACGCCGGCCGCCAGGGCATTGAGGCGGGCGAAGACGTCGTCGGGCGCAACGCCCCCGGCGCCCAGGGCGTCGTCGGGATAGAGGACGTTGTCCCGGAGCCAGGTCAGGCAGGCCCCGCCCGTCTCGTGCTCGTCGGCCACCAGGTAGCGGCCCGGGATACCCGAGGGGATGGAGGCGACATTGGTCAGCGCGTCGGTCTTCTTGAACGGGACGTGGCAGCTGATCCAGCTCGAGGTCCCGATGTAGAGGTGACCGCAGAAGTCCTCCACCGCGCCCGATCCGACCGCGGCCGAATGCAGGTCGCCCGTCCCGCTCACCACCGGAGTCCCGGCCACCAGTCCGAGCTCGGCCGCGGCGCCCGGGGAGAGGCCGCCGAGGACGGAGCCGGTCGGCACCAGCTCGGGCAGGCGGCTCCGGTCCAACCCGGCCAGGGCGAACAGCGCGTCGTCGTAGGCGATGGCGTGGATGTCGCGGTTGTCGGTGACCCAGTGCAGGGTGATCGAGTCGTGCGAGGCGCGCGCCAGGCCGGTCAGGCGGAGATTCAGGTAGTCCACCGGCTCGAGGAAGACGGCCGTCGCCGCGTAGACGTCGGGGCGCTCCTCGCGCAGGAAATGGATGTGCCCCACGGGATCCTTGCCCGACAGGCTCGGGATGCCCCCGGTGCGCCGCACCCAGCGGGTCAGCTTCGATGCGCCGTAGCCCTGCACGTTGAGGGCCCCGCGGACGGCGCTTCGGACCGCGTTGGCCCCGCGCGAGTCCATCCAGATGATGGCCGGTCCGATGGCGACGCCGTCAGCCCCCACGGCGACCGTTCCCGACCATTGCGCGGTACACCCGATGCCCACCACCGCCGCCGGCGCGACGCCGCTGTCGGCCAGGGCACGTCGCGCGGCGGTGACGATGGCGTCCCACCAGTCATCGGGGACCTGCTCGGCGGCGCCGTCCTCGCCCAGCTGCAGCCCGACGGGCACGAAGGCATGGGCGGCGATGCGCCCGGCGGCCGAGATGAGCGCCACCTTGGGGCCGCCCGTCCCGAGGTCCACCGCGAGGACGTATGTCCCCGCCGGTTCCGTGTCGGCAAGCGGCCGCACCGCCGTCACCTCGGGCACGGGCCGGATCGGTGCTGGGTCGGTCCGCATTTCGGCGAAGCGTAATCCCGCTCCCAGCTCCGACCCGGCCCCGACCGGGTCACCCGTCAGTCAGCCAGGCTGGCTTCGACCTCCAGCTCGATCTTGACCTTGTTGCCCACCACGACACTGCCGTCGAGCAGGGCATGGTTGAAGCTGACCCCGAAGTCCCGGCGGTCGATCTCGGCGGAGGCGGAGAAGGCGACGACCGTCTTTCCCTCCTGCATGGACGGGCCCTCACCGAGGAACTCCAGGTCGAAGTCCACCGGCTTGGTGACGCCACGAATGGTGAGCTCGCCGTGGAGCTTCCAGCTGGTGTCGGATACCCGCTCGAGCCCGGTGCCCGTGAGGGTGATGGTGGGGTGGTTCTCGGCATCGAGGAAGTCATTGGTGCGCAGGTGATCGTCCCGCATCGACTGATTTGTCTCGATGCTGGCCGCCTTCGCCTCGGCCTCGAGGGTGGACTTCTCGGGGTTCTCGGCCACGGTGAAGGAGCCGGAGAACTCGGTGAAGTGACCCCGGACCTTGGTCCCGATCAGGTGGCGGGCCACGAAGCCCACCTCGGTGTGGGCCGTGTCGATGACGTAGGTCCCGGTCCTGGGAAGGGTGACGGCTTCGGTGGTGCTCATGGCTTCTCCTTGTTCTTCGGGGTGTGATTCTTCTTCAGGTCTGGTTGACCTTATTGACTGTATAGTATCTGATTATACAGATACTTGTCAATCAGATACACGGACATTGCTGATATGATCCGCTCTGATTGGGGGAACGCCATGGAGACACCCACCATTTCGAGCCGGGAGGCCACCGACAGCACCGGGGGCACCTGTGGCCTCTTGAGCCAGATCGATGACGAACGACTGGCCCTGATGGGCCTCCTGGTCCGCACCCACCGCCAATTGACCTCGGTGCTCGGACAAGAGCTGGAGCGTGCCTGTGGCATTCCCCTGGTCTGGTTCGACGTGCTGATCCACATCGGAGGAGCTCCCGAAGGCCGGCTCACCATGAGCAGGCTGAGCACGGACATCGCCCTGACCACCGGCGGCGTGACCCGGCTGGTGGACCGCATGGCGGAGTCGGGACTGGTCGCCCGTCAGAACTGCCCGTCCGACCGGCGCAGCGTGCATGTGATCCTCACCGACGAGGGTCAGGCGACGTTGCGCGACGCCATTGCCGAACACATGCGGGGCATCGATCGGCACCTGATGGCACCGTTGAGCCCGGCCGAGCGGACCGCACTGGCCGCCACCCTGTCCAAGCTGGTCGGCGACGATGGTTGACGCTGGCTGTCAGTCCGCCCGGGTGAGCCAGACCTGCACGTCGGGACCGATGCCCGCTCCGTCGAGGTCGAGGGCGGTCCCCTCACCCGCCCCGGGACCCGGGATCAGGCCGTCGATGGCCAGGACCTCTCGGGCGATGTAGTCGTAGTATCCCGAGATCGCCTCCAGCCCGACCGCATGGAGGTGGATGCGGTCGGACACGTCGAGTCCGCTGCTCTTGCGCAGATCCTGCAGGAGTCGGACGACCTCGCGGGCCGCGCCCCGTTGCCGCAGGGCCTCGGTGAGATGGAGGTCGAGCGCGACGACCTCGCCCCCCTCCCGGGAGACGGCGAAGCCCTCCTGCCCGCGCACACGGAGCTGCACGTCGTCGGGTTCGAGCTCGACCGGACCGTCGGGCAGGGCCACCGTGATCGACCGGCCGGCCTCGAGCGTGGCAGCCGTATCGGCTCCGGCCAACGCCGCCAGCGCGGGCGTCACGTCCTTCACCCGGTCGCCCAGCCGAGGGCCGAGCGTGCGGTAATTGGGCTTCAGATCGAATTCGAGCACCTCGCTCAATTCGTCGGCCACGTCGATCTCGTCGACGTTGAGCTCGTCGGCCACCAGGTCGCGCAGAATGGCGGGGGCATCCGAGGGCAGGAAGACCAGGGCGCGGGCCAGCGGCTGGCGCACCTTGACACCGGCCTCGCTACGCGCCGCCCGGCCCAGTGAGGTGAGGCGCCGGGCCAGTGCCATCTGTGCCTCGAGCTCACCGTCGACCCGCTCGGGTCGCGGCTCGGGCCAATCGGCCAGATGCACCGACTGGTCGTCTCCGGCCCCGGTGAGCGACCGCCACATGGCGTCGGCCACGAAGGGGCAGAGCGGTGCCATGAGCAGGGAGAGGGCGGTGAGGGTCTCGTGCAACGTGGCCTGGGCGGCCAACGAGTCGCCGGCCGGTGCGTCGGGGTCGGTGCGCCAGAAGCGTCGGCGGCTCCGTCGCACGTACCAATTGGAGAGGTCGTCGACCAACGTCCCCAACGCGGCCGCGGCGTCGAGGGGCTCGTAGCCCGCGAGGGCCTCGGTCACCGTGGCGCAGGTCGCCGAGAGGCGCGAGACGATCCAGCGGTCGAGCGGCCCCCGGGCGGCGAGCGGGGGGATGGCGGGATCGGCCGGATCGAACTCGTTGAGTGATGCGTACGTGGTGAAGAAGCTGAAGGTGTTCCACAGCGTGAGGAGCATGTCGCGCATGGCCGTGTCGATGGCAGCCAGGCTGGCGCGCGTCGGGGTCCAGGGGGAGCCCTGGCTGAACATCCACCACCGGAGGGCGTCGGCCCCACGGGTGTCGAGGATCGTCCACGGGTCGATGATGTTGCCCAACGATTTCGACATCTTGCGGCCATCGGCGTCGATGATGTGTCCGAGGCACACCACGTGGCGGTACGGGCTCTGCCCGAAGACCAGCACGTTGACGGCCAGCAAGGAGTAGAACCAGCCCCGGGTCTGGTCGATGGCCTCTGATATGAAGTCGGCGGGGAAGGTGAAGGACTCGGCCGAGCCGGGGGCGTGCGGGTACCCGATCTGTGCCGCCGGCATCGAGCCGGAGTCGAACCAGGCGTCGATCACCGGTTCGACCCGTCGCGCCAGCGCCTCGGGTCCCGCAAGACCCGACGCCGCGCACTCGGCACAGGGAAATTCGACCGCGTCGATGACCGGCCGGTGTGGGTCGAGGTCGGTGACATCGCGCCCGGCCAGCGCCGAGAGCTCGTCCAAGGACCCGATGCAGCGCAGGTGGCCCCGACCGCAGCGCCAGATGGGCAGCGGTGTTCCCCAGTAGCGGTCGCGTGAGAGAGCCCAGTCCACGTTGTTCGAGAGCCACTCACCGAACCGGCCGTCGCGGATGTAGGCGGGATGCCAGTCGACCGTGGCGTTGGCGGCCAACAGGTCGTCCTTCCGGGTCGACGTGGCGATGTACCAGCTGGGCTTGCCCCAGTAGATCAGCGGCGTGCGGCAGCGCCAACAGTGCGGGTAGGAGTGGACGTAGGGAACGCGGCGCAGGAGGAGTCCGGCTTCCTCGAGGCGATCGTTGATGGCCGTGTTGCTGGCCCGGACCTCCCGCCCGGCCAGCCACGGGATGTCGTCGGTGAAGCGCCCGTCCGGACCCACCGGATTCAGCGACGGGAGCCCGTGCTCGCGCCCGACCTGGCGGTCGATCTCACCGAAGGCCGGGGCCAGGTGGACGATGCCCGTCCCCTCCTCGGTGGTCACGTAATCGGCGGGGACCACGCGCCACCCGTCGGCTCCCGGCGGGGCGGGCAGGTCGGTGAAGGGCCGCGCGTAGTGGAGCCCGACCAGGGCCCGGCCCGGTGTCCGATGTGAGATGCGGGCGGACGCCCCCTCCCCCAGGACGGGGTCGACCAGATCCTCGGCCAGGACCAGGCCGTCGACGGTGGCATAGGTCAGGCCGGGATGGACGGCCACGCCCGTGTTCGACAAGAGGGTCCAGGGGGTCGTGGTCCACACGACCAGCCACTGACCGTCGCCCACGACCCTTGCGTCCGGATCGACGATCGGGAGTCGGACGTAGGCCGACTCGTCCTCCTCGTCCTCGTAGACACCCGGCTGGCCCAGCTCGTGGCTCGAGAGCGCTGTGCCGCAGCGCGGACAGTAGGGCACCACCTTGAGGTCCTCGTAGAGCAGGCCCTGATCGAAGAGCTGCTGCAGGTGCCACCAGACCGACTCGATGTACTCCGGGCTGAGCGTCCAATAGGCCTGGTCCATGTCGACCCAGTAGCCGATACGCGTGGTCAGCCGGGTGAACTCGTCGACGTAGGAGAAGACCGACTCGCGGCACAGCCGGATGAACTCGGCCACACCGACCTGCCGCTCGATCTGCTCCTTGCCCGTGATGCCCAACTTCTTCTCGACCTCGACCTCGACGGGGAGCCCGTGGGTATCCCAGCCGGCGCGTCGGGCCACATAAGACCCGGTCATGGTGCGGAAACGGCAGAAGAGGTCCTTGTAGACGCGGGCCCACACGTGGTGGAGCCCGGGCATCCCGTTGGCCGTCGGTGGGCCCTCGTAGAAGATCCACGGAGTCGCCCCCTGGCGCTGCTCCACCGAGCGCTCGAAGACGCGGTGCGCCACCCAGCGGGCCAGTTCGGCCTGCTCGAGAGCGACGAAGTCGGTATCGGGGGGGACAGGGGTGAACACGAGAACTCGTTTGTGATGGCGGGAGGCCGGCCTCCAGCGTGGGAGAAAGAAAAGACTAGAGGCTGTGGACTGGGTGGCCTGGCCTCACCCCCTCCGGCCCGTGTCACCCACTCCGGACGGCGTCACCCCCTCCCCGTGCTCGACGGAGCCCATCCGGCGCCGGTGTCGCGCTCCCGGGCCGTGGCGGCCCGGCTCGAGCGCCGTCGGGGCCTCATGGGGCTACGGCGAAATGTCGCCGCTCGACGTCGACCCAGCAGGCCGCATCCATGTCGAGCAGCGAGCCCAGCACCAGATCGGACAGACCGAAGGCGGGGTCGTGCTCCTCCCCGTGCTCGGGGACGGCGATGCAGGCCATGGTGGCCGCCTTGGCCGCCCGGACACCGGCCGGGGCGTCCTCCCAGACCAGGCAGCGGCGGGGCTCGGCGCCCAGCCGGGCCGCCGCGGTGAGGAACACGGCCGGGTGCGGCTTGCCGTAGCGCTCGTCCTCGGCCGAATGGACCAGCTGGAAGTGGTGCCGCAGGCCGAAGTGCTCCAACGCGGCCTCGATCAGCCGGTACTCCGACGAGGAGGCGACGGCCAGCGGCAGGCCCCGCCCGGCACACAGGGCGATGGCGTGCTCCGCTCCCGGCTTGAGCTCCCCCCGGTCGAGCAGCAGGGCGATGACGCGATCGACGATCGTCACCGCCACCTCCGACGGCGACGGCCCCGTCCACGGGTACCGCTCGTGCCAGTGCTCGGTGACCTCGCCCACGTACATGCCCTTGGTGCTGCGGCAACTCTCCCGGGCCAACGGCACGCCCAGGTCGCCCAGGATCTCTATCTCGGCCTCATGCCAGAGGATCTCCGAGTCGATGAGCAGTCCGTCCAGGTCGAAGATGGACGCGGCGAACCCCGCGGCGAGCCCCGGAGAGGTCAAGCGGACAGCTCGGCCTCTATGGCGTCGACGATGGTCGGGTCTTCGGGCTCCACCTGGGGCCGGAAACGTCCGACGATCTCTCCCGTGCCCGACACCAGGAACTTCTCGAAGTTCCACGTGATGTCCCCCGCCGTGCCCTCGGCGTCCGGTGTGGCCGTCAACTCCTCGTAGATCGGATGACGCTGGTCACCGTTCACCTCGATCTTCTCGAAGAGCGGGAAGCTCACCCCGTAGGTGGTGGAACAGAACTGCTGGATCTCCTCCGCGGTCCCGGGCTCCTGGCCCATGAACTGGTTGCAGGGGAACCCGACGACGGAGAAACCGCGTTCGCCATACGTCTTCTGCAGGCGCTCGAGGCCCTCGTACTGCGGCGTCAGGCCGCACTTGGAGGCCACATTGACCACCAAGACCTCCTGGCCTTGAAAGGCGGACAGATCAAGAGGCGAACCGTCGAGGGAAGCGATATCAACGTCATAGATGGACATGCGCTTACTGTATCCGCCCGCCGCGCTACTCCTGGGGGTCGTCGCAGTGAAATCAGGAGTTCGGCCGCGCCGA
>JBKQIP010000205.1:0-29451 GCA_052148295.1 Acidimicrobiales bacterium
AGACCATTCAAATCAACGGCGGATCCGTCACCACCTGACCCGCCCGGGACGATCAGCCGTCAGTCAGCCAGTCTGCACATTTGGTCGGAGGTATCAGGTCTTCTGGCACCACGAGACCCGTGTCGGCGACGGCTCTCAGCGAGCTGCCGCGCCGGATCCGACGAGCAGGGGGTCACCCATCATCTCGAAAGACGTGAGTATGTTCTCCGACAAGAACCCGGCTCGGAGGGCTGGGTCGACATCAGCCAACACAGACCGGTAGTGCCCCACCGGGTCAGGGTTGCCCTCGAAGTGCGGGTAGTCCGAAGAGAAGACGGGTACCTCGGGGAACCGCTCGAGAAGCTCTCGCGGAGACTGCTCCGCGGAGGGAAGCGGTGAGATCCGAATATTCCGTCGCACATATTCGCTCGGCTGAAGCGGGAGCTTGTACTCGCCGATCACGAGCGGGCTCGTCATTGGCCCGGCCATTGCGTCCATGCGGTCGACGAGATTGGCCAACCAGCTAATCCCGAGCTCCGAGAAGAGAATCGTCAACGTTGGGTGTCGCTCGAACACACCACCGAACACCATCGCAGTGAGGAAGATCTCGGCCGCCTGCTCCGGTTGCAGGACCGAGAGCAGGCGGATCAAGGCGGGATCATCGGTGTTTGCCCAGCCGGGATGGATCATCGCCGGGCTCAGCCCGATGTGCAGGAGTGGGACCATGCCCAAAGTGGTCGCAGCCGACCAGACGACGTCGAAGTCAGGGTGGTTGGGTGGAATGCCATTGACCGGTTCGGAGGTGATCATGAAGTAGCGGCTCCCCCGTGCACGCAACCTCGCCATCTCGTGCACCGTCCAGTCAAGGTCGTCGTAGCGAAGCGAGACTGCTGGGAGGAGCCGCTCATGAAACCCCTCGGTAGCGTCCGACATCCAAGTATTGACGGCGAAGAGTACGTCCCGACCGAGGCCCGGGTCCGCCACCGCCCGGGCCAGGGTGTAGCCCTCACCTGAGATCACGTTCTGGCAGGCAATCCCCTGTTCGTCCAGCCAGGCGATTCGCGCCGCGGGGTCGAGCAACGGCTTGTGCTGGTTTGCGCCCGGATAGACCAGAGACTCTCGCTCGTCGGAGAAGAGCGCTTCCATGGCTGGTGTGGTGAGCCTGCCGATCGGCATACGCCGGTCCTTAGGCACCTGGCGAAGGAGGTCGTCACTTACGAAGTAGGCGAACATCTCCGCGGAGTCGCGTTCGAAGCGGGGGTCGTCATCCGGGAGCATTCGGGGCATCCGAGCCTGCACGTCGGGAAACAACCCGAGCCACCCTTCAGCGGGCTCGAAGTGGGCATCCACGTCAACAACAGTCATGGACTTCTCCTTGCCATGGTGCGGAGGCTCGAACTCCCTGCTGGCAGTACGTTACTCCGGCGGAAATAGCGTTGTTATCTTAACAGGACGCGACCCGCGATACCAGTGGTCTGGCGGCGGCAAACAGGCTGCCTGGGCCGCCTCGGGTCCCAGAACAGATCAAGAATTGAAGGAGAGGCTCTACCAAGCGCCGGCAACGCGTTGGGTTCTCGGGCGAGTGTCTTGTTTCAGTGAATGACGACGCCACGCACATTTGTGCCATTACGCATGTCCTCGTACCCCTGATTCACATCCTCGAGGGAGTACGTGTTGGTGATCAGTTCGTCCAGGAGGAGCTTCCCATTCACATAGAAGTCAAGGATTCGAGGAATGTCACGGCGGGGATTCGCGTTTCCGAATATGCACCCAACGAGTTCCTTACGCGCCATTGCCATGGTGAAGAGATCGAGCTTGACATCCGTCTGCGACATCGGAGCCACCGCGGTGACAACGGCTCTCCCAGCTTTCTTGATGAGGTTCATCAGCGGTGCGATGAGGTCGCCGTACGCAACGCTGACGGTCAGGATCGCCTTATCCGCCATTGCACCCCGCGTCAGTTCGCTCACCAGAGCCTGCGCGTCTTCCATAGATGCCGCCGTGTGCGTTGCCCCGAACATGGGAGCCATGGCTCTCTTGTTCTCTAGCGGGTCGACTGCAACGATCTGATGGGCGCCGGCCAGTCGGGCTCCCTGTAGGGCGTTCATACCGATGCCTCCGAGACCCACCACCACGACGGTCTCACCCGAGCGGACGTCGGCGGCGTTCACGGCGGACCCCCAACCCGTCGTCACTCCACAACCAACCAGTGCTGCCTTCTCGAGAGGGATGTGGGACTCGATCTTGATACAACTTGCCTCGCTGACCACCGAGAACGGCTCAAGGGTTCCGATGCAACACATCACTCCGAGGTCGGTTCCGCCCGCTGCATGGTGCCGTGAGGTGAAATCGGTCACCTGCTTTCCCGCAAGAAGGAACGCGCCGAGGTCGCACAGATGTTGTTGACCGATGGCACACGACGGGCAGCGGCCACATGCGGGAATGAAACTGAGAACGACATGGTCACCCGGACTGAGATGCTCAACGTTGGGTCCGACTTCTACGATTTCGCCTGCTCCCTCGTGTCCACCGATGATGGGCAGCTGATGTAAGTCGAACGCCTCGGCCAATTCTGGGTCGAGCACCATGTCCCCTGTGACCAAGTGGTCGTCGGAATGGCACAACCCGGACGCAGCCAGCTTGACCAGCACCTCGCCAGACTGGGGTGGATCGAGCTCAATCTCTTCAACGCTCCACTTGCTCTGGGTCTCCCACAAGATGGCTGCCTTGCTCTTCATGAATTCCCTCCCGGGCTCGACGGCCATATCTCCGTTGCCGTATTCAAATGACGTTGTTATACTCCTTGCAGTTGCAGTCCGCCAGTAGGGCGAGCTGTTCTCGTGCCCGCCAGAGGTAGGTGAACGGGGTCTTGGAGGGAGCGTGACCAACGGATCGGCGACCGTCGCCGGAACCGAGCTCGTGACGCTGTTTCGGCCAGAGGAGTGACAAACAACCAGATGAGTGAGGGTCACGATCCATTCGATCTTGCCGGGCGCGTCGCTGTCGTGACCGGCTCGACCAAGGGCATCGGTCGCGCCATGGTCCAGGGGCTGGCGGCCGCGGGGGCGACGGTCGTCGTGAGTAGTCGCAGGCAGGAGGCTTGCGAGAAGGCCGCGGCAGAAATTGAAGAGTCGACAGGATCTCGCGCCGTGGGAATCGCGTGTCACGTCGGGGACTGGGACGCAGTGGCCCGCTTCATCAGCGAAGTCAGCGAGCGCCTCGGTCAGATAGACATCCTCGTCAACAACGCGGGCATCAATCCGGCCCGTATCGGGCCCCTGGACATGACGCTCGAGTACTGGCGAAAGGTCTTTTCGGTCAACCTCGAGGGACCCCTCCGGACGAGCCAACTGGTCGCACCGCTCATGAGAGACCAAGGTGGCGGCAGCATCATCAACATCGCGACAATGGCCGCGTATTCTGGTGGCGCATCGATCTGTGCATACGCAGCCTCCAAAGCGGCATTGGTGAACCTGACCAAGAGCATGGCGCAGGAATGGGCGGCGTGGGGAGTGCGCGTGAACGTCCTCGCACCTGGACCTTTCGAGAGCGAGATGACCGAGGGAGCGGAGCGGCTGCAGCCCGGTTTCAAGACAATGATCGCCGATGGCACCTACATGCGCAGGGTCGCCGACCCGAGCGAGATCGTCGGTCCTGTCGTCTATCTCGCCAGCGATGCCTCCTCGTTCGTCACCGGAGACGAGATCTCCGTTAGCGGGGGGATGCAGAAATAGCACTTCCAGGTTCCCTCCCTGTGGCAAGCGTTAACCGGCGCCATCCGGCCGGGTGGGTATTGACGAACGACGCCGGTGTTCTCGATGCGCCATGCTCGGCGCACGTACGATGTGCTTGAGATGAGCAAACCAACCCTCGCGGCCTCGGGAGACAATCGGACACGACTGCTGAATCTCAGTGCCGACCTCTTCGCAACGGACGGCTACAGCCGCGTATCGGTCCGCGACCTCGCTCAGCGTCTCGGTCTCACGACCGGAGTCATCTATTCCAATTTCCGGAGCAAGGGGGACCTCCTGGCGGAAGTGCTGGATCTCCGTATCCGTGAGGAGATGGAGGGGTCTCGCACGAGAATGCCACTCCCTGAATACGTCCGTCGGGGCATGCTCCGGCTCAAGGGACGGTCCCAGATGCGTGCCCTTATTTTGGAAGCGGCGGCGGCCGCCCGCACCGACGAAGACCTGAGAGCACGCCTCCGGCCAACGCTTAACTCGCTGCTCGAGCGGTGGACGGTGGACTACTCCGACTGGCAGAGAGCGAGTCACGTCGATCGCAGGATCGATGCCCCGTCGCTCGTTCGCTCGCTGTGGTCGATCGAATTGGGCCTGGGCGTGCTCGATGCCAACGGTGCGCTCCGAGCAAAACCGGAGGAGATTGCCGGCTTTGTCAGCCGGTTTCTCGACTTCCTCGAGGGGTCCGATGACCATCGAGCCGAGCCCGGGCGGAAGGCGGGATCGATGCCTTCATCGGCCCAGAAGTGGCGGACTCGGACGAACGGTTCCTCCGGTCAATCGTCAGACGGTGTTGTGCCGGTCACCGCTTTGCGTGACTCGGCGAAGGCCGTGGTGACACAATCCCTGCTCATAGAGGCCGCGATCAACCTCTTCGCCGAAAGGGGTTACGCCAACGTCACTGTTCGTGACCTGGCACGAGAGACCGGTATGACGACGGGTTCGATCTACGGGAACTTCACCAACAAGGCCACACTCCTCGTAGAGGCCATCGAAGTGCGCATTGCTCAGGACCTTGAGCAGCTCCCACAAGGTCTAGTCGAGTCAGGCTCCCCCGCCGACCTTGTGGAGTTCAATCTGCGGGCGTTCAACAACCGCACCCAGCTTCGAGCTCTTCTCGTCGAGGGTGCCGCCGCCGCCCGATCTGATGAGGAAGTCCGGGGACATCTTCAGGAGCTACAACTCCGCCACCTCGATCTCTGGGAGGCGGGGTTCGAGGAATGGCTCGCCGTGAGCGAAGAGCCTCCGACGACCGACATGCGGACCGCGGTCACCGTCATTTGGAGTGCCGAGATGGGCCTCGGCCTACTGGAAGCCCTGGACCTCGAGACGCCGACGCCGCGCGCACTGGCACGCATATTCGGGCTCATGTGCACCTCCGCCGGGCTGAGCTGGCGTCCGTCCACTCTTCAGAATGGATCCTCACCTCGGAGAGTCGCTCGCTCGCAAGCGTGACCCTCAACGGAGCCCACCTGGGCGACGTCGGGCAAGGCCGATGAGCGTGGCGCCATCTTGCAGTATCACGTCGACATCGGCATGCCGTCCAGATCGCGGACGGACAGTCCGAGCTCCTCGAGCAGGTCCAGGCTGACGTGGATGCTGCCCGTACGGTCGTGAGGGCAATCACAAAGAGCCACCACGGCCTCGACCATCTCCTCCATGGATTCAATTTGGTCGGCGGCCAGCGGCCCAACGAGCACTTCGGCTCCCTCACTCATGACAGCTGATCGTGGCTCGATCGTGTTCACACGGACCCCCGCCTTGGCGACCTCGGCGGCCAGTGCGTTCGTAAGTCGGTTCAGGGCGGCCTTCGAGGCACCGTAGATCCCGGTCTTCGATCCGAGGGACCCGAGCTTGAACGGTGTCTGCCACAAATGCGCTGTGGCGCTCGACACGTTGACGATCCAACCCTCGCCCATGTCGATCATGGACGGGAGGGCCGCCTGAGCCAGATCCATCGGGGCATGGACATTCACTTCGAAGACGAGGCGCCTGCGCTTCAACGGGAAGTCGAGTAGCGGCTGATAGATCGCTGCCGCGGCGTTGTTGACCAGAATGTCAATCGGCCCCCCGAGGCCCTCCACGGCCGCAGGTACGATCCTCTCCCGATCGTCGGGATCCGTGAGGTCGGCGGTAATGGGAACGACGCGGCCCCCGAAGCGCCCGAGGCGATGAGCGGTCTCGCGCAATGAGCCCGGGAGAGTCTGGTGCTGGTCGGCGGTTCGTGCGGTGATTGCAACATCCGCACCCTGCGCCGCCAGTCGATTGGCCGTTGCGGCACCGATGCCGCGACTGGCACCAGTCACGAGCGCCCGTCGGCCCCGAAATCTAGAGCTCCCGTCTTGTCCTTGGTTCATGCGCGGGTGAACGCCGGGGAGCGATTTCCCTCGGGCACCCCGTCATAGGGGACAGAAAGCTCGGCATACGTCGGGCCGACGCGGTCGGCGACGGGCCGCAGCTTGACGAGGTCGAAACCGTAGAGGGCCGCGGCGTTCGAACCCAGGACCTTTTGGAGTTCGTCCATTTCCACCCCAGCGAAGGCGCGTCGCAGACCCTCGCGGGTGTTCGGGTAGGTGGATTCATCATGGGGGTAGTCGCTGCCCCACATGAATCGTTCGATGCCAATCTCCTGACGCGCCGCTGCCTCGACCGGCGAAGGAAAGCTGACTCCAACCCAGCAGTTCCGTGCGAAGTACTCGCTCGGCTTGAGGGGCAACACGTGTTCGGGGTCGTATTTGAGCTCACCGATTCTCCCGACGCGTTTCATCTGCCCGTGATACGAGTCCAATTGCGCGAGCAACGGACCAATCCACGAGGCACCCTGCTCGGTAAGGGCAAATCGCAGGCCGGGGAACCGTTCGAACGCTCCACCCACGATCATCTGGGTAAGCGGCCGACGGGAGAAAAACGACGTCTCGGTGATCCACAAGAGTCCGGCCGCCTGGTACGGACCGTAGTCCGGCATGCCGGCGCCACCCGAGTGCGTATTGACGACGACTCCGAGGTCCTCGCACAACGCCCACAACGGGTCGTAGCTCGGGGCGTAGAGAGGTTCGATGTGCTTCATGTCGTCTGGCACCGGCTGCACGAGTACGCCACCGCGCAGCCCATTCTCGTGGCACCAGCGGACGTCGGCGAGCGCGTCATCGAGGTTGTTGAGAAAGATCTGCCCTATGCCGGCTCGACGGTCGGGGTGGAGGCCACACCAGTCAGCAAGCCAGCGGTTGTGGGCCCGGATGCCGGCGAGCCGGAGCTCATAGTCGTCGGGAGTGGGTGGACGAGCGACGACCGCACCCGTGGGGAAGAACGGTGGGATCGTGTTCGGAAAGATCACTTCGGCCACAACGCCGTCTGCTTCCAATTCGGTCAGGCGGCGCGCATCATCCCAGTTCCGGTTTCGGGTCCCTCCGGTCAAGTCCTTGAATGGATTCTTGTAACGCTCTCTCCATGCATCGAACTCATCGAGGTACTTGGATTCTAAATACCGGCGATATTGCTCATGATTGCCACCGGCATGCCCATCCGCCGACACTAGAATGAGATGGTCGCCTCCGGAGTTCTGGCTCATATGAGGAACTCCTTCGCTGTCGTCCAGATGTAGTCGATGTCCTCATCGGTCAGACCATGGTTCGATGGCAGCACGACCCCGTACTCCATCACAAGATCCGCATTGGGAAGACCTGTCCCGGGCGTGCGGAAGCCGACGCCTTTGAACGCCGGCTGTCGGGTGACGTTCCCGGTCCAGACCATCCGGGTGTCAACGCCGTGCTTCTCCATGTGCTGCTGGAACTCGGATCGGCGTACACCCGAATCGGGGAGGATCAGGAGCGGGAACATATGCCATGCCGTGTCCAGCTCGGGCGTCGTCCGGGGCAGGCCGAATGCGTCAGGACGTTGAGAGAAGTGCTGGTGAAGGCGCGTGAAATTCCGCTTTCGCGTTGCAAGATTGGCCTCAAGCTTCTGCAGCTGGACGAGACCGAAGGCAGCAGAGAGTTCAGAAGGCTCAAAGTTCCAACCGACCTCGTCGAAGATGAAGAGATTGTCGTACTCGAGTCCATCATCGATGGATGAGAAAAATCGGCTATCGGCTCCTTTCTTGGAACCGAAGAGCTGCACCTCGGACCGGCGGCCCCAACGTCGAAGAAGCAGGCAGCGGTCGGCCCATTCGTCGTCGTTGAGACACACCATGCCGCCGGTTCCGGCCGCGGTGATGATATGACTCAGAGCGAACGACGTCACCGAGACATCCGAGCGGGTTCCGGTGGGCGACCCCCTCAGGGTCGAACCAAGCGCGTCGCACGAGTCCTCGACGACCAGGAGACCGTGGTCGTCCGCCAGCGACCGGATCGCGTCCCAGTCGGGCGCGTTCCCGATCAAGTTCGGTGTGAGGATCGCCCGGGTGCGAGGCCCGATCATCTCCTCGATGCCTGCAACGTCGATGTTGTAGGTGTCACGTTCCACGTCGACGAAGACTGGGGTGACGCCAGCTCGAACAAGGGGAGCAATATCCGTCGAGAACGTGACGGCTGAAGTGATCACCTCGTCACCGGGCAAGAGCCCGAGCAGCTCGATGGCGAGGTACAGAGCGGAAGAGCCGGAGTTGCACATGACGCCACGCCGTTTGCCGAACAATGCGGCGATCTGTCGCTCGAATTCTCGTACGTTCTTACCGATGCGCAGTCCCTGAGGGCCATCGGAGAGCACCTTGCAAACCGCCTCGATCTCCCGGTTATCGTGCACACTTCCCGCGTACGGAATCCGGCGCATCGCACTCATTGGACACCGCCCAGCTTGAATACCCGAACGGCATTGTCTCGGAGGAACGACGGCCAGACGTTGTCGCGGAACGGGACGTGCGGCAGCTCTCCAAAGATCCGATCGAGACTCAACCCCATCGGGTAGTAGCCGGCGTACATGATCTTGTCTGCCCCGCGCGTGTTGGCGTAGTCGACGATCGCTTGTGGGTAGTACTTGGGCGCGAAGGCCGACGTCATGTAGTGCAGACCAGGCCACTTGAGCATCAACTTGACGGCGAAGTCCTCCCAGGGCTCGGCGCCGTGGCGCATCACGACCCGCAGCTCGGGGAAGTCGTAGCAGACCTGGTCGAAGTGCATGATGTGCTGGCACTCCGAGGGCACCCGCGGACCGGCGATGCCGGCGTTGACCACGATCGGGAGGTCCAGATCGACGCAGACCTGGTAGATCGGATAGTAGCGCCGGTCGCTGATCGGGACCTGCGGGTTGCAGCCCGCGGGGAACGTCGTGACCGCGACGATGCCGTGGTCGACGCGCTCCTGGCGGATCCGGCGCACGGTGGCGCCGATGTCGTTCGGGTCGACTTCGAGGCCGGCGACGAAGCGGTCCGGGTGGCGTCGCAGGGCTTCGGCGGTCGCTGCGTTCCCGAGACCGACCAGACCGCTGGCGACCCCGTGGCGGTCCATAGCCGCCAGAGTGGTCGCCACGGGGTCCTCGCCGCCGGCGAGGTGATCGGGGACCTCCTTGAACATGTACTCCGCGGGAAACTCCATCTCCGCGCTGGCCGAATCCTTGGCCAGCTTGCGGAGGTTCTCGTACTTTTGTCGCGGATCGTCGCTCGGAAACCCGATCATGAGATCGACCACCCCGATGTCGGCCGGTATCATGGCAACGAGCCCCGCTCCCCGAGATGGGACATTCGTTCGTCCTCCCGGTAGTGCACGCTTCGCATCCCTTCGACAAGGCGTGGGAGCAGCGCTGCCAGCTGCCGACGATCGGACACTGACCAGCCGGACAGGACGTCGGACATGTGGCGCTCTGCGACGGTGATCAAGCTCTGGCGCACCTCCGCGCCTTTGAGCGTGACCCTAACCACAACGGCGCGACCGTCACCCGAGGCCTTCTCACGCGTCACCAATCCGTCGTGTTCCAAGAGGCTGATCTGGCGGCCCGCGGCGGCCGGGTCCATCTCGGTAAGGCGTGCGAGCTCCCCGACCTGGAGCCCGTCTTCCTCCTGGATCCGGCGGAGAATTTGGTATCCAGGTTGCGAGATCGTCACTCCGGCGGCGGCCGCCCTGCGGCTGTGCACCTTTCGACTCGCGTTAAGCCGAAAGAGCTGTTCGAGGGCCCGTTCGATAGTACCGAGGTCGTTCTCGTTGAGGACTTGCTCCATCGTCATCAGACGTCCAAATTACAGATAGTTGTATGAATCTGTCAAATACTTTCTCTCTTCCTAACAACGTTATTAGACTATCTTCTGATCGACTTCTGTACAAGGGGCCGCCGTGAATACGTGGGATCGAGTGGTCGACGTCGTGGTTGTTGGTTCGGGCGGCGCGGCACTCACCGCGGCGACGCTGGCTTCGGATGGGGGGTCGGAGGTGCTCGTCTTGGAGAAGGCGGACATGCTCGGCGGCACGACCGCGGTGTCCGGAGGGGGCGTCTGGCTGCCCGGCAACCACGTGATGGCTGCCGCGGGCGTCATCGACAGCCGGGACGACGCTCTGGCCTACATCCGTCGCCTCGCTGGTGACAGAGCTCCGGACCCAGAGTTGCTCGAGGTCTATGTCGACACCGCACCGGAGGTTCTTCGGTATCTCGAGGACCACACGCCGTTGACCACACACATCCAACCACTCTCCGACTACTACTGGGCGTGGGGTATTCCGGGCAGCATCGCGAGGCCTGCCCGGGCCGTCGAGGCAGACCCGTACCCGGTGCGCGATGAGTTGCCGGACTGGGCAGATCGCCTCGTGAAGCGGGGCACACTCATGTCGCTCGGCACGGCAACGACACTGGCCGAGGATCTGCGGCCCCAGAGTCCCGAGCTGCAAGAGGAGCTGAGGCGGCGGGAGGCGCAGGATGTCCGGCCGAAGGGCGCGGCCCTTGTGGCTCGGCTCTTCAAGGGGCTGCTGGAGCGCGGCGTCGAGGCCATGCTCGAGACGCCGGCGACAAGACTTACGGTGAACGAGTCAAGCGAGGTTGTGGGCGTCGTCGCCAAACACCGCGGGCAGTCGCTACAAATCGGTGCGCGCAAAGGCGTCGTGCTTGCCTGCGGCGGCTTTGAGTGGAACGCAGAGCTTGTGAGGGCCCACATCGGTTATGACGTACATCCTCTAAGCCCGCCGAACAACGTGGGCGACGGGTTACGGATGGCGACCGAGGTCGGCGCCAAGCTGGCCAACCTCGACTCGTACTGGGGTACGCCGGCCATGTTCGACCCCTCTTTTCGAGGCGCCGACGGGCAGCTCGTGCCGCAGTTCGAATGGGGCCGGGGCGCTCCTTCGTCGATCGTCGTCAACGGGCAGGGCAAGCGCTTCGCAAACGAGGCGCTGCCGTACAACGACTTTCCAAAGGCGTTTGGAATCTATGATCCCCAAGCCGTTGAGTTCCCCAATGCAGGTCCCGGGTTCCTGATCTTCGACAAGAGCGTCCGTGATTCGCAGAGGATCTTGTCAATGTTCCCGGGCCAGGCCGACCAAGAGTGGGCAACGAAGGCGAACTCGATCGGTGAGCTGGCAGATCGGATCGGCATCAACCGCGAAACCCTCGAATCGACCGTCGAGCGCTACAACCTGCATGCGGCCAATGGTGAGGATCCGGACTTCCGTCGCCACGAGGTCGGTCTTATGTCGCCCGGCACGGTCAAGCCGATCACGGAAGCACCGTTTTACGCCGTTGAGATCCATCCTGGGACGCTCGGCACCAATGGCGGCCCGCAGATCGACCGCAACGGCCAGGTCCGCAAGCTGGGCGGCGGTGTCGTAGGAGGCCTCTACGCCGCCGGCAACACCGCTGCGAATGTATTTGGGTGGGCCTACCCGAGCGGCGGGGGCACGCTCGGCAACGGCATGGTCTTTGGCTTCCTCGCCGGCCGCCACGTTGCCGCGCAGCCCGTTCGAGAGATCTGACCCGTGCCGGCCGCCAATTTCCACAGAACGTCTACTGCAACGACCCGATCTCGTGCTCGGCCTGGAACTCTTACCGCCGCCGCAGTTTCACGCCGGCGAAGTCGGGCGCCCGACGCCAGCGCTCCAGGTATCCGACGTAGTCGAGGAGACTGCCGGTATAGGTGAGGTTGCGGGCGGCTCGGGCGTCGATCGCCTGCTGCTCGCTGTTGTAGAAGCTGGGAGTGCAGCTCTGGAAGTAGGCGGCTCCGCCGATGCCGACCTCCAGAAGGACTGAGAGCCACTGATCCTCCGCCGCCTCCTCCGGTTCGATTGAGACGATCCCTTGCTCGACGCAGGCTTCGATGATGTGCGCCACGTGTCGAGCCGACTCGGAGAGGAGGTGCGAAAAGTTCGTGCCGAACCCTCCCTGGACCAGGCTGATCAAGAGCAGGTTGGGGAACCGGCTCGCCAGCACGCCGTGCAGCGTGTGGGCGCCCTGGGCCCATCGTTCTGACAGGGCGGTGCCGTCGACACCCTTGGGGTCGAAACCGAGCCGATGGTGCAGATCTGTGGTGACTTCGAACCCCGAGGCGTAAATGAGCAGATCAACCGGGTACTCGACACCATGGACCACGGGTCCGCGCGCCGTGATCTGCTCGACGCCCCGACCCTCGGTGTCGACCAGGTGGACGTTGGGTCGATTGAAGGCCGGCAGGTAGTCGTCGTGGAAGCAGACACGCTTGCAGTGCTTACCCCAGTAGGGCTTCAGCTTCTCGGCCGTCTCCGGGTCTTCCACGACTCCGTCGACCCGTCGTCGGATCGCCTCCATGACCTCGAAGTCGATTCGCTCGAGTGCCTTGGCCTCCCCGGCGTTCTTCGAGCCTCGATGGGTGTCGACCCACATGACCTCGGTCCAGCCGTCGTGCACCATGTCCAGCTCGGGCTTGGCGCCGGTGACGGCCTGGGTGAAGTTCACGATGCGCTCGTGCTGCCAGCCGGGTTCGAGGCTCTGGAACCACTCGACATCGGTGGGTTGCTGGTTGCGGACGCCCACGGCGGCCGGGGTGCGCTGGAAGACGTAGAGCTCTTTGGCCACACGACCGACCTGTGGCACCACCTGCACGGCGGTGGCACCGGTGCCAATGATGCCCACCCGATTGTGCGACAGCTTGTCCATGGGCTCGCCGGGGCTGCCGCCCGTGTAGCCGTAGTCCCAGCGGCTGGTGTGGAAGGCCTTGCCGGCGAAGTCGTCGACCCCGGGAATGCCCGGCAGCTTCGCCTTGTGCAGGATGCCCCCGGCTAGCACCAGGAAGCGACCCGCGAGCCGATCGCCGCGACTGGTATCGACCTGCCAGCGCAATGTCGCCTCGCTCCACTCGGCCCCGGTCACGTCGGTCTGGAAGAGCGCACGCGGGTAGAGATCGAACGTGTCGGCCAACAACTTGGAGTACTCGAAGATCTCGGCGGCGCTGGCGTAGCGCTCGGATGGCACGAAGCCTGTCTCCTCGAGGAGTGGGAGGTATACGTACGACTCGACGTCGCACATGCACCCCGGATACCGATTCCAATACCAGGTGCCGCCGAAGTCCCCTGCCTTCTCAATGATCCGGACGTCATGGATCCCGTGTTTGCCCAGGTGGATCGCCGTGAGCATGCCGGCGAAGCCACCACCCACGATGGCGACCGTGACCTCCTCGAACACCGGGTCCCGCGTGAAGCCGGGTTCCACGAACGGGTCCCGGTCCAGTTCCTCTCCCAGCTCACGCCACTGGGACATGCCCTCCGGGCGGATGCGTTTCTGTTGCTCCTGGCGATACCGCCGGCGGAGCTCCTCGATCGAGGGGCCTCTTGCGCTGTCGTTGTCCGTCATGGCCATTGACCTTCCTTGTGGATCGCTCTCCTTGGAGACGGTAAACCCGCGGCTTTGGGCTGTGGACGGTAATCCGGTGCCGTGGTGACCGTATTAATCCAGAACTACTGACGCCACGCCATCGGTGCGCCAGCCGCAATAATCACCGTATGGAGTTTCATGAACTGACCGACTTCGTCGCGGACTCAGACCGATTCCTCTACCACTACACGACGAGAGAAGTAGCACTGGGGTTCATACTTCCGACTCGATCCCTTCGGGCGTCACCACTTTCCTGGACCAATGACCCCCTGGAGAATCAAGAGCGCTGGTGCCGCCGATTTCCGAAACTCCCCAGGGGCGATCAACGAAATTCCCCAGTTGATGGACCGGTGAGTTTTCTTCATTTTACTCTCTGACCTTGGACACCCCCTTCCGGAGCCCTTCGGTGCGGGCCCGATGGGAGCGCATCCGGTAGCTCTCGCCGTCGATGTTGAACACGACACTGCGATGCAGCAGCCGGTCGAGCATGGCTGCGGCGACCATCGGGTCGTCGAAGATCTTCCCCCACGAGCCGACACCCAGATTGGTGGTCATGACGATGGAGCTCTTCAGGTAGCGCTGGGTGATGACCTGGAACAGTGCAGCGGCCGCCTCGCTCTGCAGGGGCAGGTAGCCCACCTCGTCGATGACCAAGAGTCTCGGCCCGGCGAAGAAGCGCATGGTGGTGGCCCACCTGCCCTCGAGGGCGGCCCGGTGGCATCTCGCGGCCAGATCAGCGGCCGTCGTGTAGTAGGTCCGATAGCCGGCGTTGATCGAGGCCCGGGCGAGTCCGACAGCCAGCATGGTCTTGCCGACACCGGGCGGCCCGATCAGCAGCACATTGGTGGCGTCTTCGAGGAAGCGCAGCGTCCCGAGCTCGGTCATGAGCTTCTTGTCGACCGAGGGCTGGGCCGAGAAGTCGAAGTCGTCGAGTGTCCACGGGGAGGGCAGACAGGCGAAGCGCTCGAGTCCGGCCCGCCGGCGGATCTCGGTGGCGGTCACCTCGATCTCGAGCAGTCGAGCCAAGAACTCCGAATGACCGAGGCCTTCGGTGCGGGCACGGTCGAGTTCTCCCGGCAGTGCCTCGGCGGCAGCACCCAGACGCAGGTAGGCCAGGTGCGAGCGGATCTCTTGATAGGTGGAGGACTCGGTCATCGTCCCTCCGCGATCTCGCCATAGATGGACAGGTCGATGACGGGCTCTCGCCCGATGGGCCCAAGCAGTCGTGCCGCCTCTTCGAGTGCTTCTCTTCCCGGTGGCCGGTTGGCCTTCTTGTCGCACGGACGCGCCGTCGTGAAGGCGCTCAGCACTGCGGCCTCGAGGGCCTCTTTGTGCTCGCGGCTGCGCACCAGAGCACCCGAACCCGCCGGAGCGAGTCGGTGGGTGACGAGGATCGCTCCTGACGGAGCCACCACGTCGATGGTCGGAGACGTCAAGCGGTGCCGGACGAGGAGGGTGGTGCCGCCGAGCCCGGGCAGCACCGAGTAGCGGTTGCCACGAAAGGCGACGCTGGCATTGTCAGCCACGATGCGCTCCACCTCGGTGGTGGCCGGGAACGGGACCGACGGGAGGGCGAGGAGTGGTTCGGTGTCGGCCAACTCGCCGACGGTGGTGCGCTCACCGCCCGGCCCTCTGCGTTCGCGCTCGTCGCCGATGGTGGCGCAGAAGACGTCGAGGGAGCGCTGGGCGTCTTCGGGGTTGGTCGCTCCCATGGTGCGCCACCAGCGTCCCGAGACGAAGCGCACGGAGGACTCGACCGCACCCTTGCGATTGCCTCGCCGGGGCGGACAGGGCTCGACGACAGCGCTGTAGTGCTTGGCCACGGGAGCAAAGGAGGGCTGGACGTCGCCCGTCCCCGGCACGATCACCGTGGCCAGGCGGTCCGTCCGCCACACCCTCGGCGTCCCGCCCAGACGCCGCAGCACCTCTTCGATGGCCTCGATGAGGTGGGCCTGGTCCACCTTCTCGGCCAGCACGCCGCGGACCTTGCCCGAGTGCGGCAGCGTGCCCAACAGCACGTGGGCCGTCGCTCCCCACGGGGCATTGCGCCGCTCGAACCAGTCCCACTGGATCTCTTCACCAGGCGGGTGGTCGATCTCGATGGTGTCGCGCCCTTTGACCCCCGAGCAGGCTTCGCAGTGGGGCCGCAGCCCGGCCACCCTCACCTGGCGCAGCGCTCAACACTCCGGCGGCGTCATCCGCCACCGAGCGGGCGTTGCCCCTGTTGAGTTACCCACGTGCCCGAGTGCCGCTATGAGCAAGCGTCGTTCATTCGGTCGCGTCCGGCGACTTCCTTCAGGCCGCTATCAGGCCCGCTTCCCCACACCATCCGGCGAGTTGATACCAGCCCCGCACACCTTTCGAACCCGTAAGGAGGCTGACGGCTATCTCGCTGTGGTCCAGTCAGACCAACTCCGCGGATCGTGGATCGATCCCCGCGATTCGACCATAACGCTTCGTGAATACGCCGAGGGATGGTTGGAGGAACGCGGCATCCGTCAGACCACTGAGGCCAAGTACAGGGGACTTCTTGACCGTCACATCTTGCCCAAGTTTGGTTCAGTGCAACTGGGCCGCATATCGACGCCGGAGATTCGGGCCTGGCACAACGCGTTGGCCACAGTTCACCCGGACACCGCCGCTCAGGCCTACCGTCTCCTCGCCGCCATCTTCAAGACAGCTGTTGACGACAACCGGATTCCACGCTCTTCCTGCAGGGTCAAGGGGGCGAGTTACTACAGGAACCCGGAACGTCCCGTCGCAACCCACGAGGAGATTGTGGCCGCAGTCGCCGCCACCACAGAGGAGTACCGCCTGGCGATCATCCTTGCGGTCTGGTGTCAACTCAGACCCCAGGAGATTCTGGGGTTGCAGCGACAACACATCGACCTCAATCAGGGCCAACTGACGATCAAACAGACCATGACCGCCGGTAACGGCAAAATGGTCGACGGGCCGCCCAAGACCGAAGCTGGTATTCGCGTCTTGCACATTCCCGAACACGTTCTGCCTCATCTCACCGATCACCTGGAGAGGTTCGTGGCTGACCAAGCCGACAGTTGGCTGTTCCCGGCTACGACAGGTTCGTGTCTCTCCACCAGGACACTCCAACGGCAGTGGGTGAAGGCCCGAGAGGCCATTGGGAGACCGGAACTCCGGCTGTATGACATGCGGCACACGGGCCTCACAATGGTTGCCTCAGCGGGTGCGAGCCTGGCCGAGATCATGCGTCGGGGTGGCCATGCAAGCCCCGCTGCAGCCCTCAAGTACCAACACGCAACCGATGGTCGGGACAAGATCATCGCGGCAGGACTGTCGAACCTTGCCTTGAACCTTCAGCTGCCTGATTCCGAAAAGATGGGGCACGCGGGGGGCACGGACACCCCGGAAGTCACCTCACCAGACGAGGACGAGGTGTCCGCATTGACCGCCGCGGCAGAGCCAACAACTCCTGAGCAACCGGCTCCGCTGCTGAACTTGACACCCGTTTGGCCAGGTGGCGGGCACGCAGCGGTGGTGAATCTCAATCAGGAGATCGCGGACTTCCTCGGCGAAGTCGATCGCGCCCGTGAAAGCGAAACTGAGCAGCCCCAACGGGATTCGAACCCGTGTCGCCACCTTGAGAGGGTGGTGTCCTTGGCCTCTAGACGATGGGGCCGAGCGGAGGTCTCCGTGAGGAGTCCGCCGGTGCTCGGGGGGAAGGACTCGAACCCTCAATAACTGGACCAGAACCAGTCGTGTTGCCGATTACACCACCCCCGAATGGGTGGATGACCAGGTTAGCCGAGCACGCCACGGAGGAGCATCGTCCGAAGCCCAGCCGGGGGCTCAGGCGTCGTGCAGCCACTCCAGGTGGTTGTACCCGATGATCCGGCCCAGGCCCACCCCCAGCGCCTCCTTGAGGAAGTAGGGGACCGTGGCCCACCCCCGGATGGGCGAGGTCTGGGTCGGCGTCGGCGACGGTGTCAGCCCGAGGGTCGAGGCGATGGCCATGGACCGGTCCTCGTGGAACGGGTCCGTGGTGACCAGAACGCTCCCGGCGTGACGGACCAGCAGCTGCGGAGCGGCGCCGGCCACGTTCTCGTAGCTGTCGTTGCCTCCCGCCTGCAGAATGGCGTCGGCGGGGACGCCGTGCTGCTCGAGGTAACGCGTCCCGGCCTGCGCCTCGGTGTAGACGTCACCCTGCTCCTTGCTGCCCGTGACCACAATCAGGGGGGCGTACCCGGCGCGGTAGAGCGACAACGCCTCGTTCAGTCGCGCCGCCAGGTCGGGCGACGGCACGCCGTTGTACTGCGCCGCGCCCATGACCAGGATGGCCCCGGCCGGCCGGGGGTCGTACTGGCGTGAGGTCAACCAGACCTGGACCAGGGTCACCACGAAGTACAGGACGATGGCCCCGAGGAGGACGAACAGGATCTTGAGGGCCCAGCGGAGTGGCGCCAGCAGCATCAGGTGGGGGCGTCGAGCCGGGCCAGGGCGGCCGACAGGCGGCGCCGGGTCTCTTCCCGACCGAGCACCTCGAGGGACTCGAAGAGCGGCGGGCCCACCTGACGACCCGTCACGGCCACCCGGATCGGCTGGTGGGCCTGGCGCGGCTTTCGCCCGAGGGACTCCGCCAGCTCGTCGGTGAATCGGTGCAGCTCGTCGGCCGTCCACTCGCAGTCGGCGTAGATCCCCAGGGCGCCCCGCAGGATGTCGGGGGCCGATGCGTCGCGGCCGATGATCTTCTGCCAGCTGGCCTCGTCCATGGGTGGGTCCTCCAGGAAGAGAAAGTCGACCAGCGCGGGCACCTCGCCCAGCACGGCCACGCGTGACTGGACGTGCGGCGCCATCAGCCCGAAGACCTCGTCGTCGAAGCGCTCCGCCGGCCACGGGGGCCCCGGCGGCACCGACGTACCGGCGTCGGGGTCGTGCCACCGGCCCGGCCTCCACTCGCCGTCCACCGGGTCGACCCACGGACGCGCGGCCTGCACGAACGCGGCCACCGAGAGCAGGCGGATGTAGACGCCGTTGATGTGCGCCAGCTTGCGCACGTCGAAGAAGGCCGGGGAGCGCTGCACGTCCTCGATGCGGAACGTCTCGATCAGGGTCTCCAGCGGCACGATCTCCTCGTCCCCTGGGCTCCACCCGAGGAGCGCCAGGTAGTTGCGGAACGCCGCCGGGAGGTACCCCTGCTCGCGGTACATCTCGACCGCCACCGGATCGCGGCGCTTGGAGAGCTTCTTGCCCTGCTCGTTGACCAGCAGGGGCAGGTGGGCGTAGGTCGGGAGGGGGAGGTCGGTCGCCGTGGCGGCGTTGAGGGCCTGCCACAGCATGATCTGCTTGGGTGCGCTCGGGAGCAGCTCTTCACCCCGGAAGACGTGGGAGATGGCCATGGTCCGGTCATCGACGGCGTTGGCCAGGACGAACAGCGGCTTGCCGTTGCCCTTGACGCAGATGAAGTCCTCGGTGGCCCGGTGCGGGAACTCCACGTCGCCCCTGATCAGGTCGACCACCGTGGTGCTGCCCTCGTCGGGCGTGCGGAAGCGCAGCGCGGCGCCCCGGCCCCGGGGGAGCCCGAGGTCCCGGCAGTGCCCGTCGTAGCCCGGCGTGGGATCACCCGCGGCCGCCCGCGCCCGGGTCCGCTCGTCGATCTCCTGGCGCGTGCAGGTGCAGGCGTAGAGGGCGCCGCTGTGCCACAGCGCCTCGATCGCCGCCTGGTGGGCCTCGCCCTGCGCCGACTGGAGGTACGGGCCCTCGTCGGGTGCCATGCCCAACCAGTCCAGCGCGGCGATGATGCCCTCGGTCCACTCCGGACGGTTGCGCTCCTCGTCGGTGTCCTCGATCCGCAAAATGAACGTGCCGCCGTGCCGCCGGGCGAAGAGCCAGTTGAACAGCGCGGAGCGGGCGCTCCCGACGTGGAAGTAGCCGGTCGGCGAGGGCGCGAAGCGCAGGCGGGGAGCCCGAGGAGCGGTGGGGTCGGTCATGTGGAGCCGGGGTACAGCGGCGGCACGCTGCGTGCGGGCAGCGGCGGGCAGCGCGTCAGTCGTCCTCCGCAATGGAGATGGCTCCGGTCGGGCATCCGTTGACGGCTTCGCGCAGCTTGGCCCGGAGTGACTCGGGTGGATGCTCGTCGAGGACGTAGAGGTACCCGTCGTCACGCACCTCGAAGACCTCGGGCACGATGCCCATGCACACGGCGTTGCTGGCACACTCGTCGAAGTCCACAACGACCTTCACAATCGACCTCCTGGAGTTTGATGGACGAGCCTATCGGCCGGTGCGGGTGATTCAGGGCTTGTCGACCGCGACCACCCACATGGCAAAGAACTGGGATCCGCCACCGTAGGCCTGCCCGAGGGCGCGGCGGGCGTCGGGCACCTGGTGCTCCCCGGCCAGCCCGCGGATCTGGAGGGCGGCCTCCAGGAACCGGAGCATGCCCGAGGCCCCGATCGGATTGGACGAGAGGACGCCGCCCGAGCAGTTCCACGGGATGTCACCCCCGTCCATGGACGTGGCGCCGGCCTCGGTCAGCTTCCAGCCGTCTCCCTCGGGGCAGAAACCCAGGTTCTCCAGCCACATCGGCTCGTACCAGCTGAAGGGCACGTAGACCTCGGCCAGGTCGAAGTCCCGGCGCGGATCGGTGATCCCGGCCTGGCGGTACAGGTCGGCGGCGCAGTCGCGCCCGGCCTGGGGGTTGACCTGGTCCCGGCCGGCGAACATGGTCGGCTCCGAGCGCATGGCCATGCCGTGGATCCAGGCCGGACGCTGCCCGGTGTCGGACGCGGCCTGCGCCGCGGCCGACTCCGACCCGATCACCATCGCCGCCGCCCCGTCCGACGACGGGCACGCCTCCAGGTAGTGCAGCGGGTCCCACAGCTTGATGGACTCCTCGACCATCTTGAGGTCGATGTCGGGGAGATGGAGGTGCGCGTAGGGGTTCTTCAGGGCGTGCCGCCGGTCCTTGACCGCCACCTTCATGCCGGTGTCCCGCGGTGCGCCCGAGCGGTGCATGTAGGCCCGGATGATCGGCGCGAAGTAGCCGCCCGCACCGGCCAGCAGCGGCGTGGCGAAGGGCTGGGGGACCGACAGGGCCCACATGGCGTCGGAGTCGCTCTGCTTCTCGAACGCCACCGTGAGCACCCGCTGGTGGATGCCCGCCGCCACCAGGTGGGCCGCCACGATGCTGGTCGACCCGCCGACCGAACCCGCCGTGTGGACCCGGAACATCGGCTTGCCCACCGCGCCCAGGGCGGCCGCCAGGTACAGCTCGGGCATCATCACGCCCTCGAACATGTCCGGCGCCTTGCCCACCACCACGGCGTCGATGTCGGCGAAGGTGAGGCCGGCGTCCCGGACCGCCATCACCGCCGCCTCGCGCACCAGGCCGGCGATGGAGACGTCCTCCCGCTTGGACCGGGCCACGGTCTGCCCGATGCCGATGACCGCGCAGCGTTCCGACATCACACACCCTCCAGGACGCAGACCAGGTTCTGCTGCAGGCACGGTCCCGACGTGGCATGGGCCACCGCGCGGTCGGCCCCACCCGACCAGATGGCGCGCGACGCCTCGCCGATGCGGATGAGGCCGGCCGACATGATGGGGTTGGCCGCCAGCGCGCCACCCGACGGCGAGAGCGCGACCTCGCTCCCCAGGCCCAGCGCCTCGGTCAGGATCAGCTCCTGGTGGGCGTAGGGGGCATGCAGCTCGGCCACGTCGACCCGGCCCGCCGCCACGCCCGCCTTGGCGCCGGCCAGCGCCGTCGAGGGGGAGCGCGTGAGGTCGCGGGCCCCGAGGGCGTGCGTCTCGATGCGGTGGTCGATGCCGGTGATGAAGGCGGGACGGGGGCACAGCTCGTAGGCCCGTTCACCGGCGGCCAGCACCACGGCGGCGCAGCCGTCGCTCAGCGGGGGCAGGGCGTGCCGTCGCAACGGTGCCACGTCGTAGTCCTCGGTGAGCAGGTCCTCCACGGTGCGGTCGTAGGCCACCTGCGCCCTGGGGTTGTCCAGCGCGTCGCGGCGGGCCCGTGCGGCCACGGCGGCGAAATCGGCCTCGGTGGCCAGCCCGGCGTCGATCAGGCACTGTGCCTGCAGGGCGGCCAGCGAGGTCGGGTCGGGCCAGAGCGGGGCCATGAAGTAGGGGTCCAGCTGCACCGCCAAGATCTCACTCAGGTTCCCCGGGGACGACCGGCCGAAGGAGTAGACCAGCGCGGCGTCGATCTCGCCTTCCTGCAGCAGCACCCAGGCTTCGTACAGGGCCCAGGCGCCGTCCATCTCGACATGGGACTCCGCCCGGGGCGGCCACACCCCCACGGCGTCGAGGGCGGCCACGAAGGAGAAGGGCCCGCCCACCAGGTAGTCGGTCGATCCCGAGCAGATGAAGCCGACGTCGTCCTTGGTGATCCCGATGGTCCCGAAGACCTCGGCCACCACCGGCATCAGCATCTCGACGTCGTTGCGCTCGCTCTCGCGCCGCACGTTGTCGGCCTGGGCGAAGGACACCACGGCGACGGGGCGGCGGCCCGAGGTCAGGGCCGGGAAGGCGGTCACAGGTACTCCCGGTAGCTCTCGAAGTCGGCGTCGGGCTCGCCGTTGGGTCGGAAGTACCTGACCGAGGCCATGGTCGGACCGAGCTCGTCGGGATCCACCCACACCGCCTCCACCCGCATGCCCATGCGGATCTCGTCGGCCGGGATCTCCTGGATCAGCCCCATGAACGAGAGGTTGGCCCCGTCCAGGAGGATCTGGGCGCAGATGTAGGGGATCTCGATGGACTGCCCGGCGAAGGGCACGTTGACGACGCAGTACGTCGTGACCGTCCCCGTGTTGGGCAACTCGACGATCTCGTCGGTGGGCAACCCGTCCACCGGGCACGATCCGCGCGAGGGGGTGTACACCTTCTGGCACTTGGGGCAGCGCTGGCCGATGAACGTCCCCTGCTCCAGTCCGTGAAGGTTCTTGCTTTGGGCCACGCCGGGGGTGAACACGTAGTCGAGGCGCAGCGGAGCCGCCATCATGGTCACCGGTTCGCTCATGCCGCACCTCCCACCGCCACGAAGTGGCGGATGTCGTTGACGTGCCCCACCCGCTCGGAGGCGGGGGCGAATTCTGGCCGCACCCGCATCCCGGTGGAGACCTCGGCGGGGGCGGCGGCGGGCAGGACGTGGAGGAACGACGTGTCGGCGCCGTCGAAGCGCACCAGCACCCAGGCGAAGGGGGTCGCGAGCGGATGCTTCGGTCGGGGCCGCGGCACCCAGGACCAGGCGACGACGGTCCCCTCGGGCCCCACGTCGACCAGGCCGGACGTCTCGTCGCCGGTGTCGGGGTCGTACTCGGTGGGTGGCACGATGACCTTGCCCCCGGTGCCGCGGATCCCGACCACCTTGCCGTCGCGCAACCCGGTCAGGAAGGCGCCGACGACGGGCCCGACCGAGCGGACATAGGGGTACTCCAGGACGTGGTCGGCGCTGTAATGGACCCCATCGTCAGCCATGGTGACCTCCCGGAGCGGACGTTCGGTCCGTCGCCGGTGAAACTAGAACAGATTCCAGTTCTCTGCCAAGGATCCCGGGCCGGGAGGCGGCGATTGGGGCCGGCGGCTCACGCTCACGGGCCGGCGTCTCCTGGGCCGGGGGCCGACATGTCGACGCCGGCCAGGAGCTCGAGGATGAACTCGCGGTCGTGGAGGATGGGGATCTCCGAGACGAAGAGCCGCCCGTAGCGCTCGAAGTACATGAGCTGCTTGGTCAGCAGGAACGTGCCCCGGTCGAAAGCCGACATGAGGCCCCCGGACTCGTCGGCCAGGCGCCGGAGGTGCCGCTGGGCCCGCAGACGGTGCACGATGGCGCGGACGGTGCGGGCGTGGGCCTCGATCCCCTGGGCCTTGGCCACCTGCAGCTGGATCGTCTGCATGAGCGAGGCCAGGCTGACCTCGCCGAAGGGCCGGGTGAGCGCCGGCTCGAAGATGCTGCGGACGAATCCCGTGAGCTCGGTGTCGGTCATGCCCACCGCCACGCCGATGGCCGGGCCGTAGGCGCTGGTGATGTGGCGGGTGACGTCGGCCCAGGCCGCCTCGTGGCCTGTGGCCGCCGACAGGAGGGAGAGGAAGAAGCGATGGGTGGCGGGGTCCAGGCGGCCCACGATCCCCCAGTCGATGACGCCGATCCGGCCGTCGCGCAGCAGCATCATGTTCCCGGCGTGCACGTCTCCGTGGAAGGCGCCCCAGCGCACGGTGGTGACGAAGAAGGCCCGCATGACCTCCTGCACCAGCGGCACGGGATCCACGCCCAGGTCGGCCACCCGGGCCAGGTCGTCGATGGGCACGCCGTCGAAGAACTCCATGGTCAGAACGTTGCGACCGGAGAACTCCGGGTACGGCTCGGGGACGGCCATCTTGCTCAGGTCGAACTCGGTCTGGAGGCGTCGGAAGTGGACGAGCGAGCGCGCCTCGTTGCGCAGGTCCATCTCCTCGCCGATCTGCTCGCGGAAGCCGTCGAGCAGCTGCAGGGTGGAGCCGGCCAGCTGGTCGCCGGTCTGGCGGACCAGAATCTCGAGGAGCGGCTGCATCAGGTCGAGGTCGGAGGCCACGAGGTGCTCGATGTCGGGGCGCAGGACCTTGACCGCGACCAGTCGGCCGTCGCGCAGTCGGGCCCGGTGCACCACGGCGATGGAGGCCCGGCCGATCGGTTCGTACTCGAAGTCGACGAACACGTCGCCCAGGGGTCGGCCCAGGTCCTCCTCCACCCGTTGGCGCACGTCGGGGAACGGGACCAGGGGGCCCGTGTCCAGGCAGGCGCGGAACTCGTCCGCCACCTCGTCGCCGAACAGGCCCGGCGACGAGGCGATGATCTGGCCGAACTTCATGAAGGTCCCGCCCAGGTCCTCGAAACTCTTGCGCAGCGGGCGGGCCAGCTCGGCGCCGGGCAGGGCGCCCTGGCGGATGGTGCGGAGCTGGCGCAGCACGGTGGGGACGAAGTGCATGCCCACCACGCGGGAGATGGTGGCCCCCCGCCGGAACAGCGTGGCCGGGCTGGGCTCGGGAAGCCGACGCGGGTAGATGCGCGGCACGTCCTCGGTGGGCGGCCGCGGCACCTCCCCTCCCGGGCGTTCGGCCGGATCCCCCTCGGCTGGCCGTGCGGCGGCCGGGGGGGTCACCCTCAGGCGAAGGACGCTTCGACGGCGGCCAGCGCGCCCTTGTAGGTGTCGCCGAAGATCGGCGCCATCTCCGCCGGCTCCACGTCGTAGGCCCAGGTGACCTTGGAGCCGTCGCCCTCGGGTTCGACCGAGATGGTGGCCGTGTGGCGCTCCACCGGCACGCCGTCGACCACCGAGTACGACAGCGTGCGCGTGGCGTCGTCGTGGGAGAGCAGCCGCTCGCGGATCTCCATGCCGAACATGCCGATGACGCGGTCGTCACCCTCCACCCGGAAGGACTCGATCCCCGGGAAGAACTTGTCCACGGCGCCGAAATCGCCCACCTTGGCCCACACCACGTCGGGTGGGGCGGCGACCGTGACGTCCACTGCGCCCTGTGCCATGTCCTTCTCCTTGCGTCCTCGGCCGGAGCGTGCGCCCGGTGCCGCCGGTACGCTACTGCCGACCCGATACCCCTGCATCGGACCGACCAAACGGAGGTGCCTCGCCCGTGGACACTCGCAACATCGGCTCGCTCACGGTCGGCGTGATCGGGCTGGGATGCAACAACTTCGGCATGCGGATCGGGCGCAAGGAGACCGACGCCGTGGTCGGTGCCGCCCTCGACGCGGGCATCACGCTCTTCGACACGGCCGACGTCTACGGGGGCACCAAGAGCGAGACCTACCTGGGCGCCGCCCTCGGGAAGCGACGTGACGAGATCGTGCTGGCCACCAAGTTCGGCGCCCCCTACGAGGGGCACGAGGGCGGGGCGTCGCCGGCCTACATCCGCGGCGCGCTGCACGACAGCCTCGAGCGCCTCGGCACCGATCACGTCGACCTCTACCAGCTGCACTTCCCGGACCAGAAGACGCCGCTGGCCGAGACCCTGGGCACCCTGGGCGAGCTGGTGGCCGAGGGGAAGATCCGCCAGTTCGGCTGCTCCAATTTCGACGGGGCCCTCCTGGCCGAGGCCGCGGCCGCCGGGGCGGAGGGGGCTCCCGGCTTCGTGAGCGTGCAGAACCAGTACAACATCCTCCACCGCGAGCCCGAGGACGAGGTGCTGGGCGCCTGCGAGCGCTCCGGTCTGGCCTTCCTACCGTTCTTCCCCTTGGCCAGCGGTGTCCTGAGCGGGAAGTACCGGGCCGGGGAGCCGCCCCCCGAGGGCACCCGCCTGGCCGCCATGGGCGACGCCTCGGCCCGCCACCTCGGCGAGGAGCGCCTGGCCACGGTGGCCGCGCTGGAGGACCTGGCCCGGGGCGAAGGGCACTCCGTCCTCGAGCTGGCCATCGCCTGGCTGCTGGCGCACGCCCCGGTGGCCTCGGTCATCGCCGGGGCGACCAGGCCCGAGCAGGTGGCGGCCAACGCGGCGGCCGGCTCGTGGCGGCTCGGCCCCGAGGTCCTGGCTCAGGTCGACGTCATCGCGCCGCGCTGAAGGGCGCCGCGCCGGAGGGCGGCGCGCTGCAGGGCGCCGCGCCGGAGGGCGGCGCCGGCCCGGCCGCGGACCGCGGCGCTCACGCCGGGAAGACGAAGTCCTGGGTCAGGCAGTCCGCCGGGGCGGTGGCCTCGACCACGTCGAAGCCACTGAGTGAGTCGTACACCGGGAGGGGAGGGCTGCCGGCCAGGCAGGCGTAGGCGGGGTCGGAGGTGGCGAAGTCGCTGAGGGTGCCGACCTGGAGCAGCGGGTTGACCGACGAGGCCGCCGCGACCGTGAGGTCCACCGTCTTCCCGTTGAAGGTGCCGGTGATCGTCGGCGGGGCCGGGATGGTCGAGGTGGTCGTGGTGGGTGCCGGCGTCGTGGTCGGCGTGGGGGACTTCGAGGGGCCCGGGGCGGTGCTCCCCGGGGTGACCGCGGTCGTGGTCGTCGTGGTGGGGACGGTGGTGGTCGGGCTGGCCGAGGTGGACGTGGGCCCGGCCGCACCGGGGCCGCCGGACGGGGCCGTCCCGTTGAGGGCGCTGATCATCTGGGTGTCGTCGTCCTCCATGCCGAGGGCCCAGATCCCCACCCCCCGGGCGTCGTAGGCCGCGGCCAGCCGAGACACCAGGTAGAGGGCGTAGGGGCTGTCCCAGAAGCTCTCGTGCCACTGGCCGCCGGGCACCTGGTAACTGGTCCAGCCGGTGTCGGTGACCGGGTCCCAGTACTGCGGATCGGAGCTGCCCTGGATCTGGGAGTCCGCCAGGTTGGTGGCGCCGCTGCTCGACGTGGCCTGCAGGGTGCCGTTGGCGGTGGGCCAGTCCTGGCCGAAGAACGGCGCCCCGACGATCACCTTGCTGGACGGGACGACGGCCGTGTACTGCTCGAGGGCGGTGAGATCGCTGAACTGACCGCTGGTCAGGGGCGAGTTCGCCCCCGGGGTTCCCTGCAGGTTCAGGTTGTAGGCCATGACGAAGAAGGCGTCGACGGCGGGGGCCAGGGCCCCGATGTTGTAGAAGCCGCCGGGATCCCCCGCCGACGAGGCGTAGGTGTCCATGGTGATCTGCCAGTGGGGATCGACGGCCCGCAGGGCGGCCGACACCGAGGAGATCAGGTTGGTGAGCCCGGTCCGGTCCCCGCTGCCCTCGCCCTCGAAGTCGAAGTTCACGCCGTCGAGGTTCTTGGCCTGCAACGCCGGGATGAGGGCGGCGGCCAGCGTGTGCGGCGCCGTGGTCGACGAGGTGAGCGCGTCCAGGGAGCCCTGGTCGAAGTCGTTGACGGTGAGCACCACCCGCTCGTCGGCGGCGTGGGCCCGGGAGACCAGGTTGGCCAGGTCCTGGCTCTGGTAGCCGTTCCATCCCGGGCCGCTCTGGTCGAGGGTGCCGTCGGGGTTCACGCCGATGGAGAAGTAGGCCAGCGTGGTGAGCCCACCCAGGTCGAACCCGGCGGACTGGGGCAGGGTCCAATAGGGGGCGAAGGCGAAGTCCTCCCGGGTGGCCACCTGGTCGGCGGCGAGCAGGGCGGCCGGCGCGGCCTGCGGGCGGGCCGTGGCCCGGGGCAGCGTGACGGCGCGGTGGGAAAGGGAGGCCATGCGGTTCCCGAAGGCCAGGGGGTCGGGGGCACCGGCCCCGCCCGACGCGGGGCGGGCGGACCGCGAGCCACCGCCGGGGGCGGCGCCGGCGGCCACGAAGCCGGCGGCCACCGTCACCAGGGCCAGCAGGCAGAGGGTGGCGGTCGGCACGAAGCGGCGCCCCCTTCGGGCCAGGCGGCCCGCTAACTCCATAGCATTGGCAACGTCGGGCTTCGGCTGTTTCTCACGGTGCTCCTAGATATTCCCCGTCCCGACCTCCGTAATCGGAAGGGTGTCAAGCATCGGCAACCGCGGCGACCAGCTTGCTCAGGGTGTCCTTGGCGTCCCCGAAGAGGAGCGTTGTCTTAGGATCGTAGAGCAATTCGTTGTCGATGCCGGCAAAGCCGGGGCGCATGGACCGTTTGAGGAAGATGATGTGCTCGGCCTCGTCGGCGTGGATGGTGGGCATCCCGTAGATCGGGCTGCCCGGCGTGGTCCGGGCGGCCGGGTTGACCGTGTCGTTGGCCCCGACCACCAGGGCCACGTCGGCGCTGGGCATCTCGGGGTTGGCCTCGTCCATCTCCTTGAGCTCGTCGTAGGGCACATTGGCCTCGGCCAGCAGGACGTTCATGTGCCCGGGCATGCGCCCGGCCACCGGGTGGATGGCATAGAAGACCTCGACCCCGCGGGCCATGAGGGCGTCGGCCAGCTCTCGCACCGTGTGTTGCGCCTGGGCCACGGCCAGGCCGTAGCCCGGGATGATCACCACCTTGCGGGCGTAGGCCAGGAGGACGCCGATGTCCTCGGCGGTGCCGGCGCGCACCGGGCGGGAGGCGTCGCCCTCCTCGCCGCCGGTGGCGGTGATCACCGAGCCGAAGGCGCTGAAGAGGATGTTGGGCAGCGACCGCCCCATGGCCGAGCTCATGAGCCGGGTCAGGATGATGCCCGAGGCGCCGACCAGCGTGCCCGCCACGATGAGCAGGTCGTTGTCCAGCACGAAGCCCGACGCCGCCACGGCCAGCCCGGTGAAGGAGTTGAGCAGCGAGGTCAGCACCGGCACGTCGGCGCCGCCGATGGGCAGGACGAAGATCACGCCGAGGACCAGGGCGAGCAGCAGGAGGAGGTAGACGAAGACGATGTTCCCCGTCACCAGCGAGATCACGATCAGCACGGCGATGGCGGCGCCCACCGCGGCGTTGATGGCCTGCTGGCCCGGGTAGGTCACGGGTCGGCCCGTCATCAGCTCCTGCAGCTTGGCGAAGGCGACGGCGCTGCCCGAGAACGAGACCGAGCCGATCAGGACGCCCAGGAGCACCTCGGCCGTGACGTAGACGGCCGGCTGGAGCCCGAGACCATGGAGATGCAGCAGCTCGATGATGGAGATCAGGGCGGCCGCACCACCGCCCACGCCGTTGAAGATGGCCACCATCTGGGGCATCGCCGTCATCTTGACCAGGCGGGCGGCCGGCACGGCCACGGCGGCACCCAGCGCCATGGCCACCAGGGCGAGCGCCAGGTTCTTGCCCGAGTGCCGCACCACGGGATTGGTGAAGGTGACGGCGACCGCGGCGGCGGCGGCCACCGCGCCCAGCTGGTTGCCCCGGCGGGCGTGCCGGGGCGAGCCCAGGCCCTTGAGGGCCAGGATGAACCCGATGACGGCCAGGAGGTAGACGAAGTCCCGCACCGTGGACATCGGCAGCGACACGGCGGTCGTCACGTCGGCGTGCCCGGGCCCCGGCCGTCCCCCTCGGCGGCGTCCGCCCGGTCACCGGGCTTGGCCTTGAACATCTCGAGCATGCGGTCGGTCACCACGAAACCGCCCACGATGTTGAGGGTGGCCAGGAACACGGCCAGGAACCCGAGCACCAGCTGGGCCGT
>JBKQIP010000206.1:0-16839 GCA_052148295.1 Acidimicrobiales bacterium
GTCCTGCTCGTCGTGCTCGTGCTCGTGCTCGCGGTCGTCCTGCTCGTCGTGCTCGTGCCCGCGGTCGTTCTGCTCGTCGTGCTCGTGGTCGTTCATCGTGGACCGGGCGCTTCCTTGAACTGCACCGGCACCCGACCCACCCCGTAGTCCTTGCGCAGGGGATGGCCCTCCCAGTCCTCGGGCATGAGGATGCGGGTGAGATCGGGATGGCCTTCGAAGATGATCCCCACCATGTCGAAGGCTTCGCGCTCCATGGCCTCGGTCCCCGGATAGCTGTCCACCAGGCTCCGGACGACCGGGTCGGTCTCGGGCACCTGGACCCGGATGCGCACGCGCCGGCGCTGGCTCAACGACAGCAGGTTGACCACCACTTCGAAGCGCTCGGGCCGGACGCCGTCGGGCAGCTGCCGCCCGGGGTGAGTGAGGTAGTCCACGGCGCACAGGTCGGCACAGGTCTCGAAGCCGGCCACCCGGAACGCCTCGACCATGTCGCCGTAGCGGTCCCGCGGGGGGAAGGCCAGCTGGTCCACCAGGCGATCGGGCAGGCGCGGCACCTCGGGCAGGATGGCACTCGGCGTGACCCCCGGGTCATCCGTCGTGCTCAGGGCGCTCACCGCGGAGTGGCCACCCGCACGGCATCGGGCACCGTCGGGACCCAACCTCCCGTCGCCTGCTCCCCGGCGGGGATGCTGGTGCCCGGGCGGCGCGTGATCTCGCCGGTCCGGATCTTCTCGTGCAGGGTCAAGATGGCGTGGAGCAGGGTCTCGGGAGAGGGCGGGCAACCCGGCGCGTAGACGTCCACCGGCACGATCTGATCGACGCCCTGGACGATGGCGTAGTTGTTGAACATCCCCCCCGTCGAGGCGCACACCCCCATGGAGATCACCCACTTGGGCTCCATCATCTGGTCGTAGACCTGGCGCAGGACGGGTGCCATCTTCTGCGACACGCGCCCGGCCACCACCATCAGGTCGGCCTGGCGCGGCGAGGCCCGGAACACCTCCATGCCCAGCCGGCTGATGTCGAAGTCGGCGGCGCCGAGCGACATCATCTCTATGGCGCAGCAGGCCAGGCCGAAGGTGGCCGGCCACACGCTGTTGCGCCGGGCCCACTTGACCAGGTCCTCCATCCGGCCGGTCAAGAAGTTGTGCTGCAGGTCCTCGAGTCCCATTGACTCAGGCGGCCTGACCCGGGCGGGAGGGGGGCTGGGCACTGATGCGGGAGATGGTCGAGTCCGTCGTGCGCAGGGGCATCCCGGACCGCAGGGTCTTGGGTGGCCCCCAGGTCAGGGCCCCGTTGGAGATCAGGTACAGGAAGGACACGAACACCACGGCGGCGAACACGATGACCTCGACCAGCCCGAACGTGCCGATCTGATGGAACACCACGGCCCACGGGTAGAGGAACACGATCTCGATGTCGAAGATGATGAAGATCATGGACACCAGGTAGAAGCGCACCGGGAAGCGCTGGGGCGGCTCGCGGTTGGGCACGATCCCGCACTCGTACGGAGCCAGCTTGGCCAGGGTCGGCTTCTTCCGCGGCGCCAGCATGGCCGAGGACGCCAGGGAAATGACGGTGAAAATGAAGCCGAGGAACCCCAGCAGGAAGATCGAGAGGTACTGGTCCATTGCCATCCGTTTCTACCATGTGACCCCTTTCTGAGGCACATTGGGGTGACTGGCCGGGAGCCCGCGGCAGGGGCCTACGATGCACGGGTGCCAGCACCATCCTCCGCAACCCCCCCTGACCCGCCGTCGGCGGCCCGAACGCGGCGGGCCGGACGCCCGTCGGTGACGGCCGCCGCGCACGACGTGGTCGTCGTCGGTGGCGGCCCGGCCGGGTCCTCTTGTGCCTACTGGCTGGCCGACGCCGGCTGGGACGTGGTGGTGGTGGAGAAGAAGCACTTCCCCCGGGTGAAGACCTGTGGCGACGGCCTCACCCCCCGGGCCGTGCGCCAACTGGCCGACATGGGGCTCGAGGACGCGCTGGCCGGATCCCACCGCTACGGCGGGCTGCGGGCCCATGGCTTCGGGCAGTCGCTCGAGATGCAGTGGCCCGACCACCCCCACTTCCCCCGCTACGGCTACACCATCACCCGCCACGACCTCGACGGCCTGGTGGCCGAGCGAGCCGTCAAGGCCGGCGCCACCCTCCTGGCGGGCTCCGAGGTCGTGGCCCCGGTGATCGACCCGGCGGGCGACCCGGCGGGCGCGGGATCGGCCGGGAGCCCCTTCCCCACGCTGCGCGGCGTCACCGTCAAAGAAGCCGGCGCCGCCAAGGACGGCCGGGGGGGCACCGGCGGCCGGGAGCAGCAGCTGAGGGCCCGCTACGTGGTGGTGGCCGACGGGGCGAACTCGCGGGTCGGCCGCATGCTGGGCACCGAGCGCCGCCGGGACCTTCCCCTGGGCATGGCCCTGCGTGGCTACTACGCCTCGGACCGTCACGGAGACCGCTTCATCGAGTCCCATCTCGACATCCGCGATGCCGAGGGCAACGTGGTCCCCGGCTACGGGTGGATCTTCCCCATGGGCGACGGCCGCGTGAACGTCGGCGTCGGGCTCCTCTCCACCGACCGGCGCTGGAAGGGCGTCAACACCTCGCACCTCATGGACGCCTTCGTCGACTTCGCCCCGAAGAGCTGGGGGCTCGGTCCCGCCTCGTGTCTCGGCCCGCCGACCGGCGGCAAGCTGCCGATGGGCCTGTCGGTGGGCCCGCGCGCCGGGGGCAACGTCATGGTGGCCGGTGACGCCGCCGGGTGCATCAACCCGTTCAACGGCGAGGGCATCGCCTACGGCTACGAGACCGGCCGACTGGCCGCCGCCGCCCTCGGTCGGGCCCTGTCGGGCGAGGGTGCGCGGGCGCTGGCGGACTACGACGCCGCCCTCGATGACGCCTACGGCGCCTACTTCAAGGTGGCGCGGGCCTTCGTCCACATGATCTCCAACCCCCAGGCCATGCGGGCCTGCGTCGGGCTGGGCATGCGCTCGGACTTCGTCATGAACCAGCTGCTGCGGATCATGGCCAACCTCATGCGTCCCGACGCCCTCGGCCCGGCCGAGCTGGCCTTCCGGGGCATGGAGCTGGTGTCCCGCCTCCTCCCCGACCAGGCTCCGGAGCCGGAGGCCGCCCGCCTCGGATGAAGCTCAGATGAACAGGCGGAGCCGGCCCTGGGCCAGCTCGCCCAACCACTCGGCGTAGGCCCCGTCGAAACCCTCGGCCAGGCGGGCCCCCGCCACCACGCGGACCCAGTCGTCGCACACCGCCTCGCCCACGCCGCGCTCGACCAGGCCGTGCCGGCGCACCGCCTGCATGAACTCGTACAGCGGCGGGACCGCGAAGTTCCCCCGCAGCACGAGCGTCCGGGCCAGGTCGGCCACCGGTGGGCCGGCGGCGGCGGTGACCCAATCGATGACGATCCACCCCTGCGGACCGACCAGCACGTTGTCGGGATGGAAGTCGAAGTGGCAGACGCCCCGCCGACCGTCGTCGAGCGCTCCGAGCAGGTCCGTCAATTCCCCGACCACCGAGGCGGGGAGGCCGCTCTGGGCCAGCTCCCGCCCCAGGCGCGCCACCAGGTCGGGCAGACCCTGAAGGACGGACGCGTTGATGTCGCGCTGGAGCCGCACGAACCGCTCGGCCAGCGCCAGGACCTCGGGCTCGCCCTCCTCGAGCTCGAGCACCTGGTGCAGCGTCGGCCCCTCGATGCGGTCCAGCACGACCCCGCAGCGCCCGTCGACCGTGACCACGCCGTGTGATCGGGCCACCGGGAGTCCCGCCGCCTCCGCCCGCACCAGCACCTCGGATTCGAAGGCCCCGACGCCGCTCCACTCGGGGCGGTCGAGCTTGACCACGGTGCCCTCGCCCCACACGAACACCTCGGCCATGCGCCCCTCGGCCAGCAGCTCCACTCGGACCGAGCGTACCGCCCGCTCACGCCGGCGTCGGGGAGCGGGTCAGCCCGCCCGACCGGGCACCGGCGACGACGAGCAGTGCGGCGACCGACAGGGCCACGGCGGTGACCCGATGGCGGGCCCTCACCGTGGCGGCGGCGCTCCCGGCGGCGCTCCCGACGTCAGAAGTGGCGCTCGAGCTCGTTGGCGTAGCGAAGCCCCAAGCCCGCGCCGTGCTCCGCCAACCAGGTCGAAAAGACCGTCCATCCGGTGGAGGGACCGTCGGTGTCGGCCATGCCCCGGGCCATCGTCTGGTACTCCTCCCGCGTCAAGAGCACGTCGTGGAGGGCCAGACCGAGGCCGCGCGAGAGCACCGGCAGGGCGGCGCCGGGCACGTGGACGATGCGGGCCCGGCTCCCGACGGCGTGGCGGACCGAGGAGACCAGCTCGTCGAAGGTCGGGCGCTCGGGCCCGACGGCGTCGGCCACGCTGTCGGCGCGGGCGGTGCCCCGCTCGACGCAGAGCTGCGCCAAGTCGTCCACGTGGATGCCCCGGACCCGGTAGTCACCGCGGCCGCCGACGGCGAACACGGGGAGGTGACGCAGCAGCCAGGCGATGTTGTTGATGAGGACGCCGTCGCCCCCGAAGAGGATGGCCGGGCGGAGGACGGCGAAGGAGATCCCGCTCTCGGCCAGCGCGCGTTCGACCAGGGCCTTGCCCCGGAAGTACGGCCACGGCGACGCGGCACTGGGGTGCGTGATGCTCACGTGGACGATGCGTTGCACGCCGGCCATCTGGGCGGCCCCGAACAGCGTCCGGGAATGGGCCACGGCCAGATCGTGATTGGTGCGTCCGTGGGCGAAGCGCACCCAGTAGGTGTTGTAGAGGGTGGTCGCTCCCTCGAGGGACGCCGCCAGGCCGAGCTGGTCGTCGAAGTCGAGCGGGGCCACGTCGATCGGTGAGCCCGCGGGGGCGCGGCCGGCGTGCCCGGTCAGGGTACGGACGCGGCGGCCGGACTCGAGCAGCCGGGCGGCGATGGCGCGACCCGAGTAGCCGAACGCCCCGGTCACCACGTCGAGCCCGGTGTCCCCGGCGACCGGGGTGCGCCGGGGCGAGGGCGGGGCCGACGTCGTCATGTGGCCCCCGCGGCCGGCGGCGGTCCGCTCACGGCCTCCACGAGGCCGGCCAGGTTCCGGGCCTGGGCCAGCAGGCCCAGGGCGGGGCTCGGGTCACCGTCGAGGTGGGTCAGCATCTCGAGCCCGAGGTACAGCGCGACGACGCCGTAGGCGACGTCGCGGGCCGGGACCACCGCCGCCAGCGGGGTGCCCCGCCACTGCCCCTCGATCGCCCGTTGGGTGAACTCGGTCCACGGCCCGATGCGGGCGGCCACGGCCGGACCGAGCCCGGGCGTCGAGGTGGCACCGGCGATCATCTCGACCAGGACGGTGACGTACCCGGCCCGCAGGTCCTCGCGGAAGATGGCCGTGGCCACCTCCACCAGTTCCGTCGGTGACGTGACCCCGGCCACGGCCGCCGAGTAGTGCTCGAGGCGCTCGGCGCTGACCGAGTCGAGGGCGGCCAGCAGCAGGTTGGTGACCGACCCGAAGTGGTAGAAGATCAGGCCCTGGGTGGACCCGGCTCGCTCGGCGATGGCCCGGGCGCTGGCCCCGACGTAGCCCTCCTCTTTCAGGGTCTCCACCGCGGCGGCGACCAGGCGCCGCCGCGTCTCCGCCGACCGTGGGGCGCCCCGCCCGCCCAACCTGCTCGGTGCCCCGGCCTTGGCCACGTCCCGCTCCTTCCTGACTAGATGCTCAAAGCATATGCTCAGTTACCGTGGCGCACAAGGGCCCGGGTTCGGGGTGGAGCGCCCCGCCGGTGCGGCCCGCCGGCGCTAGTGGTGGCGGGCCACTTCCGCCGCCGCCTCGCCGGCGGCCTCGACAACCTGCTCGAGCAGGTCGTCACCGTGGGCCAGGCCCGGGAACAGGACCTCGTAGGGTCCCGGGGGCAGGGCCACGCCCCGGCGCAGCATGGCGTGGAAGAAGTGGGCGTAGACGCCGTTGGCGCCCCAGCGGCGCGCCGTCGGGTAGTCCACCGGGGCCGTTCCGCCGCCGTGGGCCGGGGCCACGAAGAGGCCGACCAGCGGGCCCACCGAGGGGGCGACGACGTCCAGCCCGCCGGCGGCGACGGCCGAGGACAGGGCCGACGCGAACGAGGCCGCCCGCGCCCCGAGATCGTCGTAGTCGGTCCCGCTCAGGTGGGTGAGCACGGCCAGGCCGGCCGCCGTGGCCAACGGGTTACCCGAGAGCGTGCCGGCCTGGTACACCGGGCCCTCCGGCGCCAGTTCGGCCAGAAGTGCCCGGCTTCCGGCGAACGCCCCGACGGGGAGTCCTCCCCCGATGACCTTCCCGAAGCACCACAGATCGGGGGTGACCCCGGACCAGGCCGTCGCACCGCCGGGGCCGATCCGGAATCCGGTGATCACCTCGTCGAAGATCAGCAGCGCCCCCACCGCGTCGCAGGCCGCCCGCAGTTCGGCCAGGAACCCCGCCCGGGGCGCCACCAGGTTCATGTTGGCCGGCACCGGCTCGACGATGACGCACGCCACCTGCTCGCTCAGTTCGGGCACCACGTTGTAGGGAACGACCAACGTGGCCGCCACCGCCCCCGGCGGGACACCCGCCGATCCGGGCAGCCCGAGGGTGGCCACGCCGCTCCCGCCGCCGGCCAGCAGGCCGTCGGAGTGGCCGTGGTAGCAGCCGTCGAACTTGACCACCCGGTCCCGTCCGGTGGCGCCCCGGGCCAGGCGCACCGCGCTCATGGCCGCCTCGGTGCCCGACGAGACCAGGCGCACCTGCTCGCAACCGGGCACGCGATCGCAGATGGCCTCGGCCAGCAGGACCTCCCCCGGGGTGGGCGCCCCGAAGGTGGTCCCCAGCGCGGCGGCCCGGGCGATGGCCTCGGTCACCACGGGGTGGGCGTGACCCAGCAGCACGGCCCCGTAGGACTGCACCAGGTCGATGTAGCGCGTACCCTCGGCGTCGACCACGAAGGGGCCCTCACCCCGCACCACGGTATAGGGCGTCCCGCCGACCGAGGAGAAGGACCGGACCGGGGAGTCGACACCACCGGGGAGGACGCGGCGGGCCCGGGCGAACCACCGGGCGTTCGACATCGGGGGCTGCTCAGGCACCGAGCGCCTCGGCCACCGCCGTCGCGAAGTAGGTCAGGATGAAGTCCGCCCCGGCCCGCTTGAGCGCGATCAGCTGCTCCAGCGCAACGGCCGGACCGTCGATCCAACCGGCGGCCGCGGCGGCCTGCACCATGGCGTACTCGCCGCTCACCTGGTACGCCGCCACCGGCACCCGCACCCCGCGCCGGGCCACGGCGATCACGTCGAGGGAGGTCATGGCGGGCTTGACCATGACCATGTCGGCGCCCTCGGACACGTCCTGGGCGATCTCGAGCAGGGCTTCGCGGCGGTTGTGCGGGTCCTGCTGGTAGGAGCGGCGGTCGCCTCCCCCGGCGATGGTGACGTCGACGGCGTCCCGGAAGGGGCCGTAGAGGGCAGAGGCGAATTTGGCCGCGTAGGCCAGAATGGCCGTCTGGTCGTGTCCCCCCGCGTCCAGCGCTCGCCGGATGGCCGCCACCTGGCCGTCCATCATGCCGCTGGGCGCCACCACGTCGGCCCCGGCCTCGGCCTGGGCCACGGCGATGCGCCCGTACAGCTCGAGGGTCGGGTCGTTGAGGACCTCACCATCGGGTCCGAGCACGCCACAGTGGCCGTGGTCGGTGTACTCGTCGAGGCAGAGATCGGCCATGACCACCAGGTCGTCGCCCACCGCGTCGCGCAGCGCCCGCAGGGCCCGCGGCACGATCCCGTCGGGGTTCCAGGCCTCGGTCCCGCTGGCGTCCTTGGTGACGGGCACGCCGAAGAGCATCAGGCCGGGCAGGCCGAGCGAGAGGAGGCGCTTGGCCTCCACCACCAGGGAGTCGACGGAGTGTTGGACCTGGCCCGGCATGGAGGCGATGGGCACGGGCCCCGCGATCCCCTCCCGCACGAACAGCGGCGCGATCAGGTCGTCCACCCCGACCCGGGCCTCGGCCACCAGACGGCGGAGGGCCGGCGTGCGACGCAGGCGTCGCAGCCGCCGGGCCGGGAACCCGGGACCACCGGCGGGCGCTGCGGGGGGAGGCGCGGCCGTGGGCATGACGGCCCAGCCTACGGGCCGTGGGGCGGGGATTCACCCAGGTGGCGCACCAGCGCGGCGACGATCCCCTCGGGCGTGGGATCGGCCGCCTCGCGGACCCGGCGCCACCCGAGCGCCCGGGCGGCGGCGGCCGTGGTCGGACCGATGCACACGGCCAGGGGCGGCACGGCCAGGGGCCCTCCGTCGGGTCCGCGCAGCGCCACCAGGGCGCGGGCCGACGACGGTGCGGTCAGCACCACCGCGTCGGCGGCGGCTAGGCCGGCCAGCCGCTCGGGGGCCGGCGGCGGCAGCACCACCGTGCGGTAGGCCACCACCTGGTGGACGTCCCATCCCTTGGCCGCCAGGCCGTCGGGGATCGTCGAGGGCGCCTGGTCCGCGCCCGGGAACAGGACGCGGGTCGCTCCCGAGGCGCGGTCGGCCTCGGGGAACGCCGCCACCAGCCCCTCGGCCCGGTGCTCGGCCGGCACCAGGTCGGGCTCCACGCCCGCGGCGCGCAGGGCGCGGGCGGTGGCGGGGCCCACCGCGGCCACGCCGCTCCGGCTCAGCTCCCGGGCGTCGCGCAGCGATCCCATCACGCGATCCACCGCGTTGACCGAGGTCAGGACCACCCAGCGGCAGCGCTGCACGTCGGCCAACGCCTCCCGCAGGGCCGCGCCTCCGTCGGTCGGGTCGGCGACCCCGGTCAGCCCCACCTCGATCGCCTCGGCCCCCGCCCCGCCGAGGGCGTCCACCAGCCCCCGAGCCCGGGGTCCCGATCGGGTGACCACGACGGCACGACCCGAGAGCGGCCCCCCCGTAGACGCCCGTCCCCCGGCCCCCAGCGCGGCGACCGGCCCCACCACGATCACCGCCGGTGCACCGAGGTCGACCTCGGCCAGGCGGTCGAGCGTGGTGCGCACGACGCGCTGGTCCGCCGTGGTGCCGCGCTCGATCACCGCCGTCGGCGTGTCGGGCGTCTTGCCGCCCCGTTGGAGTGCCGCGGCGATCTCGGCCCGCGTCGTCATCCCCATCAGGATCACCAGCGTGCCCCCCACCCGGGCCAGCGCCTCCCAGTCGACGCCGCCCGGCGCGGCGGGGTCCCCCACCCGGCCGGTGACCACGGTCACCGATGATGCCAGTCCCCGGTGGGTGACCGGGACACCCGCCGCGGCCGGCACGGCCAGGGCGGAGGAGACGCCCGGGACGACCTGCCACGGCACGCCCGCCTCGGTCAGGACCTGCGCCTCCTCGCCGCCCCGGCCGAAGAGGAACGGATCGCCCCCCTTCAACCGGATCACCGTCTGGCTGCGCCGGCCGTGCCGGACGAGGAGCCGGTTGATCTCCTCCTGGCGGTCCGCGCCCGGCGGCGGGGCGCCGGGTCGCTTGCCGACGTCGATCAGCTCGGCCCCGTCCGGCGCCAGCCCGACCAGCGCGTGATGCACCAGGCGGTCGTAAACGACCACGTCGGCCCGGGACAGGAGGTCGGCGCCCCGCCGGGTCAACAGTCCCGGGTCACCGGGGCCGGCCCCGACCAGGTAGACGGTCACACGCCCCCCGATGGGGCCGCCAGCACCCCGCCGGCCCGCTCGAACCCGTCGATGCCCGACCCCCCGGCGTCGACCAGCAGCGCCCGCGCCACCGCCAGGCCCAGCGCGTCGGGATCGTCGCCGGTGCGCCCCGTGCGGATCACCGTGCGCCCGTCGGCGCTGGCCACCAGCCCCTGGACGTGCAGCTCCGATCCCGGGGCGCTCTGCGCCCAGGCTCCGACCGGGACGGTGCAGCTGCCGCCCAGCGCGGCCAGCACGGCCCGCTCGGCCCGCACGGCTCGATGGGAAGGCTCGTCGTCGATGGACGAGAGGAGGTCGCGGGTGGCACCGTCGTCGGCGCGGCACTGCACCGCGATGGCACCCTGGCCCGCCTGGGGCAGCACGTCGACGGGGTCGATGCGGTCGGTCAGCCGGGCCGACCATCCCAGCCGCTCCATGGCGGCCACCGCCACCACCACGGCGGTCACCGAGTCGCTCTCGCCGATGGCGACGCGGCGCTCCATGTTCCCCCTGATCTCGGTGAAGCTCAGATCGGGACGGAGATAGGCCAGCTGGGCGCGGCGGCGGGCCGACCCGGTGGCCACGAGCCCGCCGGGGGGAAGATCGGCCAGGCGGCAGCCGACCAGACCGTCACGGGGGTCCGCGCGCGCCGGTACGGCGGCGAGCACGAAGCCGTCGGCCATGACCGACGTCATGTCCTTGGCGGAGTGGACCGCGGCGTGCGCCCGGCCGTCGCCCACCGCCGCCTCGACCTCGGTGGCGAAGATGCCCTGACCCCCCAGCTGGGCGAGGGGGGCGGAGAGCTCGTCGCCCCGGGTCCGCACCGCGACGATGTCCACCGCCAGCCCGGGGTGGGCGGCGCGCAGGGCATCGGCCACCGCGCCGGCCTGGCGCCGCGCCAGCGGTGACCGGCGGGTGGCCAGGCGCAGCGTGCCGGTCACCGGGCCTACAGATCGAAGAGGATGCGCAACGCCTCGACCAGGCGTTCGCCGCGCGAGGAGCCTGCGGTCTCCTTCAAGAGCATGGTGGGCTCGTGCAGCACCTTGGCCAGCACGGCCCGGGTGGCGGCGTCGACCTGCTCCCACTCGGCCTCGGTCAGGTCCGCCAGTTGGGCCCGGTGCCGCTCCAACTCGGCCTCCCGCAGCGACTCGAGGCGGGCCCGCAGGGCGGCGATGACCGGAGCCGCCCCGCGCTGGCGGCTGGCGGTCCGGTAGCGCTCGACCTCCTCGGAGACGATGACCCGCGCCGCCTGAGCCTCCTCCTGACGATCGTCCAGCGCGGCGGCGACCGACGCACCGAGGGTGTCCATGTCGAGCAGGGTGACGGGAGCGAGCGTGCCGACCGCGGGATCGACGTTGCGCGGGACGCCCAGGTCGATCACCAGCATGGGCGCGGCGACCCCCGAGAAGTGCACCGGCGTCAGCACGTGGGACTCTGCGGCCACCGCCGCCAGCACGACGTCGGCCCGGGCCAGCTCCCGGTGGACCTCCTCGAGGGCGGTGGCACGGAGATGGGTCCCGCCGGTCTGTCGCACCAGGTCCTCGGCTCGGGACAGGGACCGGTTCACGACCACGATCGAACGGGGCGCCGCCCCGGGGGGAATGTCGCAGAGCGCACGGCAGACGCCCAAGCCCATCTCGCCGGCGCCGACCACGACCACGCGCTGGTCGCGCAGTTCGAGGCCACCCTCGCCCCGGGCCACGGCCACGGCGGCGTAGGAGAAGGACGTCGTGCCGCGCGCGATGCCCGTCTCGGTCCGGACGCGCTTGCCGGTCTGGAGCGCATGTTGGAACAGGGCGGAGAGGACCGGCCCCGACATGCCCTCGTCCCGGGCGTGCTCGAAGGCCCGCCGCACCTGGCCCACCACCTCGCTCTCACCGAGCACCGTCGACTCGAGACCTGAGGTGACGGAGAAGAGGTGCGCGGTCACGTCATCGTCGAAGCGGACGACGGCACACGCCTCGAGCTGGGCGGTCGTCACCCCGGAGTGGGCGGCCAGGACGTCGTACACCTCGGCCACCGCATCGTGGAAGCGGTCCACCACGGCATAGATCTCGGTCCGCAGGCAGGTGGAGAGGACGACCGTCTCCTCGAGGTTCCGGCAGTGACGGAGCGAACCCAACACCTTGTGCAGATCGGTGTCGCTGATCGCCACCTCCTCGAGCAGCGAGAGGGGAGCCTGCTGGTGCTGGAGCCCTACGACGACGACGGACACGGAACCCTCCTGGGTCGGGTGACAAGCTTGCCCGTCCCGGGGCCTGGTGTGCCAGTCACCTGGTCCGGGGCACCGACGGGCACCCCGGCGCCGGGCCGTCAGTCCATGTCCGACGAGGGCGACAGCCCCACCGAGCGGATCATGGGAACGCGGTGCCCGGCGGCGGTCCGACCCCGGTCGGAGCCGTCGCGCCGGGACCGGTAGAACCCGAGAACCTGCAACTCGATGGAGAGGTCGACGTAGCGAAGGTGCACGTGCGGCGGCACGGTGAGGACGCGGGGCGCGAAATTGAGGAGCGAGGTGACCCCGACCTTGATCAGGGTGTCGGCCACCTGCTGCGCCGCCCAGCCGGGCGTCGTGATGACGCCGATGGCGGGCCGCTCCGAGGACGCCAGGTGGGGGATCTCGTCCATGTGCCGCACCACGATGCCCCGGATCTCCTGGCCCACCACGGCGGGATCGACGTCGAAGAGGGCGGTCACCTGGAAGCCGCGCGAGGCGAAGCCCTGCGAGTTGGTGAGCGCGCGTCCCAGATTGCCGATGCCCACCACCGCCACGGGCCAGTTCTCGTCGACCCCCAGGGCCCGCTCGATCTGGGAGAGGAGGAACTCCGGGTCGTAGCCCGATCCCCGGGTGCCGAAGGACCCGAGGAGGGACAGGTCCTTGCGCACCTTCGCCGCATTGACCCGGGCCAGGGCCGCCAGCTGCTCGGACGAGACGGTGGAGGTCCCGTTGCGCACGAGCTCGTCCAAGATGCGCTGGTAGACCGGAAGCCGCACCACGGTGGCCTCGGGAATGCGCTTGGAGGGCGTGGGGGGATCTGCGCTCACGGGTTCGGATGGTATCGATCACCCCGGGCCGGGCACCAAATCTCGCGACCGCCTCCTCGGTCCGGCGTGACGACGTTCACCACCCCAGCAACACGAGCTCTCACCACGCCAGCAAGACCAGCTCGCCAGCCACCACGTTGAGCCAGTGCCCGGCCGAGGCTTGCCCCGCCACCACGGCCAGGTGGTCGTTGGCGTCCACCAGGAGGCCCAGCTCCCCGCGCTCGAGGTCGGCGAAGGTGGACACGCATCGGAGCACGGCCCCATCGCTCACCAGGGTGGCGGGGAGTCGGGACCGGCTGGCCAGATCACTCTCGACGATCGCCGTGACGCCGACCGTCGCCGCCGGCGAGAGGCCGGCCGCCTCGGCGTCGCCCCGCCTGGCCGCCAGCTGCACGTTGCCGAAGTGATCCACCCAGGTGACCTCGGTCCGCAAGCAGGCTCGGCCGTCGGCCAGGCGTCCCGGTTCCACCACGCCATCGGGCAGCCGGACCAGGGTGGCCGGATCGACGGCGTCACCGAGATCCTCTGGCGGCGTGCCCGTGCAGAGCGCAGCCGCGGCCGGTGCGAACAGATCGCGCCCGTCGAAGGTGCGCCGGGCCGGGCCGGCGGCATCGGGGCGAGCCAGCGCCACGGCGCCGGCGATCGACCCCTTCCCGACCATCTCGGCCGCGCCGACGAGGAGGCCGTTGTCCGGGCCGACGAAGAAGGTGGGTCCGACGCCGACCGCCTCGCACCGGAGGCACAGGCCCCGGCGCGCCGAGCCGACGCCGGGATCGACCACGGCCAGGACCACGCCCGGGCCCAGGTGGGGCACGGCGCGGGTCAACGTGTGGGCGCCGGCGCGCACGTCGAAGGCCGGGATGCGATGGGTCAGATCGACGACGGTGGCGCCGGGTGCGGCGGCCGCCAGCACGGCGTGGACCACGCCCACGAACTCGTCGCGCGTGCCGTAGTCGGAGAGGAAGAACACGGTGCGCCCCGGCGCCGACACGGCGTCATGTCGAGGCAACCCGGGTCGGCCCCTGGAGCTCAGCCGGCGCGGGTGAGGTGGTCGACCACGAATCTCTGCAGGTCCTCGGACCGCACCCGGAACGACCGCCCGATGCGGGCCGCCGGGAGCTCGCCCCCGTTGATGAGGCGGTAGACGGTCATGGTCGAGACCCGCAGGGACTCGGCCACCTCGCTGACTGTCATGAAGGGATGCTGCCCGGAGCCCAGGTCTTCAGTCGTCGCCACGATTCTCCTCCCGGGCCAGGATGGTAGGCCCATTCCGCCCCGGGGAAAAGCGGGAGGCTCAGGAGCGGTGCAGGGAGCGGGAACGCTCCGTGGCCGCCGCCACGGCCTCCATGAAGGCCGAGCGCACCGCGCGCGCCTCGAGGGTCCGTATCCCGGCGGCGGTGGTGCCGCCCGGAGAGGTGACCATGGCCCGCAGGGCCTCGGGCTCCTCGCCCGTCTCGGAGAGCAGGCGGGCCGATCCGAGCATGGTCTGGACCACGAGGTCTCGGCTGAGCTCCCGGGCCAGGCCCATGTGGACCCCGGCCTCGATGAGCGACTCGGCCACCAAGAAGACGTACGCCGGGCCCGAACCCGACAGCCCGGTCACCGCGTCCAGCAGGCGCTCGGGCACCCGGACCACGGTGCCGACGGAGGTCATCACGTCCTCCGCCCAGGCCAGGTCGGCGGCGGTGGCGCGGGATCCACCCGAGATGGCCGTGGCCCCGGCACCGACCAGGGCCGGCGTGTTGGGCATGGCCCGCACCACCGAGGGCTCGCCGCCGAGCGCCGTCTCGAGCCGCTGGGAGGAGATGCCGGCGACGATGGAGAGGACCCGTCCGACCCCGACCGCCCCGAGCACCCGGCACGCACCCTCGGCCGCGTCCGGCTTCACGGCCAGCACGGCCCCACCGCGGTCGCCCCGCTCGCCGGGGCCGCCGGGGCCGCCGTCGCCCAGCAGGCCGGCCTCCGGCACGTCGCAGACCGTCAGACCCGGGTACTGCGCGGCCAGCTCCCGGCGCCGATCGTCCCGCGGCTCGACCACGGCGATCTGGTCGGCCGCCACCCGGCCCGAACGCACCAGCCCGCCGAGCAGGGCGCCGCCCATCTTCCCGCCTCCGACGATGAGTAGCGTGACCGGCACGGACTGGACGTTACAGAATGCGAGCGGCCGGCTCCGTCTCGGGACCCCGGCCAGAAGGCGGGCGGGGCGCGGCCCGGAGGAGCGGCGGTCAGGAGCGGCGGGGTCGGCGCCGGTAGACCGATCCGTAGCCCATGGTCATCGCCGTCGGGAAATGATCGTCGACGTAGAGCACCGAGGACCCGGCGATCCGGTCGAGCTCGTCGTCGTCGATCTGCGCCGCGGGCACCTTCCCGACCAGGTAGACGGCATCTTCGGGTCCGAGGCAGAACCACATCCCGTAGAGGCTGGCGTTGGAGCGCAACAGGTACGCGAACGTGTCCTCGACGTTCTCCTCGGGCGCCGGCATGAACTGCGTCTCGTGGTGCAGCGTGCGCTGCCGCAGGGTGAACCAGACGGTGATGAAGTCCTTCTCCTCACCCTTGAAGCGGAGGTACCAGCGCTGCGACGCCGTGCGATCGGTGACGTCCTGCCGCTCGGCCGCCACCAGGAGCCCGCCGGCGGCCAGCTCCCGCTGCACCCAGGCGTCGATGCAGCAGACGGCGGCGGCCATCTCCTCTTCTTCGGGGAGGTCGACGATCGGCACCCGCGTCGTCGATCGATCAGCTGCACTCGACGAGGCGGCTCGAGCCCAACTCGTCGTCCAGGTCCAGCAACGCCCCCGCCGCCGCCCGCCAGGTGTAGCGGCGGGCGTTCAGCACCGACGCGGTGGAGAAGCGCTCGGCCAGCAGCGGCTCGTCGACGATCCGCCGGACCGCGGCCGCATAGCGGAGGGGCGTGGGGTCTTCGACCAGGAAGCCGGTGTGCCCGTGGTCGACCAGGGTGGTCAGTCCCCCCACGGCCGACGCCACCACCGGGGTGCCGCAGGCGGCCGCCTCGAGGGCGACCAGGCCGAACGACTCGGACCGGCTGGGGACGATGCACACGTCGGCGGCCCGGTAGTACGAGGACAGGAGCTCATGCGGCTGCGGGTCGACGAAATGCACGAGGTGGCGCACGCCACGGGCGTCGGCCAGATCACGGAGCCCACCGAGCGCCTTCTCACCGTGGGGCCCGCTGGGGCCGCCCACCACCACCAGGTGGTAGGTCTCGGCGCCCGACTCGGTCAGCTCGGCCAGCGTCTCGACCGCCATGTCGGCGCACTTGAGGGGCTGGATCCGGCCCACGAAGAGAAGCAGGCGGCCGTCGAGCGGGAGCCCGAGCGCCCGCCGGGCCTGGGGCCGGTGGCCCGGCCCGAAGAAGGCGTGGTCCACGCCGGGGGGGACGATGCGAATGCGGCCGGGCTCGGCGCCGTAGAGCGAGGCGATCTGTTCGGCCTCGACGGTGCACGACGCCAGCACGGCATCGGAGCATTCGATGATGGACGACTCCGCCTCGGCCCGCCGGTGGGGCATGTCGGCCTCGACCTCTTCGGGCATGAACTCGGCCTTGACCCGGTCGAGGGTGTGGAAGGTGCACACGAGGGGAAGGTTGAGCTCGTGCTTGATGACGTGGCCCGAGAGCCCCGACAGCCAGTAGTTGGCGTGCACCGAGCTGAACGGAAGGTCCTCGCCCTCGGCCGGCGCGGGCGGGCCCGGGGCCGTCATGCGTTCGAGCACCGCCTCGGTGAAGGCGCCCACCACGGCGGGGAGCTGCTCCTTGGGCAGGGGGCGGAGGGGACCGGCGGGGACGTGGTGCACCCGCAACCCCGGTTCGGTGTGCACGACGGCGGGGAGGTCGGGCGACCAGGCCCGGGTGAAGACGTCGCACGAGACCCCCGAGCGGGCCAGTGCCGTGGTGAGCTCGCGGACGTAGACGTTCATGCCCCCGCCGTCGCCCGTGCCGGGCTGGGCCAGGGGGGAGGTGTGCAGCGAAAGGACGGCGAGCCGGCGCATGGCGGTCAGATCCTACCGGCAGCGCCCATTTTCCCAGCCCGTGAGGTCCGCGGCTCAGGCCGAGGCCGCGTGCCGTGGCGGTCCTGGAGAGGGCGGGGGTGCCCCCCCGGGGGGGGGGGGGGCGTGGGCGGGGGGTGGGGGGGGGGCGGGGGCCGTGGC
>JBKQIP010000207.1:0-4864 GCA_052148295.1 Acidimicrobiales bacterium
GTTCATCTTGACGATGTCGGCCCGCGCCAGGCCGTACTTGGCCTCGAAGAGCTCGGGGAAGATGGCGTCGTCGAAGGTCTTGGAGCAAAGGAGGCCGATGGAGAGGGTGAAGCGGCGGGCGATCTTGCCGGCCTTGCGCGCCGCCATGACGGGCGGTGCCGACGCCTGGCAGCCCATGCCGACCAGAGCGATCCGCTCCGCGCCACCGGCGATGGCCTCGGAGTAGGCCAAGGGGTTGGCCGAGTAGGTGTAGCGAGACCCCGAGGTGGCCAGCACGTCCTCCTTCGACCAGGCCACCGTCGGCACGGCCTTCCAGGTCGACCCATCGCCCTCCAGGCCCGAGACCAGCGCGGCGTCGATCACGTCGTGTTCGAACGCCCAGATCAGCAGGGCCGAGACCAACCCGCCGTCCTGGCCACAGGCCAGCACCTCGGGATCGGTCGCCCGCGCCAGCACCGAACGACGGGCGATCCCGGCCACCTCCTCGTCGGTGCGCGGTCGTCCGAACAGATGGGTCTCGATGTCGGGCTCCCAGGTGCGAAAGCGCGGGCAGGCGCGGGTGCACAGGGTGCACCCCTTCTCGCCGTGGGTGCAGTTGTCCGGGCCGCCCTCGGCGAGGATGTGGAAGGGCTTGTAGGGCCCGTCGGCATCGTCGTACTCGAGGCCGTCGTAGGGGCAGGCGATCACGCAGGCCGAGCAACCGGTGCACAGACCGGATGTCACGACTTCGGTGAACAGCTCGGCCCACTGGGGCTTCTCGGGTGGCATCGTCCCACCATATTCGGCAGCAGCACCAGCGTCCGGTACGGTCGGGCGATGCCCGAGATCCTGGAGGTCGAGCTCTACCGCGGCCTGGCCGAACGGGCGCTCGGACGTCCGATCGACGGCATCTGGATGGTCGACTCCCGCTACGGTCGGGGTGGGACGACGGTGAGCGCCCTCTCGAGCGCACTCGTCGGCCGCACCTTCACGGCCGCCCGGCGCCGGGGGAAGCTGCTGCTGCTCGACTGCGACGGCGGGCCGACCCTGGGTGTTCGTTTCGGCATGACCGGGGGTCTGGTGGTCGATGGCGTCCAGGCGCTCGACCGCCTGCGCTACGGCCCGGGGACGTTCGACGACAAATGGGTCAGGGCGTCGGTCACCTTCGCCGACGGGGGCCGTGTGCTCCTCCACGACCCCCGCCGTTTCGGCTCGTTGGAGCTCGGGCCCGACGAGAACCGACTGGATCCCGACGCACTCACCGCCACCCGGGCGCAGCTCGGCCAGGCCGTGGCCGGTGCGGCGCCGCTCAAGGCCCGCCTGATGGATCAGCGGCGGCTGGCCGGCGTCGGCAACCTGTTGGCCGACGAGATCCTGTGGCGGGCCGGCCTGGACCCGGCCCGCCGCACCGCACTCACCGCCGCGGAGCTGCGTGCCCTACACGGGGCCGTGCGCACCACCGTGCGCCAACTCGGACGTCGAGGAGGATCGCACATGGGTGACCTCATGGAGCAGCGGCGTCCGGGCGGGCACTGCCCCCAGGACGGCGCCGAGCTTCGACGGGCCACCGTGGGCGGACGCACGACGTGGTGGTGCCCCTCGCACCAGCGCTAGGCGGCGGCGCTAGACCTCGGCTACGGCCTCGAGCACCTTGGCGGCATGGCCGTCGGCCCGTACGTGATGCCAGGCCCGTCGGATCTTGCCGTTGGGGCCGACGAGGAAGGTGGAGCGGATGGTGCCAACGGTCTTCTTGCCGTACATCGTCTTCTCGCCCCAGGCGCCGTACTTCTCCATCACCTTCTTGTCCGAATCGGTGAGGAGCGGGAACTTCAGCTTGTACTTGGTGCGGAATTTCGTGTGCTTCTCGGCTCCGTCGGGGGAGATCCCGAGCACGGCCACGCCCGCCTTCTCGAAGCCCTTCAGGTTGTCGTTGAACTGGCAGGCTTCCTTGGTGCACCCGGGTGTGTCATCGGCCGGATAGAAGTAGACGATGACCGGCTGACCCTTGAAGTCGGAGAGCTTCACCGGCTTGCCGTCCTGGTCGGGAAGCGTGAATGCGGGTGCAGTGGAACCTTCCTCCAATGTGGCCATCGACCGTGCTCCTTCCAGTGCGTGGGGGAAGGGACAGCTTGGCACAGGTGATCCCCCGCCTCCTCGGTCGACCCGCCCGGGCCGCAGGGAGCGGGTCGACCCTCTCGGTCAGCGACCCCGGTGGTCGACCGCCCCGGGTGACCTCGGGTGCGGCATGCTGTGCACGGCCGGCGCCGGATGCTGTTCGATCTCGTCGGAGATGCGGCCCACGGCCGCCCGGTACGCCGCGATGAGGGCGTCCTCGGTCTCATAGTCGAACCGATCGGTGAACGACGGGTTGGCGTGCGGATCGACGTCCGGCCGCGACTCGTACCAGGCGAGGACCTCTTCGAGCGCCTCCATCGGGTCGACGACCGGTCGATAGCCGAGCTCGTGCTGCGCCTTCTCGGTGCTCAACACGCAGTGCGTCGCGGTGGTGTTCGCCAGCGGAAGGAGCGCGGTGGCCGCCTCCGTGGCGATCACGGCCGGGACCGGGATCATCTCCAGCTCTGCTCCGAGGAGGCCGACGATCGCATCCGCCCATTGGCGGAGGGACCAGGAGTACGGGTCGCCGCAGTTATAGACCTGCCCGGCGGCGACCTCGGGTCGGTCGACTGCCGCGAGCACGAACGCCGCGGCGTTCCGCGCCGCGCACCGGGAGTGGATCTGGAAGCCGCCGTCGGGGAGGATCATCTGGGCGCGCCCGTCGCGGACGCGTCGCACGATCGACCACTCGTGAAGACGTGCGTTGTTCGGCCCGTAGATCATCGGGAACCGGAAGATGGTGGCGCATCGATGGTGCGCGGCGGCCGCCGCTTCGGCCTCGGCGAGCAGGTGGGAGAACCTCACTGCAGGATCGTCCCCGACGTCGTCCACGACCGGGTGGGCCTCGGTCACCGGGATCGGCAACTGGGTCCCGGTTCTCGGGAAGTACCCGCGGTAGACCGGCACTCCGCTGATGCTCACGAACTGATCGCACCGTCCGGCGAGCGCCGCGGCGAGAAGCTTCACCCGACCGTACATGGCGATCACGATGTCGAAGGTGCGGGAGGCGAGCACCTGGTCGTTCGACTCGCGGAAGTGCGGATCGCCGTGAATGTGCTCGACCTCGGGGAGATCGGCCGGTTCGTGCACACCGCGGTGCAGGATGGCCACGTCGTGGCCGCGGACGAGGAGACCCCGCACGACGTGCGGCCCCGTCGGTCCGGTTCCTCCGACGACCAGTACTCGCATCGCACCCCCTCCACCCGCCCTCGGCGATCGTAGGGCGTCCGCCCGAGAGGCAGGCTCCGGTGACGGATCAGTCAACCCCCCTCCGCAGGGAGGTGCGGTCCCAGCTGGTACAATAGGTGCGCGACCGCCGGCACGGGGCTGGTGGGTCGGGGCCGTTCATCCTCCTCTGGTTGGCGCAGGGTCCCGCCACACAACAGAGAGAGCGAGATATGACAGTTCACGCGGTGGCTGGCGCGCACGCCGGCTTACTAGGGGGAGAGGTAGAACTCTCCGCCGATGACACCTACGAGACGGCCCGGACGTTCGAGTCCCTGGGAGTCTCCGAAGAGTTGACCAAAGCGCTGGCCGATCACGGGATCGTCAGCGCTTTTCCAATTCAGGCACTGACGATCGCCGACGCACTGGCCGGGCGGGACGTGTGCGGCAAGGCCAAGACCGGTTCGGGCAAGACCCTCGCCTTTGGTGTGCCGCTGCTGCAGCGGACCAAGGCTACCAGGGATGCGCAGGGCTCTCCCGGCGGATCCCCGGTCCGGCCGGCACGGCCGCTGGCGCTGGTCCTCCTTCCCACGCGCGAGTTGGCCGTTCAGGTGCACGACGTGTTGGAGCCGTTGGCCAAAATGCTCGGCCTGCGTGCGGTGGCGGTGTACGGCGGCGCAGACATCGACCGGCAGGTGTCCAGACTGCACAAGGGGGTCGACGTGGTCATCGCCACGCCGGGGCGGCTGATCGACCTCGGCGACCGGGGCGAGATCTCGGTCTCCCAGCTCGAGACGTTGGTGCTCGACGAGGCCGACCGCATGGCCGACATGGGCTTCATGCCCCAGGTCGAGTGGGTGCTCCGCCGCCTCGAGACGCCGCACCAGACGCTGCTCTTCTCGGCGACCCTCGACGGCGCCGTCGACCGGCTCGTCCAGCGCTACCTGACCGAGCCCGTCTTCCACGAGGTGGCGTCGTCCACCCAGACGGTGACGCTCATGGAGCACCGCTTCATTCAGGTGCACCAGATGGACAAGGTGAAGGTGGCAGCCGCCATCGCCCGCTCGCAGGAGAAGTCGCTCATCTTCGTCCGCACCAAGCGGGGGGCCGATCGGCTCGTCGAGAACCTCGAGAAGGAGGGGTTGCGCGCCGCGGCCATCCACGGTGACCTGCGCCAGGCCAACCGGGAGCGGGCCCTGGCCGACTTCTCCAACGGCAAGCTGCCCGTCCTGGTGGCCACCGATGTGGCGGCGAGAGGTCTCCACATCGAGGCCGTGGACTGCGTCATCCACTGGGATCCCCCCGAGGACCACAAGGCGTACCTCCACCGCTCGGGGCGTACCGCCCGCGCCGGCTAGGCCGGCGTCGTGGTGAGCCTGACCCTGTGGAACCAGCTGGTCGAGGTAGAGGTGATCCAGCGGCGGCTCGGACTGCGGATTCCCATCGTGGAGATGTTCTCCAACGACCCCCGCCTGGCCGACCTGGGCGACTGGACGCCGATGCCCGAAGAGAGTGTGCTCTGAGCGACGCGCCATCGCCGGACATCTGGTCGCCCGACGACGGGGTCCGGCGCGTCCTGATCGTGGTTGCTCATCCCGATGATGTC
>JBKQIP010000208.1:0-10704 GCA_052148295.1 Acidimicrobiales bacterium
CGCAGTGCGCCAGCTCGCCCTCGGACGAGCGGAACCGGGGCGAGAACTCGTTCTGCACGCTGACCCGCCGCCCGCCCAGGACGTCCTGGGCCACGTCGATCTGGGCCACGGTGGCGTTGGAGATGCCGGCCATCCGTATCTTCCCGGCATCGAGGAGGTCGGCCAGGGCGCCGACCGAATCCGCGTAGGGGACCTTGGGGTCCGGGCGGTGGAACTGGTACAGGCCGATGGAGTCCACCCCGAGCGCCCGGAGCGATGCGTCGCAGGCCTGCTTGAGGTACCCGGGATCCCCGTGGACGGTCCAACTCCCGTCACCGGGACGGCGGTGCCCGCCCTTGGTGGCCACCAGCACGTCATCCGTCGAGCTTCCGTACGTGGCCAGGGCGCGTGCCACCAGGCGTTCCCCGTGGCCGTGCTCGGCCGTGTTCAACGCGTAGGCATCCGCCGTGTCGATGATGGTGACGCCGGCATCGAGCGACGCGTGGATGGTGGCCATCGCCCGGGCCTCGTCGGGCCGTCCCTCTATGGAGAGCGGCATCTCGCCCAGGCCGATGGCGCTGACCTTGCGGTGACCGATCTGTCGTAGCTGCATGTGAGCCTCCGTGTCGTGGTGAGGGCCGGGCGCCCGGCCGGCGCCGCGCCGGCACCATGGTGGCCGCGACGCCCCTGCCGGGCTGCGTCGACGCCGGCCCACCTTACGCGCCTCGCCCTCCGGCGGGCGCGGGCTGCTCTCCCGTCCCGAGCCGGCCCTTGCGCACCACCGCCGGCGAGCGATCAGTGCTCGGCCTGCCCCGTCTCGTCGTCGGCCGATCGGATCGGGATCACCCGCCACTGCCTGCCGCAATGGCCGCAGCGCAGAAGGTCGGGCTCGCCCCGGAACACGCCACTGGACACGCGGACCCCGTAGGAGTGACCGTGCTGCTCACACTCCCATTGGCGTCGCCGGTCCCCGTCCCATCCCGACGGCGTGGCGGTCTCGGCGGTCATCGCGGGTCGGTGCCCCTCATGACGCAGATCCTCCCAGGATCGGACCGGCGAGAGAAGGGCAGATCCGCGAATTCTCGGCGCCACGGCACCGACGTCCCGGGCGTCCATCACGGACGCGCCGTCCGGCTGGGGCGCAGCCCCAGCTGACGGGCCATCTGCGCCGAGATGACGGGCATAGCCGCGCTGGTCGCCCCGATCGTCGACGCCGCGGTCATCGGCCTGCTCCTGTCCCTGGGACCAACAGTTCTGCCGCCAGTCGGAACTCCTGGTTGACCTTCGTGTCCGGGATCGTGCTAGGCATCAGCGGTGGTGCACTGGTCGGAGCCATCCAAGAGACCGTCCACGCCGAGTCCGACGAGCCTCGGAGGCGGGGGCGCTCTCGGTCTCCGAGTCCATAGGGCATCTCTTCAGGGTTAGGTGATCCCATGCTGAAGTCGAGTGCCAAGTGAAGTCATCGACGCGGTCGGTGTGGTTCTGGCGCTACCTCCTGGCCCTGGGGATCGCGCTGGCCATCGGCTTCCTCGTCGACGGGAAGTTCCTGCTGCTGATGGTGGCGCTGGTTTGGATAGTGGCCATGCTGGTATCTCTGGCGCGGGCCCGACGCCAACGGGCCTGACCGTCACCGTGTGCCGCACCGATCAAAATGGAGCGGTACTACTCATCGATGCTGCGAATGTCGTGGGGTCTCGGCCGACCGGCTGGTGGCGGGACCGAGCGGGAGCAGCCCGCGCCTTCGTCGATCAGGTGAAGGCCGCCGTGGGATCGGGCCGGCTCCCCGTACCCGTGGTGGTGGTCCTGGAGGGGAAGGCTCGCGGTGGCATGCAGGCCGGCGGGGCCGACGGCGTCACCGTCCTCCATGCCGCCGGCAGCGGTGACGACAAGCTCATTGACGTCACTTCGGAGACCTCGGATCCGGTCACCCTGGTCACAGCGGATCGCCGACTCGGGCAACGGGCCGAAGCCCTCGGAGCGAACGTGGTAGGCCCTGGATGGCTCCTTGACTTGCTCGAGTAGTCGGCGGCCCGCAGCTCCTCATGCATTGGGCTCATTGTCGGTGGCCTGTCTCCGTCGTCCCTACCTGGCGTTCGATGTCAGGTCGGCTGTCCAGGGCGTTCAACCTTGCCATGGAATGGCCTCGACCTGACAGGATGGCCTCGACCCCGGACCGAGGAGTGAGGTGGAGATGCCGGTACCCACGAGCCACACATTGGAGGTCCCCGGCGCACGTCTGTACTACGAGGTGGAAGGCTCGGGTCCCGTGCTCATGCTGGTCGGCCACCCCATGGGCGCCTCGGGGTTTGCCCCGATCGCACCACTGCTCGCCGAGGCCTATACGGTCGTGACCCACGACCCCCGGGGCTTCGCCCGCAGCACGATCGACGACCCCGACCAGGACGCCGAGCCGGACCTGCTGGCCGACGACGTACGCCGCGTGTTGGAGGCGGTTGGGGGGGCGCCCGCGTCAGTCTTTGGCAGCAGTGGAGGCGCGGTCACGGGGCTGGCGCTGGTCGCCCACCACCCCGGCCACGTGGAAACCCTCATCGCCCACGAGCCGCCACTCGCCCTGCTCCTGCCAGAAGCCGAGGAAGCGCGCGCGGGAATGCACGAGATTTACCATACGTACGGAGAGCGCGGCATCGCTGCCGCGTGGAGAGGTTCGCTCTCTTTACGGGCATCAACTTGCGCCCCCCGGACGAGGATGCCCAGCCGCAGCCGCAGCCGCAGCCGCAGCCGCAGCCGTCTTCGGCCGAGGCGGAGGCGGAGGCGACCAGCGCGCGCTTCTTCGGTCATGGCCTTCTGCCCATCGCTCTCTACCAGCCCGATTTCTCCGCCCTGCAAGCGGCACCGACCCGGGTCGTGGTCGCCGGCGGAACCACCTCCAAGGGCGAGTTCGCCCGGCGCACGGCCGTCGCGCTGGCCCAACGCCTCGCCACGCCCCTGATCGACTTCCCGGGGGGCCATGCCGGTTTCGTCAACGAGCCGAAGGAGTTTGCCACCGTCCTCCGGGGCACCTTGGCCTAGACCCACCTCAGGCTCGCGCCGTGATGGCAGCGAACCTCCATGCACCGCACGACGGCCACGAGGGGCCATGATGGAACGGTCGAACGTGTCGTTCGTGCCGAGGTAAGCCGCCAGCGTGACCGGATCGCCGGAACGGGCGTGGGCCCGAGCAAGGGCCCAACCGCATGGACGATGGGGCTCTCGCCTGTTCGGTGAACCGGCAAAAGTGCGACCTCGCGTGGCATTGTTCTCGGATGTACCCCGCCAGCGCGGCACCGCAGGGGAAGGACAACCGAGCGGTGGAGGCCGGCGGAGAGGCCGTTCCGGCGGCCCCCCAGCTCAAAGGAGGCAATCAGCGTCTCGCTCTCCTGCTGGCCATGGCCATGTTCGTGCTGGTGGTGGATACCTCGATCATGAACGTCTCCATCTCCGCCGTTGTCCACGACATCGGCACCACCGCAAGTGGCGTCCAGTCCGCCATAGCGCTCGAGGCCTTGGTGTCGGCATCATTCATCCTGATCGGGAGCAAGGTCGGCGACCTTATCGGGCGCAAGAAGGCGTACGTGCTCGGGTTGCTCGGCTACGCGGCCGGAGCCTTGGCGATGGCGCTGACGCAGAGCCTCACGATCATCATCATCTTCTGGGCCATCGTCGGCGGCCTCGGCGCGTCACTCCTCTTGCCGGCGATGCAGTCGCTCATTCACGGAAACTTTGAAGGGGCTGAGCAGAGGAAGGCCTATGCCTTGGTCGGCGCGGCTGCGGCGATCGCTGCGGCCGTGGGTCCCCTGGTAGGGGGTTTTATCACCACGTATTTGTCGTGGCGTATCGCGTTCCTTCTCGAAGATTTCATCATCCTGATCGTTCTCTCTGGTATTCGCCTCGTCAAAGATGTGCCGTACACCGGTCCACGCCATATCGACATTGTCGGTGCGATCCTGTCGGTCTTCGGCATGGGCGGGCTCGTGCTCGGCATTCTGGTGTGGCAAGAGGGTGGCGAGTTCGTCATCGCCTTACTCGTCATCGGAAGCGGGGCGATGGCGGGCTTTGTGTTCTGGATCCTGCGCCAGAAACGACTCGGAAGACCGGCCCTGATCGATCCCGGCCTGTTCAAGCTGCCGCTCTTCAGATTCGGCGCCACGGGTCAGATGATGCAGCAGATCTCACTCGGTGGGCTGATGATCGCGCTTCCGATCTATCTGCAGATGGTCTTCGAATACAACGCCATGCAGGCAGGCCTCTCCATGGCGCCACTGTCACTCAGTATGTTCGCGGTGGCCCTTCTCGCAGGGAGGAAGGCGGGGAACCGGCGTCCGGCGACCATCATCAGGGCGGGATTCGCTTTGACTTCGGCGGGAACGCTGCTCCTCATCCCATTCATACCCCGGGCGGACTCGGGCTGGTACCTCATCGTTCCCTTGCTGATCGTGGGCTCGGGCCTGGGGTTACTCGTGTCCCAGTTGAACAACTACACCTTGGCGCCCATCTCCGACGAAGGGGTCAGCGAGGCGGCCGGGGTCAATTCAGCGGCGGGGTCGTTCGGTCTCTCGTTCGGCCTCGCGTTCGCTGGCGCCATCATGCTGGCCACTCTGTCCTTGTCTTTCAACCACCTCGCCTCACAGAGTACGGTGCTCTCCCCCAGCGAGCAGCAGCAGGTGGCACAGGTACTCGAGCACGACGCGGAGGTGATGAGCAATACGCAACTGGATCACCAGCTCGTCGGACAGCCCAAGGCCACGCGTGACGAGATAATCAGCATCAATACCGACGCCAGGCACGACGCCCTTCGCTTCGCCCTGTTCGTGCCCTTTTTGGCCGCTCTCTTCGGTCTGTTCAACTCGTTCCGCATGATGAGGCTGCCCGATCCCCCTCAATCCGCAGCAACCGAGGGTCTCGCTCTCGGTTGACCATCGAGGACTCGCAGTGGAATACGGAGTCCGTTGGTGGCGACGTCCGCAGAGAGCCGCGGGGCTACCGCCACGGACACGGCAGGGCGATGAGCCTCGCCTTCCCGTTCTCGAGTGGCTCGAGACTACGCGGTCACTTCGCGGCCGCCATACACGGCCAGCCCATAGATGACGAGGATGCCGACGAAAATGTAGACGAGCGACCAGACAGGGTAGAAGGGCATCCACCAGATCGCGCTGATGGCCATCACCGCTCCGGCGAAGATCCCGATCCACCGACTGATCTGTGATCTCGCCACGACTCCCACCGCGCAGATGATGAGCACAATGGCCACAATGAGGTACACCCACCCGTAGGTCTTCAAGCTGTGGCCGAAGATTGCATCTTCGAAGTTCTGCGGAAGCACGCCGTGATAGCGGAACGCCCAGACGGCGTCGAAGATTCGCATGACGCCGGCGACCCCCAGCACGATGGCGGCAAAGAGAAGCCAGCCCTCACCCTTTTCATTCATCGTTTGCCTCCCCCATGTCGCATGGCTATCGAGTGGTATCGCATGAGCGATCTCACGTGAAGCGGCGATAAATTTAGCAGTTCTGCACCCGGTGGGTGCGCTTGGGTCCACGCGCGGTTCTCACTCCTCCTCGATAGCTGCCAAGGCGGAGGCGAGCGTCGGGTAGAAACGGTCACGATCGAGCGTCTCGAACAGGCCGTAGCGGAGAACCAGATCCTGGAGCCGGGTGCGCATCTCGACGAACGCCAGGTGGATGCCCGAGGCGTTGAGCTCACGGTCCAGTTGTTCGAGCATCTTCGCCGCCGAGACGTCGACGTCGGTCATCGCCTCACACTGGACGACGACCCACGTCGGGTGGCGGTCGGCGACGTGGTGGCGGATCTGGGTCCGGAAGGCCGAGGAGTTCGCGAAGAACAGCGGCGCTTCCCAGCGGTAGACCACGATCCCCGGCAGCTCGCGCGCTTCGGCGTACCGCGTGACATCGTGCCATCCACCCAGGGTGTCCACCTCGCCCAGGACGGCTCCGTGGGGTTGCCAGCTACGCCGGAAGAACAAGAGCACGGCGAGGATCACGGCGATGACGATTCCTTGGAGGACGCCGAGGACGATCACCCCGAGGCTGGCGACCACCGAGAGGGCAAGGGCGCTCTTGCGGACCCGGTAGTAGCGGACCAGGACCTCCAGGTCGAGGAGCGAGAGCGCGGCGGTGATCAGCACGGCGGCCAGGGCGGACTGGGGGAGGTCGGCCAGCAAGGAATTGAAGAACAGCAGCAGCGAGGTGACGATGCCGGCGCCGACCAAGGATGCGAGCTGGGACTTTGCGCCGGCCTGCTCGACGACCGCGGTGCGGGACCCGCTCGTCGATACCGCGAAGCCCTGGAGGAGGCCCGCCGCGAGGTTGGCTGCTCCGATGCCGATCATCTCCTGGTTCGGGTCCACCTCCTCTCCCCGGCGGGCCCCGAAGCTCGAGGAGGTGGCGATCGTGTCCGCCAACGACACGAGCGTGATGCCCACGGCCGCCACCATCAAGGGCCCGACGTCGGCGAACTTCGTCCATGGGATCGAGGGCGCCGGGACGCCTTTGGGGAGGGTGCCGACGGTGGAGACGCCATGCGCGTGCAGGTCGAAGATCGCCGACACGACGGTCGCCGCCACGATGCCGATGAGGACCGCCGGGACGACCCTGGTGAACCGGGGCAGCACCAGCAAGAGGGCCAACACCCCCAGGCCGATCACGAGCGCCGCGCCGACGGTGCCGTCGAGGCCGAGGACGAAGGCCTTGATCTCCTCGCCGAAGCCCTCGGCGTCGGTCGAAAAGCCGAAGAGCTTGGGCAGTTGGCCCACAATGATGATCAGGGCGAGCCCGTTCATGTAGCCGACCTGCACCTCGCTCGAAAGCAGGTCGGCGACGAAGCCCAACCGGCCGATGCCCAATCCGATCTCGATCACCGCGACCATCACCGCGAGCATCCCGGCCAGCGCGATGGCTCGATGCACGTCGCCACCGGCCAGCAGTGGCACCAGAGCGGCGAAGATCATGGGCGAGATAGACGAATCCGGACCGAGCACCAAGATCCGCGACGGCCCGAAGACTGCATAGCCGACGAGGCATCCGATGGAGGTGTACAACCCGGTCACCGGGGGGAGCCCAGCCAACTCGGCGTAGGCCAACCCCTGAGGAACCAGGATGGCGGCGAGCACGACACCCGCCACGACGTCGGACCGCGCCCAGTGCCGCTCGTATGTCCGAACGGCCCTGATGCCCGGTATCCATCTGGTTATCCCCGTAGGGCCTTCGCCCACCGTGCCCCCGATCCGTGCACCACCTTCGGCAACGCCGCGTCGTTTACAATGCCGTCACGTAAGAAGACGGGGTGATTGACACGAGACCCCGACCGCATCTGTGATGACCATACCCGAAGCACATCGGAGACTCCATCGTCGCGGAGGCGCGACCGCGAAGGAATTCCCCCATCGCGTGCTCGGGCCGGCGAACGACGGCACCACATGAGTGAATCGGCGCGCACTCCTGCCCCTTATCAGCGTGTCCTGGCCCTGCTCTCGCTCGCCGCTACCTTCCTGTTGGCGGTCGCCCTCATCGGGTTTTTGGTTCGCAACGGCGTGTATGTCATGGTGGGGCTGGCCGGCCTCGCGCTGGCCGTGGCCGGTGGATGGTGGGCCATCACGAAACGTGCACCGCGCCGCGTGTACGGGATCATGGCGATGATCGTGGGTGCCGGCCTCCTCGTGGCTGCGTTGCTCGGTGCCGGGCACGAGGACTGGGAATCCTTCGTCCGCGCCCTCATCTGTCTTGGGCTCCTTGTGGTCGCCGCTGCCGCGGCGCGGGCCGCCTTCGCCGCGAGCCTCAGGACCACTGCCGCAGGCCGGGTACGCCAGGTGGCCCGGCCCGCGCATCCGGTCCTGTTGTGCAACCCGTGGTCCGGCGGGGGCAAGGTCGAGAAGTTCGGGCTGGTGGAGTTGGCATCCACCCTTGGCGTCGAGACCGTGATGCTCGACCATGGCCTCGACCTGGCCCAACTGGCCCGGGACGCCATCGCCGGCGGCGCCGACTGCCTGGGGATGGCCGGCGGGGACGGTTCCCAGGCCCTGATGGCCTCCATCGCCGTGGAGCACGGTCTTCCCTTCGTGTGCGTGTCCGCGGGGACCAGGAACCACTTCGCCCTCGACCTCGGGCTGGATCGCCGCGATCCGCGGCACAGCGTGTACGCCTTCCGCGACGCTCTTGAGCGTCGGGTGGACTATGCGACGGTGAACGGTCGCTTCTTCGTGAACAACGTCTCACTGGGCGTCTACGCCACCATCGTCCAGCAGGAGGGCTATCGGGACGCCAAAACGGCCACGACAAGGCGGCTACTCCCCGAGTTGCTCGGCGATGCCGAGGAGCCCTTCGATCTCTCGTTCACGACTCCTGACGGCACCGAGGTCGATGGGTCGTTCCTCGTCATGGTGTCGAACAACCCCTACGTGCTCGGCGCGTCTCCGGACACGTCCCAGCGCCTCCGTCTCGACACGGGTCAGCTCGGGGTCTTCGCCGTGACGGCGGCGACGGGCGTACAAGCGGCTGAGGTGGTCACCCTCGCGCTGGCGGGCCAGGGTTCGCGCAGCGGCCACGCCTTCGAGTTCGGCTGCCAGACGTTCGAAGTGAGGTCCCGTTCCGGGAGGGCGTACGCGGGGATCGACGGCGAGGCCCTCGAACTCGAGACGCCGATGACCTTTCGAACGCATCCAGGGGGCCTGCGCATGCTCGTACCGCAGGGCAACATGGAGACCGCGCTCGGGCGCGAAGCCCACGGCGTGCGTCTGCGCGACCTCGTCTCCCTCGCCAGGCACGGCTCCTAACTCGGCCGGGCTGTCGCCTTGCTCGCGTTCACGTCCCCATCTTGCCTCCGGGCTGTCGGTCGTGCGGTCGTGTGCCCTGTCCCCGTGGTGCGATTATGTCGTGGTGCGATTATGGTGGTGCGATTACATGGGCGGCAACTAACGAGCGTGCGCGAGGCTGGCATGGCCATCGCACGCGCTTAGGTGTCTCTGACCAGGGACGTGACGAGTGGGGCTAGCAAGAATCGAACTTGCGACCTCAGCATTATCAGTGCTGCGCTCTAACCGACTGAGCTATAGCCCCTTCCTAGTCAGAGGCCATTTTTTGCTCTGACCACTCGTATCTGCCCTACAGCTGCCCTAATAGCCTAGGCTGCAAGGGTGGCAACGAGGACTTCACGATACAGGCGACCCGGGACGATGCGGGAACGGAGCCCAGGTCATTGGGAGCTGCGTGCGTTCACCGGTCGCGATCCGCTGACCGGCAAGCCGCGCCAGGCGACCCGAACGTTCCACGGCACCGAGAAGGAGGCCGGCAAGGCGCTCTCGCAGCTCGTCGCTCAAGTCGACGCGGACACGTTCGACCGAACCTCGGCCACGGTCGGCCAGCTCCTCGACAAGTGGCTCGAGGCGGCGGAGATCAGCCAGCGCCCGCGCACCTTCTACGAGAACAAGCGCAAGATCGAGGGCCGTATCCGACCGGTGCTCGGATCGGTGCGGCTCGACAAGCTCGGCGGCGACACCCTTGATGCCGCGTACCGGCGCTGGCTCGCCGAAGGCCTGTCGCCCACCACGGTGCACATGTACCACGCCATCTTGTCGGCCGCGTGCCGGCAGGCGGTCAAATGGGGCTGGATCGACGCGGCGCCGACGGCCCGGGCCACACCCCCCAAGGTGGAACGCAAGGAGATGGTGGTGCCGACGCCGGACCAACTCTCAGCGCTGATCAAGGCCGCCGTCGATGTCGACCCGGTATTGGCCACAGCGGTTGCCCTTGCCGCACTGACCGGCGCGCGCCGCGGCGAGCTCGTTGCGCTCCGGTGGAGTGACGTCGATCTCGGCGCCGGCCGCGTCCGCTTCTCCAGGTCGCTCACCGTGGCCGAGGGAAAGCAACACACCGGACCTACCAAGACCCACGCGTCTCGTGACGTCGCTCTCGACGACCTCGGCGTCGATGTGCTTCAGAGGCGATGGGCCGACATAGACGACCTGTCGGGCTGGGCCGAGTCTCCGCTCGTTTCCGATCCTTTCGTCCTGAGCTACAACGCCAACGGCGCCGTCCCAGCCAATCCCGACACGTTCACACACCGCTTCGGCAGGCTGTGCCAGAAGATGGAGGCGCCGGCGCTCGCAAAGCTCCGCAAGTCCAACCCGAAGGCGACGCGCAAAGACCTCGCACCGGAGGACCAGTGGCCGTTCCGGTTCCACGATTTGAGGCACTTTTCCGTGACCACGCTCATTGCGGCAGGCGTCGACGTTCGGACTGTGGCCGAGCGCCACGGCCACGCCCGGGCCACCATGACCCTCGACAGGTATGCGCACGCTCTGCCGGAGCGCGACCGCGAGGCGGCCGGGGTGCTCGGGGCGGCGCTCAGCTTCTGACGCTGATCGCACCGGAACTCTGAGCCGGTGACGGACCACTTCCCGCGCAGACCTCGTGGCGACACCGGAGAACTCAGGGGGAGACGCGTCAGCCTGACCTGAACATCCCATCCGAACGGCTAACCCATGGGAGTATCGCGAGCATCCGCGCGCGCGTCACACCGCCGCGCGACCATGCAAGCATGGGCAGTGTTATTCCCTTTGACACCGGGCGGCAGGTCGCGATCGATGCGCCTGCGTTCGCCTACATCGGCAACAACCAACGGTCGGACTTCGAGTCGCTCGCCGACACAGCCGGTGGCCTGATCTTCGCCGACCGCGCCGGACAAGCCGCCGCGCACGAGTTCCGTCGGGCCGAC